>DASSUD010000338.1:0-6002 GCA_035707385.1 Acidimicrobiales bacterium
GTCAGGGTGGGGAACACGCCCTTGCCCCCCGGGACCTGGACCACGCCCCGGCCCACCACCTCGTTGGGCGGGGTGTAGGTCATGTCGGTGCCGTCGAACACGATGGCCCCGCCGGACGGGTCGACCAGGCCGGAGATGGCCCGCAGCAGCGTCGACTTGCCGGCGCCGTTGGTGCCGAGCAGCGCCACGATCTCGCCCTCGCCCACCTCGAAGTCGACGTCGAACAGCACCTGCACCGAGTCGTAGTGGACGTCGAGGTGCCGGACTACCAGCAGCTTGGCCTCGCCCCGCTTCCGGGCGGCCCGCACCTCCGCCATCGTCACGGTGGCGGTGCGGACCTTGTCGATGTCGGAGGCCAGGAACTTGCCGGAGGTGGCGATCAGCACCGCGCCGACCAGCGTCAGCGGGCACAGCAGCAGGATCCCCCGGGTGAGCCCCCAGTCGTCGGCCAGGCCGCCGATGATCGGCTGCACCAGCAGGATCGGGAGGATGAACAGGTTGACGATCGAGAAGCCGACCGAGCGGATGCGGGGCGGGTTGATGAGCGACACGGTGGCGACCAGCACCGGGAACACCGCGGCGAGGGTGATGGCGAGCGCCGACCGCATCACGATGACGAGCGGCAGGTTCTTCGTCATCACGAGCACGAACACCACCACCACCTGCAGGCCCGCGGCGGTGCCGAGGAACGGTGCGATCTTGGCGGGGTCCTTGCGGAGGAAGCGGGCGGCCATCGGGACGCCCACGAACAGGCCGACGAACTGGAACGGCTCGGTGGTGGCGGCCAGCAGGCCCCGCTCGGCGGTGTTGAGGCCCAGCTCCTCCTCGTAGAACAGCTGGAGCAGTGGTGCCAGAGCGACCGTCGGGATCAGCAGGAACGGGACGGTCACGCACAGGCGGCGCAGCGTGCGGATCTGCCAGGCGATGCGCCACGCCTCGGTCAGCGACGCCGGCTTCTCCTCGGTGAGCGCCGTCTCCTCGTCGTCGGTCATGAGCGAGCGTTCGTGGTAGCCCCGCACGGGTTCTCTCAGGCGCAGGGCGATCATGACCAGGACCAGCGTCGGGATGCCGAGGAGGATGAACGACCACCGCCATCCGAGCCAGTAGCCGATGAGGCCGGCGGCGATCGGCCCGATGAACTGGCCGACGGGGCTCGCGGCGCGGTGGGCGGCGTACACCCCGGGCCGCGCGTCGATGGGGTAGTAGTCGGCCAGCAGCGACGGGTGGGTCCCCTGGTTGACCGCCCGGCCGGAGCTGGCGCCGGCCCGCGCCACGGCGTAGAGCCACACGGTCGGGGCCAGCCCGGAGAACACCGCGAACACGCCCCAGAGGGCCGCCCCACCCGCGGCGATGCGGGTCCGCCGGTACCGATCGGAGAAGTGGGCGATCGGGATCTCCAGGAAGAAGAACATGAACCCGATGATCGAGGTGAGGGTCAGCGCCCCCTGGATGTCGAGCCCGAAGGCGTCCCGGATGTCGGGCAGCAGGATGCTGGCCGCCTCGCGGTCGAACTCGTCGACCGCGTTCAGCCCGAACAGCACGAGCAGCGGACCGGTCGGCGCCCCGCGGGTGAGGACCGAGGGCCGGAACTCGTGGAACCGCTGGCGGAGGGTCAGTCTGTCCCGCTCGGATCCCTCCTCACGGGCGGCGGCGTCCGGGGTGTCCGGTGTCTCGGGAGCGTCGGTGGCGGTCACTGGGCCCTCCCCGCGGACTCGGTAGCGTCCGCGGGGGCCGCGTCCGCCTCGGCCGCGACCTCGACGGCGGTCTCCTCCTCGGGTCCGACCGCCAGCGGGGGCGGAAGGTCGGGGGCCCACAGCGCCGACTGGTCGCCGGCGTCCATCCGGTCGGCGATCTCCCGCAGGAACGCCATGCCCCGCTCGCGGGACAGGCCCACCGCGGACATGTCGGCCGCGTCGGCGAACAGGCTCGGCACCATGATCTGGCGGCGCTGGGCCACCCAGCGCAGGTACTCGTCCCGGGCCAGGTACAGCAGCGAGCCGAGGCCGCCGGGCAGGGTCAGCAGCACCAGCAGCAGCCCGGCGCCGCCGGCGAAGAACGCCAGCTCGTCGGGCAGGAAGTACTGCAGGCCCATCACGTAGACGGCGCCGAGGATGGCGCCGGGCAGCGAGCCGAGGCCGCCGATGACCACCATGGCGAACACCGCCAGGCTCTGCTCGGTGGCGTAGGGCTGGATGCCGAGGCTCTGCTGGTGGTGGACGAACACGGCCCCGGCGAAGGCGGCGACGAACCCGGACACGGCGAAGGCGGTGAGCTTGGCCCGCACCGGGCTGACGCCGAAGGCCTGGGCCGCCCGGTCGTTCTCCCGCACGCCGATCATCACCCGGCCCACCCGGGAGCGGCGCAGCCGCTTGGCCACCGACAGCACCAGCAGCAGGCAGGAGACGACGAAGTAGTAGTAGTTCGTCTCGCTGGCGATGGGGACGAGCCCGAACAGGTCGGGCCGCTCGAGGCGCCCGAGCGGCAACCACCAGTCGAACAGCGAGCGGTTGAGCCCGTAGACCGCCACGGCCTGGGCGAAGGCCAGCGTGGTCACGGCCAGCAGCAGGCCGCGGATGCGCAGCGCGGGCAGGCCGATCACGATCGAGATGGCCGCCCCCACCAGCCCCGCGAGCACGAGGGCGATGGACAGGTCCCAGCCCAGCCGGGCCGTCACCGCCCCGCCGACGGCGGCCCCGATGGCCAGGAAGGCGACGGCCCCCAGGCTCACCTGCCCGGCCCAGCCGGTCAGCACCACCAGCGACACGCCGACCATGGCGTAGACCAGGATCACGCCCACCAGGTCGAGCCGGCTGGTCGACAGCAGCACCGGCAGGGACAGCACCAGCGCCGCCAGCAGCGCGAGCAGCCCCCGCATCACCCATCTGACCTCGGGCAGGTCGGCCAGCTCCGCCGGTATGCGCCGCACGTCGGTGACCACCTGCCAGGACGACAGGCCCTCGCCGCGGGACAGGCGCTCGCGCTTCTGCACCAGCAGCACGGCCAGCACGATCACGAACAGGACGGCGGCCAGCAGGGCCGGCTCGTCGGAGTTCCACACGATGGCCTGCTCGATCACGCCGAGCGTGACGGCCCCGGCCACGATCAGCGGCATGTTGGTCATGCCGCCGATGACGCAGGCGGCCAGCGCCCGCACCAGGATCGCCGGTCCCAGCACGGACCCGAGCGGCACGCCGACCACGCCCGCCCGCAGGAACACGGCCACGAAGGCCAGCACGCTGGCGATCGCCCACACCACCATCTGGACCCGCTTCACCGGGATGCCGAGCAGCATGGCCCGGTCCGCGCTCTCGGCGCTGGCCCGCACGGCGATGCCGGTGTTGGTGAACCGGAAGAAGGCGACCAGCGCGGCGATGCAGACCAGCACGGCCACGACGGCGATCACGTCGTTGCCGTGGAAGATGACCGGCGGGATCTCGAAGGTGAGGTCGAACGGCGACGGGTAGGACGTCGGCGGGGAGATGTCGAAGGTGCCGGGGAAGGCGTTGTTGGCCAGCGACGGCAGGCCGAGGGCCAGGGCGGCGAACACCTGGGCCACGCCGAGGGTGGCGACGGTCAGGATGAGCCGGGGCGCCGAGGCGAAGCGCCGGATGATGAGGAACTCGGTCAGCGCGCCCAGCAGCGCCGCCACCACCAGCCCGAGCACGAGGGCGACGAACCAGGGCACCCCCGGGCCCACGATGAGCAGCACCGCCCCCATCGTCGGCACGGTGCCGAGGTCGCCCTGGGCGAAGTTCACGATGCGGTTGGCCCGGTAGACGAGGGCGATGCCGAGCGAGATCAGCGCGGTGAGGCCGCCGATGATGACGCCCCGCACCAGCACACCGGCGGGCGCGGGCCACAGGACCTGCTGGATCACGACGAGCGCGACCACGACGGCAGCGGTGGACGGCACGGAGGAGGCTCGCCACGATGAGCGGACAGCGTTCGTCGGAGCGCGCAGCGCGAGCGTCATCGATCCCCCCCGGGCAGAGTTCCGCTGCTAACTTGACCTCAGGTCAAGATAGCTCGTCCGGTCGGCGCCCGCCGCGGCGACCGTGACGGAGGGGCAGCAAGTCCGAGGGGGACGAGATGGGCGATACGCCGAAGAAGCGGTCGGGCCTGGCGCGCTACTGGCCGGTGCTGGCGGTCATCGTGGTGGCCGCCGCCGCGCTGGGCATCGGTGCCGTGGTGGGCGGGGGAGGAGACGACGGCGACGAAGCCGGGTCGTCGTCGGCGGCCACGGACGGCGAGCCGCCCGCGCTGGCCGCCTTCCCCGACGAGGACCCGCTCGACGCGCCCGACTGCGACCCCGACACGGGGCGCCTGGCCATCCCGTCGGTCTACGCGCCCAACTGCGTGCCCGTGTGGCCGGAGGACCGTGACAACGGCGGCGAGACCTCCAGCGGCGTCACCGCCGACGAGATCGTCGTCGCCTTCTACAACGGCCAGGACGACCCGACGGCCACCGCCATCGGCGACGAGATCGCCGGCGAGGACGCGCCCACCGACGAGGAGCTCGACCAGTACCGTGCCCAGGTGGTCGAGGCCTACAACGCCCTGTACGAGACCTACGGGCGGACGGTCACCGTCGTCGAGGTCGACGCCACCGGCTCCGCCTCCGACGACGCCGCCGCCCGGGCCGACGCCATCAAGATCGCCGACGACATCGGCGCCTTCGCGGTCATCGGCGGGCCGGCTCAGACCAACGTCTACGCCGAGGAGCTGGCCGCCCGCGGGGTCGTGTGCCTGTGCGCCACCGGCCAGCCCCAGGAGCTCTACGACGAGCTGGCCCCCCACGCCTGGGGCGCCACCATGGCCTCGACCCAGGGCTACGTGCACCGGGCCGACTACGTCGCCAACCACCTGGCCGGCGAGCCGGCCGAGTTCGCCGGCGACCCCGCGTTCCAGGACCAGGAGCGCACCTTCGGCATCGTGTACTACGAGACGGCCGACGGCTCCCGCGGCCCCGGCGTCGACTTCTTCGAGGAGCGGCTGGGCGAATCCGGCGTCGAGCTGGCCGACCGCATCCCCTACATCCTCGACCTGACCCGGGCCCCCGAGGACGCCGCCACCATCGTCGCCCGCCTCAAGGACGAGGGCGTCACCAGCGTCATCTTCGCCGGCGACCCCTTCTTCCCGATCTACCTGACCGAGGCGGCCACCAACCAGGACTACTTCCCGGAGTGGATCGTCACCGGGTCCACCGGCACCGACGCCACCGCCTTCGCCCGGCGCTACGACCAGGAGCAGTGGAGCCACGCCTTCGGCCTCTCGTTCCTGCTGGCCCGGGTCGATCCCGACGTGGTGGACGAGGCCGGCAACTGGGTGTCGTGGTACCTGGGCGAGACCCTCGAGCAGTACCCGAACATCTTCGACTTCGGGCGGCTCTTCGCCGGCATCCACCTGGCGGGGCCCGACCTGACGCCCGAGACCTACCGGGACGCCATGTTCTCCTACAAGCCCATCGGCGGGTACCGCACCGTGTTCGGCGCGTCCTACGGCAACCACCGCTGGCCCTGGCCCGACTACGCCGGGTCCGACGACGTGACCCTCATCTGGTGGGACGCCGACGCCACCGGGCAGGACGAGACCGGCGCCGAGGGCACGGGCATGTACCGCTACATGAACAACGGCGAGCGGTTCCTGCCCGGCGAGGTGGCCGACGCGCCCTCGGCACCGTTCGACGAGGCCGACACGGTCACCGTCATGGACGAGATCCCGGCCGACGACCTGCCCCCGGACTACGAGCGGCGGACGTCCCGCGCCGGCTGACCCCGACCACTCCCACCCATCCGACGCAGAGGAGCACCGCAATGCCCGAACTCAACGACGCCGTGGTCGTCGCCGCCACCCGCAGCCCGATCGGGCGGGCCAACAAGGGCTCGCTCGTCGACAAGCGGGCCGACGAGCTGATGGCCGACGTGCTCGTGGCGCTCATGGACCAGGTGCCCTCGATCGACCGGGCCGACGTCCAGGACATCATCTGCGGCAACGTGGCCCAG
>DASSUD010000339.1:0-13841 GCA_035707385.1 Acidimicrobiales bacterium
CCGCCGGGGCGGCGCGGTTGGCCACGGGGGCGGGCGCCGCGGTGGCCGGGTCGCCGTCGGCCGCGGGGGCGCCGGTCGGCAGGGCCGGCCCGGCCGCGGCGTCGGGCGACGGAGCCGGGACGGGCTGCGGCGTGGGGCTCCCGCCGCCGGGCGCCGGCCCGCCCGCCGCGCCTCCCGGGCCGCGACCGCCGTCCGGCGGCGGGACGGCTGCGCCGTGGTCTGCGGGCGGCGGGACGGCCGCGTCGGGCTGGGCGGGCGGCGGCGGTGGCACGGCCGGCGCCGGCTGGTCGGCCACCACCGTGATCGGCGTGCGCAGGAACAGCGGCCGGAGACCGGCGCCGAGGCACCAGCCCGACACCGTGTGCGGCCCGGGGACCACGGACGGCGGGACGGTGACGGCGGCGGTGGCCACGCCGTCGCCGCCGGCCCGGGCCGAGCCCACCAGCACCAGGTCGACCCCGAACAGCGCGCGGGCCCCGGCCGGGCAGGTCCTCATGGTCACCGTGATCGCCTGCCCGGGGGTGGGCGTGTCGTCGTCGACCGCGATGCCGGCCGGGGGCGGCGGTTGGGACTGCGCCCCGGCGGGCGGCCCGCCGGCACCGGCCAGCGAGGCCACGACCACGGCCGCCATGGCGAACAGGCGCTTCGTCATGCTGCCTCCCCCAGCGCGCCACCCCGGTTGGCGCGTACCGACATCACCCCGCGAACGACGCGCCAGCGGGTCTACCACATCGGGTCGAGCGCCCGCCGGGCCGCCGGAGTCGGATCACTTGGGTTGCATGCGCACGCCGCCGTCGACGCGGATCACCTCGGCGTTCATGTAGCTGTTCGACAGCAGCTCGAGCGCCATGCCGGCGAACTCGTCGGCGGTGCCCAGCCGCTTCGGGAACAGCACGTCCCGCTTGAGCTTCTCCTTGAACGCCTCGCTGCCCTCGCCCTGCCCGTAGATGGGCGTGTCGATGAGGCCGGGGGCGATGCAGTTGACCCGCACGCCGATGGCCGAGAGGTCCCGGGCCACGGGCAGGGTCATGCCGACGACGCCGCCCTTGGACGCCGAGTAGCTGGCCTGGCCGATCTGGCCGTCGAAGGCCGCCACCGACGCCACGGTGACGATGGCGCCCCGCTCGCCGTCGGCCAGCGGCTCCGTCTGCGACATGGCGGTGGCGGCCAGGCGGACGCAGTCGAAGGTGCCGACCAGGTTGATGCCGACCACCGTCTTGAACATGTCGAGGTTGTGGGCCGAGGCGTACTGCCCGTCCTTGCCGACCGTGCGGGTGGCCCAGCCGATGCCGGCCGCGGTGACGAGGGCGCGCAGCGGGCCCATGTCCTTGGCGGCCTCGACGGCGGCGATGATCTCGTCGGTCTTGGTGACGTCGGTGGCCACGAACAGGCCGCCCAGGTCCTTCGCCAGCTCCTCGCCCTTGTCGGCCTGGCGGTCGAGGTCGGCGAGCACGACGTGGGCGCCGCGGCCGGCGAGCCCCCGGGCCGTGGCGGCGCCGAGCCCGGAGGCGCCGCCGGTGACGATGGCTGAGATCCCGTTGAGGTCCATGGGCCGAATGTATTGACTGCCCGGTCAAGCCTGCGAGTCCTGGGCGCCGCCGGCCCGCCACTGGGCCAGGTCGACGTCGAGGTCGGCGTCGGGCTGGGCGACCACCATGACCCACCGGACCAGGCGCCCCCCGTCGTTGCGGTAGCCGTGGGGGCGGTTGGCGTGGAACAGCGCGGCCCCACCGGCGGGGACGCGGTGCTCGTCGTCGCCGACCACCAGGGTCAGCGTGCCGGCCACCACGTGGAGCATCTCCCGGGTGCCCTCGGCGTGGGCCTCGGAGCCGTGGGACCCGCCCGGTGCGAGCGACCAGTGCCACAGCTCGAGGTGCTCGCGCTCGTCGTAGCCCACCAGCAGGTCGCCCGCGCTGCCCTCGGCATCGCCCGTCCACAGGCGGGACACGTCGCCGGGCGCGACCACCAGCACGGGCGGCGGCTCGTGCAGCTCGACCAGGCCGGCCAGGGACACGCCGAGCGTCTCGGCCACCTTGCACAGGGTGCCGAGGCTGGGATTGGTCCGGGCCCCCTCGAGGTGGACCAGCATGCCCTTGCTCACCCCGCTGCGCTGGGCCAGGGCGTCGAGGCTCCAGCCGCGTTCGACCCGCAGGCGGCGGGTGTTGCGGGCCACGGCCACGGCCACGTCCTCGGGCGAGGGCATGGGGGGAGGCTAGCCCGCCGGTACGAGATAATGACCGCGCGGTACAACACAGCGACCGCTAGCCTGCCCGGATGGCCGCCCTCCTCGCCCTCAGCGCCGCCGTGGCCTACGGAGTCGGCGACTTCCTCGGCGGGGTCGCCGCCCGTCGCGAGTCCGCCACCGTCGTGGTGCTGTGGTCGCACCTGGTGGGCCTGGTCATGCTGGTGGCCCTGGCGCCGCTCCTCGGCGGCGATCCCAGCGAGCGGGCCCTGGCCATCGGCGCCGGCGCCGGCCTGCTCGGCGGCACCGGCGTGGCGCTGTTCTACCGGGGCCTGGCCGTGGGGACCATGAGCGTGGTGGCGCCCATCGCCGCCCTGCTGTCGGCCGCGGTGCCGGTCGTCGCCGGGCTGGCGGGCGGCGAGCGGCCCAGCCCGGCGGCACTCGCCGGCATCGCCCTGGCGCTCGGGGCGATCGTGCTGGTGTCCCGGGACACGACGGCGGCAGACGCCGGGCCGGTCCGCTGGCAGGCCCTGGCGCTGGCGGTGGGCGCCGGGCTCGCCTTCGGCTCGTTCTTCGTGACCATCGAGCACGCCAGCGCGGGTGCCGGCATCTGGCCGCTGGTCGGCGCCCGCGCCGCCTCGGTGTCCCTGTTCGCCGCCCTGGGCGCCGCCCGCATCACCGCCGCGGCCCCGCCCCGGGGGGCCGTGGGCGCCGTCGTCGCCTGCGGCGTCCTCGACGCGGGGGCCAACGTCCTGCTCCTGTCGGCGCTGGACCACGGGCTCCTGTCCGTGGTGGCGGTGCTCACCGCGCTCTACCCGGCCGGCACCGTGCTCCTGGCCCGCTACGTGCTGGGCGAGTACCTCAGCGCGGTGCAGCGCGTGGGGCTCGGCGTGGCCGCCGCGGCGGCCGTGCTCATCGCGCTGTAGGCGGGGCCTACGATCCGGGGACATGGCCCTACCTTCCCCCGCTCCGGACCGCACCGCTGTCGTCACCGGGGCGTCCTCGGGCATCGGCCGCGAGATCGCCCGGCGGCTGGCCGAGCGGGGTCACGGCCTCACGCTGGTCGCCCGGCGCGAGGACCGCCTCCGTGACCTGGCCGGCGAGGTGACCGTCGCCAACAACGTCCGCGCCGAGGTGGTGGCCGCCGACCTCACCGACGAGGACGCCCGCCACCGCCTCGCCGACGAGATCGCCGCCCGCGGGCTCGAGCCGTCCGTGCTGGTCAACGGAGCCGGGCTCAGCACCGTGGGCCCGGTCCACCGCAACGACCCGGCGGCCGAGCTGGCCATGCTGCGCACCAACGTCGAGGCGCTGGCCCACCTCACCAGCCTGTTCCTGCCGGGCATGGTCGAGCGGGGGCGGGGCGCGGTGCTCAACATCGCCTCCACCGCCGCCTTCCAGCCCCTGCCCGGCCAGGCCGGCTACGCCGCCTCCAAGGCGTTCGTCCTCTCCTACAGCCGGGCGGTGCGGGAGGAGGTGCGGCGCGCGGGCGTGACCGTCACCGTCCTGTGCCCGGGCCCGGTCCGCACCGAGTTCGCCGAGACCGCCGGCTTCGACGCCGCCGAGGCCGACGCCGCCCTGCCGCGGTTCATGTGGGTGGAGGCCACGGAGGTGGCCCGGGCCGCGGTCGACGGCCTCGACCGGGGCCACGCCCACGTCATCCCCGGGGCCGCCAACTGGGCCGCCGCCTGGACCGCGCCGCTGGTGCCCCCCACGCTGCTGACCCGGGTGGTGGCCCGCCGGCATCCCGGCCTGCGGGACACGTGACCGCTCAGCCCCGCGCCACCAGGTCGATGCCGCGACGCAGGAAGGCCAGCGCCTCCGCCCGGCCGTCCATCTCGGACCGGCGCAGCACGGCCCCGAACGGGGCGTTCCAGTACGCCGGGTCGCCCGGGCGGTCCGGGCCCCACGGCCCCACGTACAGGTAGGGCGACGGCTCGAAGCCGTCGCCGGGCGAGGCGCCCACGTTGACCTGCACCTCGCCCCGGACCACCAGCGTGCAGGCGTGGTCGAAGTGCTCCGGCCACAGCTGGGCCGCCGAGGAGCCCGACACGTCCCGGGTGGTGGCCACGACCTCGTCCATCACGTCGGCGCCGAGCCCCCACCACGACCCCAGGGACCGGGTCACCGCCGCGTCGACGCCCAGCGGTGCGCCGGGATCCGGCAGTGGCGGCGTCTCCGGCCCCGCGGAGAACTTCTCGGCCAGGTCGACGCCGGCCAGCTCCGCCGCCCGGCCCAGCGTGGTGAGCGGCTCGGCCCGCGTCCCGCCCGCGCGCTCGACGACCAGCACGCCGCCGGACACCCGTACCACCTCGCCGTCGCCGAACGCGGGGGTGGCCAGCCCGCCCGGAGCCGGCCGCAGCCCGACGCGGCCCGTGGCCGCGAAGCGCCGCCGCGCCAGCACGTGGGCGGCCACCTGGTGCAGCGCCTCCCGGGCGCCGGCGTCAATCGTCGTCATCGTGCCGCTCACCATCCCGGTCGCGGTCGAGCAGGGCCTGCGTCATGCCGTGCGGCGGCGCAGCGTCCCGGCGCCGAGGGCGAGGAGGGCCAGCGCGTAGGCGGCGAGGAGGGCGACGTCGGCCCGGAACGCGGCGGTGGTGGTGGCCGAGTGGATCACCTCCCGGGTGGCGTCGACCGCATAGGTCAGCGGCAGGGCGCGGGCCAGCCAGCGGAGCACGGTCGGCAGGTCGTCGACCGCCACGATCAGGCCGCACAGCAGGAGCTGGGGGACGAGCACCAGCGGCATGAACTGCACCGCCTGGAACTCGGTCCGGGCGAAGGCGCTCACGAACAGGCCCAGCGCCGTGCCCAGCAGGGCGTCGACGACGGCCACCACGCCCACCAGCCAGGCCGAGCCGGCCACGTCCATCCCGAAGGCCCCGAAGGCCAGCGACGACACCACCACCGCCTGCACCAGCGCCAGCAGCCCGAAGGCGACGGCGTAGCCGAAGATGAGGTCGCCCCGGCCCGCGGGCATCGACAGCAGGCGCTCCAGGGTGCCGCTGGTGCGCTCCCGGAGCGTGGCCACCGAGGTGACCAGGAACATGACCAGCAGCGGGAAGATCCCGAGCAGCGGCGGCCCCCACAGGTCGAACACCCGCCCGGGCAGTATCCAGGCCAGCAGCCCCATGAGCGCCACCGGCACCACCAGCAGCATCGCCAGGGTCCGGGGGTCGTGGCGCAGCTGGAGCAGCACCCGCCTTGCCGTGGCCAGCGTCCGGGCCGCCGTCACGGCGCCGCTCCCGCCGGTGCGCCACCGGGCTCGATGAGGGCCAGGAAGGCGTCCTCGACGTTGGCCGACCCCGTGCGCGCCAGCAGGTTGCCGGGGGTGTCGTCGGCCAGCAGGCGGCCCTCCCGCACCAGCAGGAGCCGGTCGCAGCGGGCGGCCTCGTCCATCACATGGCTGGACACCAGCAGGCTGGCGCCCTTCTCGGCCAGGCGCCGAAAGTGCGCCCACAGGTCTCGCCGCAGCACCGGGTCGACACCCACCGTGGGCTCGTCGAGCACCAGGACCTCCGGCGTGCCGAGCAGCGCGGTCCCGAGCGAGACCCGGGACCGCTCCCCGCCCGACAGCCGGGCCACGAGGCTGCCGGCATGGCGGCCGAGCCCCACCTCGCCGATCACCCGGTCCACGTCGGCGGGCGGCGCCCCCAGGATGCGGGCGAAGTAGCGCAGGTTGCCCCGCACGGTGAGGTCGCCGTACACCGACGGCGCCTGGGTCATGTACGCCACCCGGGACCGCAGCCCCGGGGACCCGGCCCGCTCGCCCAGCACCTCCACGGTCCCCCCGGCCACGATCTGCACGCCCACGATCGAGCGCATGATCGTCGTCTTCCCACAGCCGCTGGGCCCCAGCAGCCCGGTGACCTGGCCCGCTTGCACCGCGAACGACACGTCGTCCACCACCAGGCGGCCGCCCCGCACCACGTGCAGACCGGTCACGTCGACCGCGGGCGGCGCGCCGGGACCGTGCATCGGGACCGAGGCTAGTGGGGTGGCCCGCCCGGCCGACCACCGCGATTTGGCGGCTCTCACGTCGCAATAGCGCAGTGAGAGACGCCAAATCGCCTACTCACCGGGCCGGGTGGGCCTGTCGCCCGTGTGCCCGGGTCGTCCCCACCCCCCGCCGCCCGGGGTCAGCATGCGCAGGACGTCGCCCCCGCGCAGCCGGACCGTGCACTTGTCCGCGAGGCGCTCGGCCCGGTCCTCGTCGCCCCCGGGCAGCAGCCAGTTCTCGCCGGGCGCTCCGGGGGCGCCGCCCCACAGGCCGGGCGGCGACGACACCCGGCGCTCGGTGATGAGGCTGACCGTGCAGTCCTCCAGGACCCCGAGGTCCCGCTCCAGCCCGTCGCCGCCCGGGTGCTCGCCCGCGCCCCCGCTGTGCCGGCGCAGCCGGTAGCGCAGCACCCGCAGCGGGAACGACCGCTCCAGGGCCTCGATCGGGGTGTTCCTCGTGTTGGTCATGCCGGTGTGGACGCCGCTCATGCCCGCCGCCGTGGGCCGGCCGCCCTGCCCGCCCGCCAGCGTCTCGTAGTAGACCCAGCCGTCGCCGCCCACGAGCACGTTGTTCATCGTGCCCTGGCCGGCGGCGGGGACGCGGTCCCGGCACGGCCCGGCCAGCGCGGCCAGGCACACGTCCGCCACCCGCTGGCTGACCTCGACGTTGCCGGCTCCGACCGCCGCCGGGGGCCGGGCGGCCACCAGACTCCCCGCCGGGGCCAGGACCCGCACCGGGCGCATGGCGCCGCCGTTGGCGGGGATGGTGGGGTCGACGGCCGAGCGCAGGGCGTAGGACACGGCGGACACCGTGACCGCCTCGACCGCGTTGACGTTGCCGCGGGCCTGGGGGTCGGTGCCGGTGAAGTCGACGGTCACCTCGTCGCCGGCCACCGTCACGGCCACCACCACCCGGGCGGGGCGTTGCTGGTCGGCTGCGGCGCCGGTCGAGTCGAGCACGTCCTCCGCCCGCCACGTGCCGTCGGGCAGGCCGGCCAGCGCGGCCCGCATCCGGCGCTCGCCGTAGTCCACCACCTCGTGCAGCGGCGCCCCCGCCCCGGCCAGCGCGGCCAGCCGGTCCGCTCCGGTGACGTTGGCGCCCACCTGGGCGTCGAGGTCGCCCACCCGCTCCCCCGGGGTGCGGGAGTTGGCCAGCAGCAGGCGGCGGAGCCCGTCGTCGAGCAGGGTGGGCGGGATGCGCAGGCCCTCCTGGTAGATCTCGGTGGCGTCGGCCGGGATCGACCCGGGGGCGGACCCGCCGACGTCGGCGTGGTGGGCCCGGTTGGCCGCCCACCCCACGAGCCGCTCCCCCACGAAGCACGGGGCCACGAGCGTCAGGTCGTTGAGATGGGTGCCGCCGGCGAAGGGGTCGTTCAGCACGACCTGGTCGCCCGGCCGCAGCCGGTCCCCGAAGGCGTCGACGGCGGCCCGCACGCTGGCCGGCATCGACCCCAGATGGACGGGGATGTGCTCGGCCTGCACCAGCATCTCGCCGCCCGGCGTGAACAGCGCCGCCGAGCAGTCGGCCCGCTCCTTGATGTTGGGGCTGAACGCGGCCCGCCGCAGGACCGCCCCCATCTCCTCGGCGATGCCGGTGAGCCGGGAGATCAGCACCTGCAGTTCGGCGGGGTTCAGTGCCATCGGTGATCTTCGGTGTCATACCAGGGTGCTAGCATGCTCCCCGTGATAGATGAACGCGCTCGCCACGAGCTGTACCTTGGGGTGGAGGAGGTGCTCGGCACCGAGCGAGCAGACACGCTGATGAGCCTGCTGCCACCGGTCGGCCGGGCCGACGTGGCCACCAAGGACGACGTAAATGTCGTGAAGGACGACATACGCGTCGTCAAGGACGACATTCGTCGTGTGAACGACGACCTGCACGACCTGCGGGGCGACATCCACGAGATGGAGGAGCGTCTCGACGAGCGCATGGACGCGCGCTTCGGTCTCGTCGACGCTCGATTCGCTGCCCTCGAGGTCAGCCTCGATGCCCGGTTCGAGAAGGTCGACGCCCGGTTCGAGAGGATCGACGCCCGCTTCGTCGGTGTCGAGACGAAGTTCGACGAGTTCGAGCTCAAGCTGGAGGCCAAGTTCGAGCGCGGGCTCCACGACCAGCTGCGGGTACTGATGTTCGGGCTGCTCGGGGCGCTGTTCACCATGAGCTCGCTGTGCCTGGGGGCGATCGCTCTCACGGGTTGACCCCCGCCCGGCGCAGGACCAGGGCGCCTGCCACACCCGGGCGGGCGACCCAGCCGCCGGGGATCCAGATGGTGCAGTCGGGCTCGGCGATGACGGCGGGGCCCGGGCGGGCGCCGCCGAGGCGGGCGGGCGGGTCGGGTACGGCGCCGGGGAGGACCTCGGGTGGGCGGGAGGCGACGGCCCGGAGGGCGACCACCTCCACCGGGTCGCCGGGGCGGGCGTAGCCGTTGCGCCGCCGGTGCTCGTCGTGGAAGGCCGCGACGTCGGGGACCCTGATCTCGTGGCTCTGGCCCCGGTACCGGCAGTCCAGCGCCACCTCCACCTCCACCTCGACTCCGGGTCCGTGCGCCACCAGGGCGCGGGCCGCCTCCGACAGCGCGGCGAGGGCCTCGTCGAGCCCCGCGTGGTCGTCCGGGTGCGGCCAGGAGCGGACCAGGTCCCGCCGGCGCGGCGCGGTCAGCAGGCCGACCGCGGACAGCACGCCGGCCCGGGCCGGGACCACCACCGCCGGCATGCCCAGCGCCTCGGCCAGGGCGCAGGCATGCAGCGGCCCGGCGCCGCCGAAGGCCACCAGCGCCAGCCCGCGGGGGTCCACCCCCCGCTCGACCGACACCGCCCGCAGGGCGCGCTCCATGTTGGCGTCCACGACGGCGATCACCCCCTCGGCCGTCACACCCGCACCGGCCAGCGCGGCGGCGGCCGCCGCCGGGTCCAGGCGCAGGCCGCCGAACGCCGCCCCGGCCGGGATGCGCCCGGCCACCAGGTCGGCGTCGGTGACCGTGGGCCGGTCGCCGCCCCGGCCGTAGCAGGCGGGGCCGGGATCGGCGCCCGCGCTCTGCGGGCCGACGACCAGGGCACCGCCCGGGTCGATGCGGGCCACGGACCCGCCGCCGGCGCCGATGGTGTGGACGTCGAGCGACGGGAACCGGACGGTGAACCCGGCCACCTCCCGCTCGGCCGCCGGGGCCGGGGCGCCGTCGAGGATCAGGCACACGTCGGTGGAGGTGCCGCCCATGTCGAACGTGACCGCGTCGGGGAACCCGTTGGCCGCCGCGGCGGCCGCCCCCGCACGCACGCCGCCGGCGGGGCCCGACAGGAGCAGCGCGGCCGGCAGCTCCGCCGCCTCGCCCGCCGGCAGCAGGCCACCCGACGACGTCATGACGAGGACGTCGCCGGCGGCCCCGTCGATCTCCCGCAGGTAGGCCCGGAGCCGGGGCCGCAGCGCGGCGTTGACCACCGTCGTCACGGTGCGCTCGACCTCCCGCATCTCGGGCGAGACCTCGTGGGAGCACGACACGTCGTGGCCCCGGTCCCGCAGGACGGCGGCCACCGCCGCCTCGTGTCCCGGGTTGACGTCGGCGTGGAGCAGGCACACCGCCACCGCCTCGGCGGCCGTGTCGATCGCCAGCGCCGCCACCTCGCCCGGCTCGACCGCGCTGAGCTCCGAGCCGTCGGCGGCCAGCCGGCCGGCCACCTCGTAGCGCAGCTCCCGGCGGACCAGGGGCTCCGGCCGGGACGCCAGCTGGTCGTACAGCGACGGCCGGTCCTGGCGCCCGATCTCGATGACGTCGCGCAGGCCGCGGGTCGTGACCAGGGCGACGGTCGCGCCCCGGCGCTCCAGCAGGGCGTTGGTGGCCACGGTGGTGCCGTGGGCCAGCCGCGCCGGCCGCCCGGCGAGGCCGGCGTCGCCGAGCGCCGAGCGGATGGCCCGCCCCGGGTCGTGCGGCGTCGACAGGACCTTGGTGACCCGGCCGTCCGCCGCCACCAGGTCCGTGAACGTGCCCCCGGTGTCGACGCCGACCTGCACCGTCAGGCCGCGGTGCCCACCCGGCCGCGCTGGGTCCTGGCGGCCTCGACCGCCAGCATGTCGACCAGGTCGTTCATCCGGTCGCCCGAATGCCCCTTCACCCACCGGAAGGTGACGTCGTCCCGCTGCCGCACGGCCTCGACGAGGGGCTCCCACAGGTCCCGGTTGGCCACGGGCTTCCTGGCGGAGTTGACCCACCCCCGCCGCAGCCACCCCTCCCACCAGCGGTCCCGGAAGCAGTTCACGACGTAGGTGGAGTCGCTGACCACCTCCAGCGGGCCGGGATGCGCCCGGACCGCCTCGAGGGCCGCGTTGATCTCCATGCGCTGGTTGGTGGTCTGGGCATCGGCGCCGCTGGCGTAGGGGCCGCCGGGCTCGGCCCACGCCCAGCCGCCCGGGCCGGGATTGCCCAGGCAGGCACCGTCGGTGAACACGATCGTCGGGCGGCGCGGCGGCACGGCCGGACACGGTAGCGGCCGGGCCGGGAGGCCCCGCGCTACTGACCGGCGGTCAGGCGCAATCGGCCCGATTAGGTGCCAGCATGGGCGCATGATCATCGACGGGTTCGTGCACCAGCTGCCCGACACCGACCCCACCGAGACCCAGGAGTGGCTCGACTCGCTCGACGCCGTCGTCGGCGGGCACGGCGTCACCCGCGCCCGGTTCCTGATGTCGAAGCTGCTGGAGCGGGCCCGCGAGCTCCAGGTCGGCCACCCCGCCACCGTCTCCACTCCCTACGTCAACACCATCCCGCCCGAGCAGGAGCCGTGGTTCCCCGGCGACGACGAGATGGAGCGCCGCATCCGGGCCTACATCCGCTGGAACGCCGCGGTGATGGTCGTCAAGGCCAACAAGCAGGCCGACGGCATCGGCGGTCACCTCTCGACCTTCGCCTCCTCGGCCGCCCTCTACGACGTGGGCTTCAACTGGTTCTTCCACGGCAAGGAGGACGGCCTCGCCGGCGACGCCGTCTACATCCAGGGCCACGCCGCGCCGGGCATCTACGCCCGGGCCTTCCTGGAGGGCCGTCTCACAGAGGCCGACCTCGACCAGTTCCGCCAGGAGGTGGGCGGCGGGCTGTCGAGCTACCCGCACCCGCGGCTGATGCCGCAGTTCTGGGAGTACCCGACGGTTTCCATGGGCCTCGGGCCGCTCAACTCGATCTACCACGCCCGCTTCCTGAAGTACCTGCACAACCGGCGCATCGACGACACCGCCGCGACCAAGGTGTGGTGCTTCATCGGCGACGGCGAGGTCGACGAGCCCGAGACCCTGGGGGCCCTGACGCTGCCCGTCCGCGAGCAGCTCGACAACCTGATCTGGGTCATCAACTGCAACCTGCAGCGCCTCGACGGGCCGGTGCGCGGCAACGGCAAGGTCATCCAGGAGCTGGAGGCCGTGTTCCGGGGCGCCGGCTGGAACGTCATCAAGGTGGTGTGGGGGTCCCGCTGGGACGAGCTGCTGGCCCAGGACCGCGATGGTGTGCTGCTCAACAAGATGAACACGACCGTCGACGGCGACTTCCAGCGCTACGCCGTCGAGTCGGGGGCCTACGCCCGCGAGCACTTCTTCGGCCCCGACCCCCGGCTGCGCAAGATGGTCGAGCACCTGAGCGACGACGACATCCGCAACCTGCCCCGCGGCGGCCACGACTACCGCAAGCTGTACGCGGCCTACAAGGCCGCCACCGAGCAGCAGGGCGCCCCCACGGTCATCCTGGCCAAGACGATCAAGGGCTGGACCCTCGGGCCCGACGTGGAGGGGCGCAACGCCACCCACCAGATCAAGAAGATGACGATCGACCAGCTCCGCGTGCTGCGCGAGCGCCTGTTCCTCACCGACGTCATCCCGGACGGGACCCTGGCCGACGACAGGGAGCCGCCCTACATCCGCTTCGAGGAGGGCTCGGTCGAGCAGGAGTACATGCTGGGCCGGCGCAAGGCGCTCGACGGACCGCTGCCGTCCCGGGTGGTGCGGACCAAGCGGCCGCTCGGCATGCCGGAGGACAAGCCGTTCGACGAGGTCCTCGCCGGCTCGGGCAAGCAGGAGGTGTCGACCACCATGGCCTTCACCCGCCTGCTGCGGAACCTGTGCCGCGACCCCAACGTGGGTCGCCGGGTGGTGCCGATCATCCCGGACGAGGCCCGGACCTTCGGCATGGACGCGCTGTTCAAGGAGTTCAAGATCTACGCCGCGCTCGGGCAGGTGTACGAGCCCGTGGACGCCCAGCTGCTGCTGTCCTACAGCGAGTCGAAGGACGGCCAGGTGCTGGAGGAGGGCATCACGGAGGCGGGCTCCATGTCCAGCTTCATCGCCGCCGCCACCAGCTACGCCCACCGGGGCGTCCCGATGCTGCCGTTCTTCACCTTCTACTCGATGTTCGGCTTCCAGCGGGTCGGCGACCTCATCTGGTCCGCCGCCGACTCCCGGGCCCGGGGCTTCCTGCTGGGCGCCACGGCCGGCCGGACCACGCTGCTGGGCGAGGGCCTCCAGCACCAGGACGGCCACAGCCATGTGCTGGCCTCGACCGTGCCGACCGTGGAGGCATGGGACCCGGCGTTCGCCTACGAGATGGCCACGATCATCCGCCACGGCATCCGCGAGATGCTGGTCGACGAGCGCGACGTCGTCTACTACCTCACCCTCTACAACGAGAACTACCTGATGCCGCCGCTGCCCGAGGGCGCCGAGGAGGGCATCATCGGCGGGCTGTACCGCTGGGCCGACGCCCCCGACGGGCCGACCCACCGGGCCACCATCCTGTTCTCGGGCACCGCTCAGGGCGCGGTCCGGGCCGCGCAGGCCGAGCTGGCCGAGCGGTGGGACGTGGGCGCCGAGCTGTGGTCCGCCACCAGCTACAAGCGCCTGCGGGAGGAAGCCCTGTCGGTCGAGCGCTGGAACCGCCTCCACCCTACGGAGGCCCCCCGGACCCCCCGCGTCACCGAGCTGCTCGGGCCCGACGGGGGCCCGGTGGTGGCGGTCACGGACTTCATGAAGGCCGTGCCGGACCAGGTCGCCCGGTGGGTCCGCCACCCCTTCGTGCCGCTGGGCACCGACGGGTTCGGCCGGTCGGACACCCGGGAGCGCCTGCGGGAGTTCTTCGAGGTGGACATGCCGCAGGTGGTCGTGGCCACGCTGTGGGGCCTGGCCCAGCAGGGCGAGGTGAAGGCCGAGACGGTCGCCGAGGCTATCGCCCACTACGGGATCGACGTCGACCGTCCCGACCCTCGGGCCGCGGACCTCTGAGCTGGACCTAGATCCGGGCCAGCAGGTCCAGCGGGAACGGTGGTCGGGCCAGCGGCCCGACCGCGATGCGCACCAGTAGCAGCGGGTTGTCGTCGCCGGCGGTGCGGTTGAGGTGCACGGTGCCGCAGCCCGTGCACCGGTGGACGAGCACCCACTCGCCGGCGCCGCGCACGCTGACGGCGATCGGCTCCATGGCCGAGCCGCACAGCTCCGCGGCGGCCCGGTCGCCCGGCGAGTCGTCGACGTGACGGCTCCACAGGCAGTGGGGGCAGTGGTTGCGATGGGCGGTGCCGGGCGCCGACGTGGGGACGTCGAGGCGGCAGTGGCGGCACCGGAACGACTCCGGCGAGCGGCGCCGGGAGCGGTTGCGCTGGTCGCGCGACAAGGAGGACCTCCGTTGTGACACCAGGG
>DASSUD010000340.1:0-2917 GCA_035707385.1 Acidimicrobiales bacterium
GCGGCCCTCAAGCCCGAGTTCGACAGGCGTGACGTGAAGGTGATCGGCCTGTCGGTGAACGGCCTCTCCGACCACGAGGGCTGGAGCAAGGACATCGAGGACGTCACCGGCTCGGCGCTCAACTACCCGCTGATCGCCGACCCCGACAAGAAGGTGTCGGACCTCTACGACATGATCCACCCGGGCGCCAGCGACACCGTCACCGTGCGCTCGGTGTTCGTCATCGGCCCCGACAACAAGGTCAAGCTCATGCTGACCTACCCGCAGTCGACCGGCCGCAACTTCGACGAGCTGCTCCGGGTCATCGACTCCCTCCAGCTCACGGCCAAGCACAAGGTGTCCACCCCCGCCGACTGGAAGCAGGGCGAGGACGTCATCATCGTCCCCGCCGTGTCCGACGAGGAGGCCAAGGAGCGCTTCCCCGAGGGCTGGGAGACCAAGAAGCCCTATCTGCGGGTGGTCAAGCAGCCGAGCTGAGCCCCCGGAACCTTCGTTCCGGCGTCTCTCATCGTTCACATTGCGGATGAGGGACGCCGGAACGGAATAACTTGCGGGCCGTGACGGCGCTACCGCCCAGACGGTCAATAGGCCGCCTGGCCATCGCGGCCGGCACCGTGCACGCCACCAAGGTCTACGGCCAGGGCGACACCGCCGTAACCGCCCTCGACGACGTCACCGTGGGATTCCCGGCCGCCCGGTTCACCGCCATCATGGGCCCGTCCGGCTCGGGCAAGTCGACGTTGATGCACTGCACCGCCGGGCTCGACGCCCTCACCCGGGGCAAGGCCTTCATCGGGGACACCGACCTCGGCACGCTGTCCGAGCGGGCGCTCACCCGGCTGCGCCGGGACCGGGTGGGGTTCGTCTTCCAGGCGTTCAACCTCGTGCCCACGCTCACGGCACTGGAGAACATCACCCTCCCCCGGGCCCTGGCCGGAAAGCGCACCGACCGCGACTGGATCGACCACGTGGTCCGGACCGTCGGGCTGCGGTCCCGGCTCGGCCACCGTCCCGCCGAGCTGTCGGGTGGGCAGCAGCAGCGGGTGGCGGTGGCCAGGGCCCTGGTCAGCCGGCCGGCGATCATCTTCGCCGACGAGCCCACCGGCAACCTCGACAGCCGGGCCAGCCACGAGATCCTCCAGTTCATGCGGGAGGCCGTCGACGACATGGCCCAGACGATCGTCATGGTGACCCACGACCCGGGCGCCGCCTCCTACGCGCACCACGTGCTGTTCCTGGCCGACGGCCGGATCGTGGGCGAGATGCCCCAGCCCAGCCCGGACGAGGTGCTCGACCGCATCAAGAGCCTGGACCTCAGCTGATGCCCGGCGTCGTGGCCAAGCTGTCGCGGCGGGACCTGCGGGCGCACGTCGGCCGCTACGTGCTCACGTTCCTGGCCGTCGCCATCGGCGTCGGCTTCGTGTCGGGGGTCATGACCCTGACCGACACGATCGGCCGCACCTACGACGACCTGTTCCGGGGCTTCAGCGCCGGGACCGACGTCGCCGTGCGGGGCGAGGCCCAGTTCGAGCTCGACGCCGCCTTCGGCGGCGGGGTGGCCCGCCCCCGCATCGACGCCACCCTGGCCGAGCAGGTGGCGGGGCTGCCGGGGGTGGCGGCGACCGAGGGCTACGTGCAGGGGTACACCCGGCCGATCTCCGCCGACGGCGAGCCCTACGGCAACCCCAACTTCGGCCAGCCCACCATCGGCACCAACTGGGGCGAGGTCGACGCCCTCAACCCCTTCGAGGTGGCCGAGGGCCGCGAGCCCCGCGGGCCGACCGAGGTCGCCCTGGACAGGCGCACCGCCGACCGCACCGGCTACGCCCTCGGCGACACGGTCATGTTCCAGACCCAGAGCGGGGTCCACGAAGCCACGCTGGCCGGCGTCGTCACCTTCGGCACCGCCGACAGCCCGGCCGGGACCTCGGTCACGCTGTTCGACGCGCAGACGGCCCAGGCGTACCTCAGCGGGCCCGGCCAGGTCGACGTGATCGCCATCGAGGCCGCGGACGGGGTCACGCAGGCCGCGCTCCGGGACACCGTGGCGGGCGCGCTGGCCGGCGTGAACGTCGACGTGGTGACCGGCGAGACGCTCGTGGCCGAGAACCAGGAGGCCGCCCAGCAGACCTTCACGGGCATCCGCACGTTCCTGCTGGTGTTCGCCCTGATCTCGGTGCTGGTGGGGTCGTTCGTGATCTACACCAGCTTCTCGTTCATCGTGGCCCAGCGGCAGCGCCAGGTGGCCCTCCTGCGGGCGCTCGGCGCCGGGCGGGGCCAGGTCCTCGGCGCCGTGGTCGTCGAGTCGTTGCTGGTCGGGGTGGTGGCCTCGCTGGTCGGCTACGGGGGCGGGGTGTCGCTGGCCACCGGGCTGGCCGGGGCGTTCGTGCCCGGTGCCGAGGCGGTGGTCCGCCCCCGCTCGCTGGTCGTCGCCCTGGCCGTGGGGACGCTGGTCACGATGGCGTCGGCCGTCGTCCCCGCGGCCCGGGCCTCGCGGGTCCCGCCGGTGGCGGCCATGCGGGACGTGGCCATCGACACCAGCCACCGCTCGCTCGGGCGGGTGGTGCTGGCCGTTGCCCTCGGCGCGGCCGGGGGAGCCGCGCTGGCGGCCGGCGCCTCGGGTCGGGAGGTCGGCGGCCAGTCGCCGCTGCGGCTGTCCGGCCTGGGGATGCTCGGCGTGTTCCTGGCCCTGATCGTGCTGGCCCCCGTGGCCGCCCGGCCGGCGGCGCTGGTCCTCGGCCGGTGGCTCCCGGTCGTGCGGGGGATCGTGGGCCGCCTGGCCCAGCAGAACGCGGCCCGCAACCCCAAGCGCACCGCCTCCACCGGCTCGGCGCTCATGATCGGGCTGGGGATCGTGTCGCTGTTCCTGGTGGTCAACGCCTCGCTGCGGGCGTCGCTCGACGACACGGTCGACAAC
>DASSUD010000341.1:0-8503 GCA_035707385.1 Acidimicrobiales bacterium
CAGGGCGGCGTCGGTCAGCGTCGGCTCGGTCCCGCCCCGGCCGTAGCACAGCGGCCCCGGGTCGGCGCCGGCCGAGCGGGGCCCGACCTTGAGCGCCCCCTCCGGCGACACCCAGGCCACCGACCCGCCCCCGGCGCCCACGGTGACGATGTCGATCATCGGGACCTTGGCCGGGAACCGGCCGATGGTGGCGTCGGTGGTGAGGGCCGGGACCCCGCCCCGGATGACGGCCACGTCGGTGGAGGTGCCGCCGCCGTCGAGCGTCACCACCCGGTCGAACCCGGCCGCGGCCGTGACGGCCGCCGCGCCCAACGCCCCGGCGGCGGGGCCGGACAGCACGGTGGTGATGGGGGCCGCGGCCACGCCGTCGGCCGAGGTCACGCCCCCGTTCGACTTCATGACGAAGAAGGGGACGCCGTCGCCGGTGCGCTCGCGCAGGCGCTCGGCCAGCGTGCGGACGTAGGTGGCGATGGTCGGCTTCACGAACGCGTCCACGAGGGTGGTCACGGACCGCTCGTACTCCCGGTACTCGCGGAGCACGTCGCTGGAGATCGACAGCGAGCACCCGGGGTACGTGTCGGCGAACAGGTCCCTGACGCGGCGCTCGTGGTCGGGGTTGGCGTAGGCGTGCAGCAGGCACACGCCCACGGCCGTGATGCCGCGGTCCCGGAACCACCGGGCCTGGTCGCGGACGGCACCCTCGTCGAGCGGCCGGAGCACGGCGCCGCTGGCGTCGAGCCGTTCCGGCACCTCCCGCACGTGGTGGAGGGGGACGATGCGGTCGGGCTTCACCCAGAAGTACGAGTTGCCGTAGCCGTCGGGGACGCTCTGGCGGCCGATCTCCAGCAGGTGGCGGAACCCGGCGGTGGTGAGGAAGCCGAGGCCGGTGACCTCGCCCTGGAGCAGTGCGTTGGTGGCCACCGTCGTGCCATGGAACACGGAGGCGACGTCACCCCACGTCGCGTCCGCCGCGTCGAGGGCCTTGGCCGCCCCGGTGAGGAAGCCCTCGGCCGGGTCGGCGGGCGTGGAGGGCGTCTTGGTGGTGGTGAGGCGGCCGGTGGCCTCGTCCAGCACGACGACGTCGGTGAACGTCCCGCCGGTGTCCACCCCGACGCGCAGGCGCCTCACGCCGTGCCCTTCGGCGGGAACGGAGCGCTGGCCTGCGCCTCCAGCACGTCCCGGTGGCGGCGGTAGAGGGCCAGGTTGCGCTCGGCCAGGTGGTCGAACCCCTGGCGGACGCTGGACCCGGGGCTGATCGTGGCCATGGGGTCGACGCCCACGGTGGCGCTGACCCAGCCGGGCTGGCTGGTGCCCCGGGCCAGGACCTCGCCGGTGGGCCCGACGACGAGCGAGTTGCCGAAGTACACGTGCCCGCCGGCGTCGACGCCGACCGCGTTGGGGGCCACCACGTACACGTGGTTGTCGTAGGCCCGGGCCCGGGTGGTCAGCTCCCAGATGTCGGCGGCCCGCAGGAAGGCGGACGGCCGCACGACGACCTGGGCGCCCAGCCCGGCCTCGATCCGCACCAGCTCGGGGAAGTCGCCGTCGAAGCAGATGACGCTGCCGATGCGGCCCAGGTCGGTGCCGACCACGAGCACGTCGTCGCCCGGTGTCACCCAGGCCTGCTCGGCGGGGAACAGGTGCGTCTTGCGGTACACGCCCAGCACGTCGCCGGTGGGGCCGATGACGGCGGCCGAGTTGTAGACGGTGCCCCGCTCGGGGCCGGCCTCGTACGTCGGCCACACGAGGTGGATCCCGCTTTCGGCGGCGGTCGTCTGCGCCCGCTCGGTGAGCGGCCCGGGGACGGGCGCCACCAGGTCCCACAGCTCGGCGGGGCCGATGGCCGGGGCGAACCCGGTGGTCACGGTCTCGGGCAGCACCACCAGGGCGGCCCCGGTCGCCTCGTGGCACCGGCGCACGAGCGCCAGCGCGGCGTCGACGTTGGCGGCGATGGCGGCGGGCGTCACGGGCCCGGCCACGGGCCCGACCTGCACCGCGGCGGCCACGAACGGCGTCACCGGCGGCCGCCGATCCCATTCCGGCGTGTCACCGGGGCCCCCGGCGCCACCGGCGGACCATCGTCACCGCGACGACCACCGCACCGGCACCGGCACCGGCGGCGGCCACGGCCGGGCGCCCCGGGACCCGGCGGCCGCCACGAGGCGGGGCCGGCTGCGCCGCAGGCGCACCCGCGGGCGGGGACGAGAGCGCGGCCAGCACCGCCTCCGCCAGGCGGCGGGCGGCCGCGGCCAGCACGGCGCCGCCCACCGTGGCCAGCGGGCCGCCGACCTCGCCCTCGACCGTGAGGGCCGTGCGGTCGCCGTTGGCCCGCACCTCCAGGTCGAGCGAGCCCGGGCCGCCCGAGCCGGCGATCCGCACCGCGTCGGCGTCCAGCGGGGTCACCGTGCCCGACCACAGGCCGCCGACCGACGCCACCGCCAGGTCGAGCACCACCGACAGCGCACCGTCGCCGCCGGCCGGGGTGACCGACCGGGCGCCGGGCAGCGCCGCCACGAGGCGGACCGGGTCGGCGAGGGCCGCCCACGCCTCCGGCGGTGCCGAGACCGGGAAGGTCGTCCTCACGACGACTCCAGCAACGCCCACAGCTCCGGCGGCGAGATCGGCATGCGGTCCATCCTGACCCCGACCGCGTCCTCGATGGCGGCCGCCAGGCAGGCCGACACCGGGATCACGCCGGCCTCGCCCGCACCCTTGATCCCCAGCGGGTTGAGGGGCGACGGGGTCTCCTGGTGGTCGATCACCGGCACCGGCAGCTCGCTCAGGTACGGCATCAGGAAGTCCATGAAGCTGGCGTTGGCCAGGTTGCCCGCCTCGTCGTAGGCCACCCGCTCCAGCAGCGCCCCGGCCACGCCCTGGGCCACGCCCCCGTGGATCTGGCCCTCGACCAGCATCGGGTTGATCAGCGGGCCGCAGTCGTGCACCACCGCGTAGCGCACGATCTCGACCGTCCCGAGCGCCGGGTCGACCGCCACCACGGCGGCGTGCATACCGGCCGCGAACGTCGAGCGCACCGGCGAGTAGTAGTCCCGCGCCTCCAGGCCCGGCTCGTCGCCGTCCGGCACCGGCGCCACGTCGGGGTCGGCCGGGGAGGCGAACTGGGTGGCGGCCTGCGCCTCCTTGGAGAACGAGTAGCGCAGCGGGTTGGACAGCACGGCCACCTGCGACAGCGGGATCCCCCGGCTCGGCGTCCCCACCACGTGCACCACCCCGGACTCGACGGTCAGGTCCTCGGGCGCGGCCTCGAGGGCGTCGGCGGCGATCCGCAGCGCCTTGGCCCGCACGGCCCGGGCGGCGAGGGCCACGGCGTTGCCGCTCATGACCGCGGCCCGGCTGGCGTAGGTCCCCACCGCGTACGGGAACCGCCGGGTGTCGCCGGTGGTGACGTACACGTCGGCCACGTCCACGCCCAGCTCGTCCGCCACGACCTGGGCGAAGACCGTCTCGTGGCCCTGCCCCTGGGACGTCAGCCCGGTGGCCACCATGACGCGGCCGTTGGTCTCCACGTGGACGTGCGCACCCTCGTAGGGGCCGACCCCGGTGCCCTCGACGTAGCAGGCCAGCCCGATCCCCAGCCGGCGGCCGTCGGAGGCGGCCGCAGCCTGCTCGGCGGCGAAGCCGTCCCAGCCGATCAGGTCGCGGACCTTGGCCAGCAGCCCCGGATAGTCGCCGGAGTCGTAGATCAGTGGCCGCCCGTCCTGGAACGTCATGTGGAAGTCGTAGGGGAACTCGTCCGGCCGGATGAGGTTGGCGGCCCGCACCTCGTCCCGCCCCCGGCCCAGCGCCCCGGCGATGCGGTCGATGGTCCGCTCCATCACGAAGCACCCCTGGGGCCGGCCCGCACCCCGGTAGGGCGTGACCGTCACCGTGTTGGTGTAGAGCGACGTGAACGTGACCCGGTAGTTCCGGTGGCGGTAGGGGCCCGGGAGCTGGGTGGCGGTGATGATCGGCAGCACGATCCCGTAGGGCGAGTAGGCCCCGGTGTCGTGCCAGAAGTCGACCTCGAGGCCGAGGATCACGCCGTCGTCGTCGAAGCCGACCCGTACGTGGTGCAACTGGGCCCGCTCGTGGGTGGCCGACACGAAGTGCTCGTAGCGGTCCTCGACCCACTTCACCTCCCGCCCGAGCAGCCGGGCCACCCACGGGACCAGCACCTCCTCCGGATAGGGGTGGACGACCTTGGTGCCGAACCCGCCGCCCACGTCGGGGGTGAGGACGTCCACGGCCACGTCCGGCAGCCCCAGGATGTTGGCCACCGCCGCCCGCACCCCGGTGGAGGTCTGGGTCGAGGTGCGGATGCGCAGCCGCCCGTCCTCGGCATCCCAGCGGGCGTGCACGCCCCGCCCCTCGAGCGGCGACGACAGCGACCGCTCGATGCCGAGGTCCAGCTCCAGCACGTGGGGCGCGGCGGCGATGGCGGCGGCCGCGTCGCCCAGCTCCTGGGTCGTCACCGCCGCCACGTTGCCGGGCACGTCCTCGTGGACCAGGTCGGCGGCGGCCCGGGCCGCGTCCAGGCCCACCACCGGGGGCAGGGGCTCGTAGTCGACCACGATGCGCTCGGCGGCGTCCTCGGCCAGGTAGCGGTCGGCGGCCACCACCATGACCACCGCCTCGCCCACGTGGTTCACCTCGCCCCGGGCCAGGGCGTACTGGGTGCGGGGGTGGGTGAGGTCGGGGTGCGGGATGAGCAGCGGCAGCGGCTCGGCCAGCCGCCCCGGCAGGTCGTCCCAGGTGTAGATCCCGACCAGGCCGTCGACGTCGAGGGCGTCGCCCACGTCGATGCCGGTGATGCGGGCATGGGCGTGGGGGCTGCGCACGAAGGCGGCGGCCAGGGCGTCGTGCCCGGCGTCGTCCAGGAACCGCCCCCCGCCCCGCACCAGGCGCTCGTCCTCGCGGCGCTCGACCCGCTCCCCGAACCAGCGGGTGGTCACGGCTCCGCCGCCAGCTCCGCGGCCCGGCGCACCGAGCGGACGATGTTCACGTAGCCGGTGCAGCGGCACAGGTTGCCGCCCAGCGCCTCGGCGATCTCGTCGTCGCTCGGCTGGGACGAGCGGGCCAGCAGGTCGGTGGCCAGCAGCAGGAACCCGGGGGTGCAGAACCCGCACTGCAGCCCGTGGCACTCGCGGAACGCCCGCTGCACCGGGCCCAGCTCGCCGTCCGGCCCCGCCAGCCCCTCGACCGTGGTGACCTCGGACCCGTCGACCATGACCGCGAACGTCAGGCACGACCGCACCGGGCGCCCGTCGACCAGCACGGTGCAGGCGCCGCACACGCCGTGCTCGCAGCCCACGTGGGTACCGGTCAGCCGCAGGTCGTGCCGCAGCAGGTCGGACAGCAGGCGGCGGGCCGGGACCCGGGCCGACCGCGCCGCCCCGTTCACGGTCAGGACCACCTCGTGGTCCTCGCTCCGCCCCGTCACGCCGGGACCTCCGCGCGCTCCCGCGCCCGGGCCAGCGCCCGGTCGACGCCGCGGGCGGCGAGCGTGGCCGCCAGGTGGCGCCGGTAGGCGGCCGTCGCGTGGATGTCGTCGGTGGGGTCGAGGGTGCCGGCCACCAGGCCGTAGACGTCGCCGTCCCCCGCCAGGGCGGGCGCCAGGTCGAGCACCGCCGGGGTCGGCGCGCACGACAGGAAGGCGGCCCGGCCCCCGACCGGTGCGCCCGCCTCGTCCACCGTGACGGTGAGGACCACCCCGGCCAGGGCGTAGTCCCCCTGGCGCCGGGCCAGCTCCTCCACCGCCCAGCCGGTGCGCTCCGCCAGCACCGGGAAGCGGGCCGCCACCACCAGCTCGTCGGTGGCCAGGCTGGTGTCGAGTGGCCCGACGAACAGGTCGGCGGCCGCCACCCGCCGGGTGGCCAGGCGGCCGCCCCGCCAGGCCACGGCCTCCACCGAGCCGCCGAGCACCGCCAGCACCGCCGGCAGCTCGGCCGCCGGGTCGCCGTGCGCCAGCGACCCGCACACGGTTCCCCGGTTGCGGATCACCGGGTGGGCGATCCACCCGGTCGCCTCGGCCACCAGGGGATGGACGGCGGCCACGTCCGTGTCGGCCAGCAGGCGGGCCTGGCGGACCGTGGCCCCCACCACCATCTCGCCGCCGTCCATGGCGATGCCGTCGAGGCCGATGTGGTTGACGTCCACCAGGTGCTCGGGCGCCGCCAGCCGGAAGTTCATGAGGGGGATCAGGCTCTGGCCGCCGGCCACCACCTTGACCTCCTCGCCCAGCGTCGCCAGCATCCGGGCGGCGGCCGGCACGTCGGCGGGCCTGTGGTAGGCGAACGGCGGCGGCTTCACGGCGCCTCGGCCTCGGCGGCGAGGGCCGCCAGCGCGGCCGTGAAGCAGTCCAGCGGCGGGCGGACCAGCCCCGCCCCCACCTGGCCGGTCCCGGCCACCCGGCCGGCCATGCCGGTGTTGACGATGGGCGCGATCCCGGTGCGGACCACCGACAGCACGTCGATGCCGAACGGCACGCCCCGGAACCCCAGCACCGGCAGCGCCCAGGCCGGGTGCTCGGCCACGGTCACCTGGTACATCAGCTCGGTCCAGGTACGGGCGTCGTCGACCTCGCCGCCCACCAGCTGGACGATGGCCGGGGCCCCGGCCATGGCGAACCCGCCGAGGCCGACGGTCTCGGTGATGGCCGAGTCGCCGATGTCGGGGTTGGCGTCGCCCGGGCCGTAGCCCCCCAGGTAGAGGCCGTCCGGCACGGTGGCCGGGGCGGTGAACCAGCGGTCGCCGGTACCGGCCGTGCGGATCCCGAACTCGGTGCCGTTGCGGGCCATGGCCACCACCACGCTCGACCCCGGGACCCCGGCACCGGCGTCGGCCACCAGCTTCCCGGCCGCCATGACGACGTTGAGCAGGAAGTGGTCGTTGGAGTCGACGAAGGTCAGCACCTCGGCCACATCCGCGGCCCGCCGGCCGTCCCCGATGGTCCGCACCAGGTCCGGGGCCAGGGCCCGGACCAGCAGCGACGTCCCCGCCCGGTTCCGGTTGTGGCCCTCGTCGCCCATGGCCACCATCGACGCGATCAGGCCGGCCACGTCGACGGGACCGTGGCGCCGCAGGGCCGCGGCCAGGCACGGGCCGAGGACCAGCTCCATCCACAGGAGCCGCTCGGTGACCTCGCGGCCGAAGGCGCCGTAGCGCAACACCTTGCCGAGGCCCTCGTTGAGGGTGCTGTAGCTGGTGCGGCCGGCGCCGTCGTCGAGCACCCACATGGGCATCGACGGGCTGACCACCCCGGCCATCGGGCCGACGGCCCCGTGGTGGTGGCAGGGCGACAGCTCGATCCCGCCCGCGCCGGCCAGCTGCTCGGCCTCCTGGGGGCTCTCGGCCCAGCCCTCGTACAGGCAGGCGCCGACGATGGCGCCCCGCAGCGGGCCCGAGGCGTCGTCCCAGCCGATGGGGGGGCCGGCGTGCAGCAGCTGGCGGCGGGCGATGCCGACCACGTCGCTGGCCGGGCGGACATCGACGAGCCGGGGCCGGACCGCCACCATCCGCTCGACGGCGGTGCGGTTGGCACCGGCCAGCCGGGGGTCGGCGGCCACCGCCGCCACCGCGGCCACGGCGGCGGCGGGCGGCGGCTTCCAGTCGACCGCCACGGTGGGGACCCCCTGCGCGGCCAGCGCCTCGTCGAAGGTGGGTGCGCCCACCGTCACCACGGCGACGGGCGCCCGCAGCAGATCACCGAGGTCGCTCACGGGCGCACCCTTCGGGATGCGCGCCATGAGCGATCGGCCCTCCGGGCCGAGCAACGCACTGTGCCCATGATTCGCTCGCTTCGCTCGCTCATGGGCTCACCCTTCCGGATGCGCGCCATGAGCGATCGGCCCTCCGGGCCGAGCAACGCACTGAGCCCATGATTCGCTCGCTTCGCTCGCTCATGGGCTCACGCTCCCGCTGCCGGACACCACGCGGGCGGCCTGGGCGGCGGCCCGGGCGGTGCTGCGGTGGACGGAGGCGCCGACCTCGGCCAGCGCCCGGGCCTGGCGGTCGAGGCCCTGGGGATCGCCCGCCGTGCCGACCAGCACGGCCACGGCGGCCCCGCCGGCCGAGGTGACGGCCTCGAGGCCCGGGGCCAGGACCGCGGCGGGGTCGGCGTGGGCGGCGTGGCCGAGCATCACGTCGACGAGCACCGCCCCGGGCGGCCCGGCCTGCGCCGCGGCCCGGAGCCGATCGGCCACGGCCGCGGGGTCGATCATCGGGTGGGGGCGACCGGCGGTCAGCTCGTCGTCGCCCAGGTCGACCAGGACGTGGGTGCCCTCGGGCCGGGCGTCGGCGGCGATGCGCCGGGCCGGGTCGGGGTGGACGTTGGAGCACACGGCGCCCAGCAGGTCTTCGGCCACGGCCAGCACCTCGAGGCAGTTGGTCCCGCCGCTGAACAGGCCGAGGAGCGGGCCGCGGGCCGGGCCCGGCCGGGTCTCGGCCGGCCAGGCGGCCGGCTCGGGGAACGGGCTGCCCAGCGCGGCGGCCACGGCGCCGGCCGCGT
>DASSUD010000342.1:0-8106 GCA_035707385.1 Acidimicrobiales bacterium
CCGGTAGCGGAGCTGGGCCAGCTCGACCTGTGCCTTGCCCTCCTGGCTGTGCGCGTTCTGGGCGAAGATGTCGAGGATGACGGCCGTGCGGTCGATGGCCGTCCGGCCGAGCAGCTTCTCCAGGTTGAACTGCTGGGCCGGCGTCAGCTCGTTGTCGAACACGACGGTGTCGCAGTCGGTCTCCTCGGCCAGCTCGCGCAGCTCGTCCGCCTTGCCCTTGCCCACGTAGGTGGGTGGATCCGGCGCGTTGCGGCGCTGCGTGATGCGGCCCACCTCGTCGGCGCCGGCCGTCTCGACCAGCAGGGCCAGCTCGTCGAGGGAGTTCTCGGTCTCCTCCACGGACTCGGGCGGGATCGTCACGCCCACGAGGACGATCTTCTCCCGGAAGGACCGTTCGATCAGGGCCACGGCGACGCCCCCAGCTCGACCGCCCCGACATAGGTCGCCGGGCCCCGGAGCGCGGCCTCCGTCCCGCCCGGCGCCAGGCGCACCTCGGCGCGCCCGCCCGGCATGAGGACGCCCACGACGTCGCCCACCAACCCCCAGTGGCGGGCGGCCGCGGCCGAGGCGCAGGCGCCGGTGCCGCACGCCCGGGTGAGGCCCACGCCCCGCTCGTAGGTGCGCACGGCGATGCCGCCGTCGGCAGGGGTGACGAGGTGCACGTTGGCCCCGCCGGGCACCTTGGCGTTGACCGCCTCGCCCAGCGCCACCAGGTCGACGTCGTCGCCGGCCGGGGGGCCGGGGACGAGGCCGACGTCGTCGCCGGCCGGGGGGCCGGGGACGAGGCCGACGGCTCCGGGCCCGACCTCCAGGACCAGGTGGGGGTTGCCGGTGCCGACCCGCAGGGCCCGGGTCACCGCACCGCCGGTCCACTCGGGCGCCTCGCCCTCGATCACGGCCGGCCCCATCGACACGGACATCGTGTGGGTCACGTCGTCGGGCCGGTCGAGCACCTCGACGACCCGCAGGCCGGCGTCGGTGGCGACGGCCACCTCGTCGCCCACCGCGCCCAGGCCCGGCCAGCCGAGGGCCAGGGCCTGGGCCAGGCAGCGGATGCCATTGCCGCTCATCTCGGCCCGGGAGCCGTCGGCGTTGTAGAGCTCCATGCGGACGCGCGCCCGCCCGCCGGCGGTGGTGGGCACCGCCCGGATGGCGCCGTCGGCGCCGATGCCGGTGTGGCGGTCGCACAGGGCGCGCGCCACCGACGCGTCGAGCGGGTGGGAGGCGTCGGGGTCGAGCAGGACGAGGAAGTCGTTGCCCAACCCGTGGTGCTTGGTCAGACGCATGTCACCGACCAGTCTGCCCGACGCCGGGCCCTACCCCGCACGCAATAGCGCTGCTACCCGGCGTCGTCGCCGAGCTCCGCCAGCTGGGCCCGCAGCCCCGGCAGCAGGGCGAGCGGGTCGTCGAGCGCCTGCAGCCACCGGATGCGGGGGTCCCGCCGGAACCACGAGCGCTGCCGGCGAGCGAAGCGCCGGGTGCGGCGGATGGCCGTGTCCAGGGCGACGTCGAGGTCCAGCCCGGACTCCAGGTGCTGGATCAGCTCGGCGTAGCCGAGGGCCTGGCGGGCCGTGCGGGACATGCCGCCGGGAGCCGCCAGCAGCGCCCGGGTCTCCTCCAGGAAGCCGTCCGCCATCTGCTGGTGGTAGCGGGCCTCGATCCGCCGGGCCACGACCTCGTGCGGCAGCTGGACACCCACCTGGTGGAAGCGGGTGGGCGGGTAGGTGTCGAGCCCCGGCCCGTAGGACGAGAACGACCGGCCGCTGCCGAGGGTCACCTCCAGCGCCCTGATCACCCGGCGGCGGTTCGTGGGCTCCATCCGCCCGGCGGCCACGGGATCGACATCCGCCAGCCGGCGGTGCAGGGCCGGGGTGTCGGGCTCGCCCTCCAGCTCGGCCCGCACGTCCGGGTACTGCCCCGGGACCGCGAGGTCGTCGATCACGGCCCGCAGGTAGAGGCCGGTGCCCCCGACGAGCAACGCCCGGTGGCCGCGGGCCTCGACCGCGGCCAGCGCGTCGCGAGCGGCGGCGACGTAGCGGGCCAGCGTGAAGTCCTCGGCCGGGTCGGCCAGGTCGATCAGGTGATGGGGCACCGCGGCCCGCTCGGCGGGCGTCGGCTTGGCCGTGCCGATGTCCATGCCCCGGTACACCTGCATCGAGTCGACCGACAGGATCTCGAGGCGGGGTTCCTCGCGGGCCACGGCCAGGGCCAGGGCCGACTTGCCCGACGCGGTGGTGCCGACCAGGGCGAGGTGGCGGGGGCCGTCGGTCACCACGGGCGGACGCTAGCCCGGCGCCGACGGTCCCGGATCTGGCCCTTTCGGGACGGCCGCCGTGAGCCTAGGGTCGGAGGCGAACGGCACAGGCCACCCACGAGGGAGGAGGTGGCGATGGAGGCGCACGTCGGAGACCACGTGGTCGTCGAGGGGGCCAAGGTCGGCCAGGCTCGACGGCAGGGCCAGGTGCTCGAGATCCTGCACGGGGCCGGCGGGCCGCGGCTGCGGGTGCGGTGGGACGACGACCACGAGTCGGTCATCGCTCCCGGCGCCGACCTGCGGATCGAGACCGGGGAGGGCGGCGGCGTCGTGGGCCGCTTGACGCTGCGGGTGGACGTGACCCTGACCGAGGATGCCGACCACTGCGAGGCGGTGGCGCACGTCCGGGTCCGCGAACGCGAGTTCTCGGGCTGGGGAAGGGCCCGGCGCAACCCCGCCGACCCGGAGATGCCCGTGGTCGGCGAGGAGCTGGCCGTGGCCCGGGCCCTGTCGGAGGTGTCGCACCAGCTCGTCGTGGCCGCGGCCGACTCCCTGGAGTCGGCGCTCGGCCGACCCATCGCCCTCCACGTGTGAGGGCGGCGGGCACAACAGATCGCGGTCGCCCGGCTGCGCTGCAAGCCTGACAGGCAGCCGGACCACCCACGAGGTGCCGGCAGGCGATGGCCGGGCGACCGTGCTCTTCCCGGGGTGTGGGCGCGACAAGACTGGGGTCGGTGCGCGCTGCCGGGACCGTCGTGTTCGTCCACGCCCACCCCGACGACGAGGCGATCTTCACCGGGGGGACCATGGCTCGCCTGGCCGCGTCCGGGCACCGGGTGGTGCTGGTGGTGGCCACGGGGGGCGAGCTGGGCGAGACGCCGCCCGCGGCGGCGGCGGGCGGATCGCCCGCGCTCGCAGTCCGGCGGCGGGACGAGACCTCGGTCGCGGCCGGGGTGCTGGGTGTGGCCCGGGTGGCCTGGCTCGGGTACCGCGACTCGGGCATGGCCGGCGACGACGCCAACCACGCGCCTGGCGCCTTCTGGTCCGCCGACGCCGGGGATGCGGCGGGCCGGCTGGCCGTCGTGCTGGCCGAGGAGGCGCCGGCGGCGGTCGTGGTCTACGACCAGGACGGGATCTACGGCCACCCCGACCACGTGCAGGTCCACCGGGTCGGGCACCTCGCCGCGGCCGCCGCCGGGGTGGCGACGGTCTACGACGCCACCGTCGACCGCGAGTACCTGCACTTCGTGGAGACCCACCTCGTGGAGGAGGCCATCCTCGGCGGTGACCTGGGGCTGGTGCGGTCACACATCGGCGTGCCGTCGGTGATGGTGGACGTCGCCGTCGACGTGCGGCGGACGCTGGCGGTGAAGCGGGCGGCGATGGCGGCTCACGCCAGCCAGATCCCGGAGACGACCTCGGCCCTGCAGCTGCCCGAGCACCACTTCGCCGACGTCTACGGGTGGGAGTGGTACGTGCGCTCGGGCCCGCCCGGGCCCATCGACGGGCTCGGCTAATGGGGCCTGCCCACTAGAGGTCCTTGCCGAAGCAGACCGTCAGCTCGTGGTCCTCGAACTGGCCGTAGGGGGCGATGCGCCGGTAGCCGGTCGCCTCGTAGAGCGCGATGGCCTCCGGCTGGCGGGCCCCGGTCTCCAGGTGGACCCGGTGGTACCCGAGGGCCCGGGCCTCGTCTTCCAGCCGGGCCAGGACCGCCCGGCTCACGCCGCGCCGGCGGGCGGCCGGGGCGGTGTACATGCGCTTGATCTCGGCCCGGCCGGCGCCGGCGCCCCGCCCTCGCATCGGGCGCACGGCCCCGCAGCCCACCGGCACGCCGCCGAGGCGGGCCACGACGAACACACCGGCGGGCGGCGTGACCTGCTCGGGCCGGGCGGCCCACTCGGCGGCCGCGACCGGATCGCCGCCGTCGGCTCCCCCGTCCTCGGCGTAACGCACGTCGATGTCGGCTTCGAGAGCCGCGGCCAGCCCCCGGGCCACGGGGTCGGTGCAGGACACCACGGCCACCTCGACGACGTGGGCCGTCATGTCGGTCATGCCGGCGCCACTGGGATGCGGGTCCTGTGCCGGGCCGGAGCGACGACCTCGAGCAGGTCGCCCTTGAGGTGGTGGGGCGCGGCCTCGGTGATCCGCACCCGGGCGTACGTGCCGGCCCGCAGCGGGTCCGGCGCCGGGAAGTGGACCAGCTTGTTGTGCTCGCTGCGGCCGGTGGTCATGGTCGGGTCCCTGCGGGACGGCCCCTCCACCAGCACGTCCTCGACCTCGCCGAGCCGGGCACGGTGGCGGGCCAGGGCCGAGCGCTCGACCACGACCCGCAGGCGCTCGAACCGCTCGGCCGACACCTCGGCGGGCACGAAGTCGTCGACCCGGGCCGCGGACTCGGTACCCGGCCGCGGGCTGTAGATGAACGTGTAGGCGCTGTCGTAGCCGGCCTCGGCCACCACCGCGAGCGTGCGCTCGAAGTCGTCGTCGGTCTCGCCGGGGAAGCCGACGATGATGTCGGTGGTCACGGCCAGGTCGGGCATGGCCGCCCGGGCCGCGGCCAGGCGGTCGAGGTAGCGCCCGGCCGTGTAGCCGCGGTGCATGGCGGCCAGCACCCGGTCGCTGCCGGCCTGTAGCGGGAGGTGGAGGTGCTCACACACCTCGGGGACCTCGGCCATCGCTGCGATGGTCTCGGGCCGCAGATCCTTTGGGTGCGGGCTCGTGTACCGGACACGCCGGATGCCGTCGACGGCGCTCACGGCCCGGAGCAGGTCGGCGAACAGCGGGCGCACCCGGACGCGGTCCCCGGCCTGCCGCCGGGCCAGCGTGAGATCCCGGCCGTAGCTGTTCACGTTCTGGCCGAGCAGTGTCACCTCGGTCACGCCGTCGGCGGCCAGCGCCCGGACCTCGTCGACCACGTCGTCGAACGTGCGGCTGATCTCCCGGCCCCGCACCGCCGGCACGATGCAGAAGGCGCACGAGTTGTCGCAGCCGATCTGGATCGTGACCCAGCCCGCATACGCGACCTCCCGCCGGGCCGGCAGGGCGCTGGGGAACGACTCGTGGTCGTCGGCCGCCGTCTCCTCCAGGATCTCGACCATCGACCGGCCCGCCTGGCGCTGCTCGGCCAGCAGCGCGGCGGCCCGCCCCACGTTGTGCGTGCCGAACACGACGTCGACGTGCGGCGCCCGTTCGACGATGAGGTCGCGGTCCTTCTGGGCCAGGCATCCGCCCACCACGATCTGCATGTCGGGCCGGCGCTGCTTGAGGGCCTTGAGCTGGCCGAGGTTGCCGTACAGCTTGTTGTCGGCGTTCTCGCGGATGCAGCAGGTGTTGAGCACGACCACGTCGGCGTCGTCGACGCCCGCGGCCGGCCGCAGGCCGTCGGCCTCCAGCAACCCGGCGATCCGCTCGGAGTCGTGCTCGTTCATCTGGCACCCGAAGGTGCGCACCACGTAGGTCTTGTCGGTCATCGCAGGCAGCAAGGCTAGTGGGGTGCGACGCTGGGTCGATGACCGAGATCCGCGCCGTCGTGCTCGTCGAGGGGGTGAGCGACCAGGTGGCGGTGGAGACGCTGGCCCGGCGGCGGGGGCGGGACCTGGCCGCCGAGGGCGTGGCGGTCGTGCCGATGGGCGGCGCGACCAGCGTCGGCGAGTTCCTGGACCGGTTCGGCCCGCACGGCGAGGACCTCCGGCTGGCTGGGCTCTACGACGCCGGCGAGGAGGCCCACGTGCGCCGGGCGCTGGACGCCGCTGGACTCGGTCCGGTCCCCGACCGGGCCCGGATGGCGGCGCTGGGCTTCCACGCCTGCGACGCCGACCTGGAGGACGAGCTGATCCGCGCCCTCGGCCCCGACCGGGTGGAGCAGGTCATCGAGGCCGAGGGCGAGCTCGGGTCGTTGCGCATCCTCCGGAAGCAGCCGGCCCAACGGGGACGGACCCGCGTCGAGCACCTGCACCGCTTCGTCGGCGTGCGCTCCGGCCGCAAGGCCCGCTACGCCCGGCTGCTGGTGGAAGCGCTGGAACCGGCGGACGTACCCCGCCCGCTGGACCGCGTTCTACAGACGGTTGCATATTTGGCTTAATGTGCAAATATGGTCGATATGCGCGAACCGATCGACAACACCGTGATCTGCCAGTACCGGCCCAGGGCCGACGCCGTCGACGACCTCCTGGACATGATCCGCCGGCACCGCGCCACCTACACCGGGCTCGGCCTCGCCACCGATCGCCCGGAGGAGGTCTACATCGGTCAGGATCAGGACGGGAGCGGACCCCTCATCGTGGCCATCTTCCAGTGGATCGACGCCGAGGCGCCGCGACGCGCCCACCAGCACCCCGAGATCGGCGTGCTGTGGGAGCGGATGGAGACCCTCGTCGAGGACCGGCCCATGGGCCCCGGTATGGCGTTTCCCCACTTCTCGACCAAGGAGACGCTCTGAGCGAGCGCCCCCGGGGTCTCCGCGAGCTCGACGAGATCGATGCGGTCTTCGGCGCGCTGGCGAACGAGCACCGCCGCCACATCCTCGTGACGCTGCACGCCCGGGGCGGCACCATGACGGCCGGCGAGCTCGCCAATCGGTTCAGCCACTCGTGGTCGACGACCACCCGGCACCTCCAGCGGCTCGAGACCGCTGGCCTGCTGACCGTCGAGAAGCAGGGCCGCGAGCGCCGCTACACCCTGGCGTCTGACCACCTGCGGACGGTCACGGCCCGCTTCCTCGACGTGTTCCCGCCCTGAGGGCGTGGACCTCAGTCGAGCGAGATGGGCTCGTCGTCGGCCGGGCTCATCACGTCGTCGGCCGGGCCCGGGGCCGGTGTCGGCGACGTGCCGATACCGAGCTGGGAGCGGATGCGCTCGGAGATCTCGACCATGACCTCGGGGTGCTCGACCAGGAACACCTTGGCGTTCTCGCGTCCCTGGCCCAGCTGCTCGCCGTCGTAGGTGTACCAGGCCCCCGACTTCTTCACGAGGCCGAGGTCGACGCCCACGTCGAGCAGGGAGCCCTCACGGCTGATGCCCTTGCCGTACATGATGTCGAACTCGCTCTGCTTGAAGGGCGGGGCGCACTTGTTCTTCACCACCTTGACCCGGGTGCGGTTGCCCACCACCTCGACCCCGTCCTTGATGGACTCGATGCGCCGGATGTCGAGCCGGACCGACGAGTAGAACTTGAGCGCCCGCCCGCCGGGGGTGGTCTCCGGCGAGCCGAACATCACGCCGATCTTCTCGCGGAGCTGGTTGATGAAGACGGCGATGGTGCGGGACCGGTTGAGGTTGGCGGTCAGCTTGCGCAGCGCCTGGGACATGAGCCGGGCCTGCAGGCCGACATGGGTGTCGCCCATCTCGCCCTCGATCTCCGCCCGGGGGGTGAGGGCCGCCACGGAGTCGATGACCACCACGTCGATGGCACCGGAGCGCACGAGCATGTCGGCGATCTCGAGCGCCTGCTCGCCCGTGTCGGGCTGGGAGATGAGCAGCTCGTCGACGTCTACGCCGATGGCCCGGGCGTAGACCGGGTCGAGGGCGTGCTCGGCGTCGACGTAGGCGCAGATGCCCCCGTTGCGCTGGGCCTCGGCCACGACGTGCATGGCCAGGGTGGACTTGCCCGACGACTCGGGGCCGTAGATCTCGGTGACGCGGCCCCGGGGCAGGCCGCCGATGCCGAGCGCCAGGTCGAGGGACAGAGCACCGGTCGATATGGCCTCGATGGCCATGGTGCCCTTCTCGCCCATCTTCATGACCGAGCCCTTGCCGAACTGCTTCTCGATCTGACTGAGGGCCATCTCGAGGTTCTTCTGTCGATCCACCGGTGTGGTCCTTTCTGCGGTGGTGCGGATTGTGCGGTGGCGGCG
>DASSUD010000343.1:0-9788 GCA_035707385.1 Acidimicrobiales bacterium
GGCGACCTGCGCCAGGAGGTGCGGGAGCGGGCGCTCAAGCGGTTCTCCGAGGGCAAGCTCCCCGTCCTGGTGGCCACCGACGTGGCCGCCCGGGGCCTCGACATCGACGACCTCGACATCGTCATCCAGGCCGACCCGCCCCCGGACCCCAAGACCTACCTGCACCGCTCCGGGCGCACCGCCAGGGCCGGTGCCGCCGGTCTGGCGGTGACGCTGGTGCTGTGGAACGAGGAGCTGGAGGTGCGCCGGCTCAAGCGCCGCCTCAGCCTCGACGAGCCGATCGTGGAGATGTTCTCCAACGACGAGCGCCTGGCCGACCTGGCCAACTGGAACCCGGCAGCCGAGGGCGCGGCCTAGTCCTCGGAGAGAGCCGGCGCCCCGGCGTTACCGGCCGCCGGTCAGATCGCGTCGAAGGCGAGCGCCCACAGCAGCGCGGTCAGCGACAGCCCGTCCACGACCTCGCCCCTGGCGATGAGGTCGCGCACGGCGGGGACCGTGTGCCAGGCGATGCGCTCGCTCTCGCCGACGTCGGTGGGGTCGCCGACGTGGGTGGCCCCGGCCGCCACGAACAGATGGAAGCGCTGGTCCGAGCTGCCGTTGCTGGGCGCGTAGGCGCCGAGCGGGCGGAGCGGGCCGGGGCGCCAGCCGGTCTCCTCCTCGGCCTCCCGGGTCGCGGCCTGCTCGGGGGTCTCGCCGGGTTCGATTCCGCCGGCCGGGATCTCCCAGCCCCAGGTGTCGGTGATGAAGCGGTGGCGCCACAGCAGCAGCACGCCCCGATCGGGGTCGTGGACCACCGTGCCCGAGGCCGCCATCGGGTAGCGGACCACATGGTGGTCGAAGCGCTGCACCCCGGGGACCTCGACGTCCACCAGCACGAGCCGCATCCACTCGGAGTCGTAGATCTCGCGTTCGCCGTGGACCGTCCAGCGCACCGGGCCAGACTAGGGGCGGACCTCGCGCCACATCGCGATGTGGGGCCCGATCTCGGGGTCGACCCACTCGTCGCCATGGGCGGCGAACCCGGCCCGCTCGTAGAACCGCCGGGCGGGCGTGCGGGCGTTGCACCACACCAGCTCGCCGCCGGACGCGGCCACGTGGTCGAGGACGGCGCCGAGCAGCCGGCTGCCGACCCCGCCGCCGCGCCACGCCTCGTCGGTGGCCATGCCCCGGACGCGCCACGCGCCCGGCCGGTCGGGCAGCCAGGGGCAGGTGTCGGGTGTGACGATGGCGGTGCCGACCACCTCGCCGCCGGCGGAGCGGGCGGCGAAGGCGGCGGTGGCCGGGTGGGCGTCGGCGGGCAGCCGGACCCGGTCGAAGGGCTGGCCCGGCCGCAGCACGCGGTGGCGCAACGGGTAGGTCACCTCGGGGGCGACCTGTGTGACGGTCACGGCGGTGTCCGGGGCGGCCATGCGATCGACGGTACCGTCGGCCCGTGAGCACGCCGACGCGCCGCCCGGACGCCGGCCCGGTCGTCCCGGGCGACCGGGCGCGGGCGGCCGCGGTGGCCCGGGCGGCCGCCGGGCTGGCCGGGGCGGCGGGCGTGGCGCTCGACCCGGGCCTGGCCCTGTGGGGCCTGGCCGGAGGCATGCCCGTCCCCGGCCCCGTTCCCGGCCCCGGCTCCGGGAACGGCACCGGCGCCGGGGCGATGGCCGAAGCACTGGGGGCGGCGCTGGAGGCGGCCACCGACGGGGCCCGGCGACGGGCCCAGGGACTGCACGTCACCCCGGCGTGGCTGGCGGACCGGCTGGTGGCGGCGGCGCTGGCTCCGGGCGTGCGTGCCACCGTGTGCGATCCCGCGTGTGGCGGGGGCGCGTTCCTGGTGGCGGCGGCCGAGCGCCTGCAGCGGTCCGGCGCCGGCCGGCGGGAGGTCGTCCGCCACCTGCTGTGGGGCGCCGACGTGGACCCCGTCGGGCTGGCGGCGGCGGAGGCCGCGCTGGCGTTGTGGGCGGGCGAGGCCCCGCCGCCCGGCCGGCTGGTGGTCGGCGACCCGCTGACCGCGGGCGCGGTGCTGTGGCCGGGCGCCCCGGCAGGGGGGTTCGGCGCCGTGGTCGGCAACCCGCCGTTCCAGAGCCAGCTGGGGCGCCTGACCGCCCGCTCGGCCGACGACCGGCGCCGCCTCCGCGACCGCTACGGCGACGCCCTCCGAGCCTATACCGACACGGCCTGGCTGTTCCTGCTGCTCGGCTGCGACCTGGTGCGCCCGGGTGGCCGGGTGGCGCTGGTGCAGCCGCAGTCGCTCGTGGCCGCCCGCGACGCCGCCGCGGTGCGGGCCGCCGTCACTGCATGCGCCGACCTGTGCGACCTGTGGGTGGACGACGTGCCCGTCTTCGCCGCCGCCGTGCGGGTGTGCGCCCCCGTGCTGCAGCGCCGGGACGCCGGCGACCCCGGCCCGGCCGCGGGGACCGACCCGTGGAGCGACCGCTGGGCGCGCACGCTCGGCCTGCCCGACCTGCCGGCGCTGGCGCCGGCCAGGCTGGGGGAGCGGGCCGCCGTGGTGGCCGGCTTCCGGGACGAGTACTACGGCCTGGTCGGCGCCGTGCGGGAGCGGCATGGCGGCGACGCGGCCGGTGCGGTTGCCCCGCTCGTCACGAGCGGCTCGCTCGGCTGGGGCCGGTGCGCGTGGGGTGACCGGCCGGTCCGCTTCGCCAAGCGACGCTGGCAGGCCCCGGTGGTCGACCTGGGGGCGCTGGCCGGCGGCGACCGGGCGGCCGCCCGCTGGGTCGAGCGCACCCGGCGCCCCAAGGTCGTGGTGGCCACCCAGACCCGCGTCGTCACCGCCGCGGTCGACGAGGCCGGCGCCTGGGTCCCCTGCGTGCCGGCGCTGGCGGTCGTGCCCCACGACCCGGCCGACCTGTGGCACCTGGCCGCCGCCATCGCCTCGCCCCTGGCCTCGGTGTGGATGGCTCGCCGGGCCGGCGGCACCGGCCTCGGCCGCCGCGCCCTGCGGGTGTCGGGCCCCGCGCTGGCGGACCTGCCGCTCCCGGTGGACGCAGAGGGGTGGGACGAGGCCGCCGCGGCCCTGCGGGCCTTCGCCGCCGCACCCGGCGACGGGGCGCGGGACGCGTTCGCGGCGGCGTCCGGGCGGGCCTACGCGGTGGAGCCGGCCCTCACCGCCTGGTGGGTCGAGCGCCTGCCCCGCCGCTGAACCCATTGGACCGGGGACCCGGTGGCCGGGCTAGCGTGGTCCTGACATCAGGAGCGGCCGGACCCTGCCGGGGCCCGGCCCGGCAACCTGGTTCGGACAGCCAAGGTGCCATCCCGGCCACCCGGGGATGCGGCTCCACCAGGAGCAACCAAGTGTCCGTGCCCCCCTGCGGGAGGGCGCCACGGCTGTGCGGACCCGCAGAGGGGTCATGGCCCGATCCGTACACTCGACCCGTGGAACGACCCGTGCGGCGGACCGGCGCGCGGCGGGAACGCCGCGCCCCATGACCGGCCAGAACGGCTTCCGGCGGGCTCACCCCAGCGCCCTGCCGGTGACCGGGGCCTGGCAGCCCGGCGATCCGCCCGGCCATCGCCGGTTCCTCTCCTTCCCGGCCGAGCGGCCCTTCGCCCTGGAGGGCGGCGGACTGCTCCGGGGCGTGACCGTCGCCTTCGAGACCTGGGGCGAGCTGGCACCGGACGCATCGAACGCCGTGCTGGTGTGCCACGCCCTCACCGGGGACAGCCATGCCGCCGGCGGGCTCGGCACCGGGCACCCCACCGCCGGGTGGTGGGACGGCATCGTGGGCCCCGGCAGGGCGCTGGACACGGACCGCTGGTTCGTGGTGTGCGTCAACGTGCTGGGCGGATGTCAGGGCTCCACCGGTCCGGCCTCGCCGCATCCCGACGACGGCCGGCCCTGGGGCTCGCGCTTCCCGGTGGTGTCGATGCGGGACATGGTCCGCACCCAGGCGGCGGTGGCCGACCACCTGGGCGTGGCCCGCTGGGCGCTGGTCGTCGGCGGGTCGATGGGGGGCATGCAGGCGCTCGAGTGGGCCGTGATGTACCCCGAGCGGGTACGGGCGCTGGTCCCGATCGCCACGGCCGCGGCCGCCAGCGCGGCCCAGATCGGCTGGTGGAGCAGCGGCCGCCGGGCGATCCGCATGGACCCCCGGTGGCGGGGCGGCGACTACTACGACGCCCCACCCGGCGAGGGGCCCCACGAGGGCCTGGCCACGGCCCGGATGATGTCGATGATGACGTTCCGCAGCGACGACGTGTTCAGCGAGCGCTTCGGGCGCGAGGTCGTCGAGCCGATCGAGGGCTTCACGCTGTGGCAGCGGTTCGAGGTCGAGCGCTACCTGGAGTACCAGGGCGACAAGCTGGTCCGGCGGTTCGACGCCAACAGCTACCTGCTGCTGACCAAGGCGATGGACCTCCACGACCTCGGGCGCGGCCGGGGCGGCATGGACGCGGCCTTCGCCCGGCTGCGGGCCCCCCTGCTGTCGGTCGGGGTGGCGAGCGACATCCTCTACCCGCCCCACCAGTCGCGCGAGATCGTCGACCTGGCTCGCCGTGCGGGGGCCCGGGCGACCTACGCCGAGCTGGACAGCCCGCACGGCCACGACGCGTTCCTGATCGAGGTCGGCCAGGTCCAGGCGGTGCTGGGCGACTTCATCGCCCGGCTGGACAGGGGGGACACCGATGCCTGAGCAGCACGACGACTGGGCGTTCGACACCCGTGCCGTGCGGGCCGGCCGGCAGTGGAGCCGGGACTCGCTGGCCCCGGTGCTGTTCCCCTCGACCACCTACGAGGTGGCGTCGGTCGACGACCACCGCCGGATGGCCGCCACGCCCCGCACCGCCCACTACTACTCGCGCTTCGGCAGCCCGTCCGTGCAGGAGTTCGAGCAGGCGGTGGCAGCCCTCGAGGGGGCCGAGGCCGCCCTGGCGTCGGCGTCGGGCATGGCCGCCCTCAGCGGGGTGGTGTTCGGCCTGTGCTCGGCCGGCGACCACGTCGTGGCGCAGCGCCAGCTGTTCTCGATCACCTCGATGCTGCTCACCGCCCACTGTCCCCGGTTCGGGATCGACGTGACGCTCGTGGACGGCACCGACACGGCCGCGTTCGCGGCCGCGGTCCGTCCCGGGCGCACGCAGGTCGTGCTGGTCGAGACGCCCGCCAACCCGGCGCTCTCCCTCACCGACATCGAGGCGGTGGCCGCCATCCCCGGCCCCTTCACGGTGGTGGACTCGACGTTCGCCACGCCGGTCCTGCAATCCCCGCTCGAGCTCGGCGCGGACCTGGTGCTGCACGCCGCCACCAAGGGCCTGGCCGGGCACAACGACGCCCTGCTCGGGGTGGTGGCCGGCGAGCGCGAGCTGATCGACGCCCTGTGGGGGTGGCAGGCGGTGCAGGGCGGCCAGGCGTCGCCGTTCGACGCCTGGAACGGCCTGCGGGGCATCCGGACCCTCGGGGTCCGTGTCCGCCAGCAGTGCGCCACCGCCCACGCGCTGGCCGAGCACCTGGCGGCGCACTCCGGCGTGGTGTCGGTCAGCTACCCGGGCCTCGACTCGCATCCCCAGCGCGACCTGGCCGAGCGGCAGATGCGGGGCGGGGGCACCACGCTGGCCGTCGAGGTCGCCGGCGGGCTCGGCGCGGCCCGCCGGTTCTGCGAGGCGACCCGCGTGGCCCGCATCGCGTTGTCGCTCGGCGGCCCGGAGACGCTGGTGACCCACCCGGCGACCATCGCCGGGAACTTCACCCCCGACGAGCGGGCGGGCCTCGGCATCAGCGACGGGCTCGTGCGGGTGTCGGTCGGGCTGGAGGACGTCGCCGACCTGCGGGCCGATTTCGACCAGGCGCTGGCGGCCGCCGCGGCCGGCTGAGCGGGGCGCCGCACCCCGCCCAGCCGTGCGGGGATCAGGCCGCCGGGGGCGGGCTGAACACGCCGAGGGTGTTGCCGGCCGGGTCGTCGACCATGGCCCACACCAGGCCGTTGGGGGTGGCGACTGCGCCGACGGCGACCTTGCCGCCGGCGGACTCGACCGCGGCGCAGGTGGCGGCCACGTCGTCGACGACGATGCACGGGACGGCGTAGGTGGCCGGCGTGCCGCCGGGCGCGTCGACGGTCGTGTCCCGGATCCCGCCCTGGAGCGGGTGGCCGGCCCCGGTGGTGACGATGGAGTACGCGGGTCCCTCGGCGGCGAAGGTCCAGCCGAACACGTCGCCGTAGAACCGCCGCGCGGTGGCGGCGTCGTCGGTGCCGACCTCGAACCAGCCGACGCTGCCGGCGGGGGTGGGGGTCTCGGGTGCGGTGGTGTCTGTCATGCCGCCAGCGTGCGCCCGGCCGGCGACAGCCCTATGTCGGGAATTCCATCGATGTCATTCGTCATTCCGCCAGGGACAGGCGGCGCAGGTCGAGCGGGATGTCGTCGCCGGGGGCGTACTCCCGCTCGGGGGCGGGTTCCCCGGTGAGGGCGGCGGCCTCCACCCGGTCGAGCCGGAAGACGCGCTCGCCGTTCCGCAGCCGGCAGTGCCCCACCAGGTACCAGGCGTCGTCGCGTCCGCCGACCAGGGCCACCGGCTCGACCTCCCGCCGGGTCGCGGCCCCGTGCCGGTCCCGGTAGTCGATGGCGACCACCCGCGATCGGACCACGGCGTGCTCGACGACGCGGGCGGCGGGCGGGGGCCGGTCGCCGATCCCGGCGCTGACGTGGACCCGGCCGGCCAGCCGCTCGGCCCGTGCCGCCTCGGCGGACGGCATCGCCGCCACCACCTTGCGCAGTGCCGAGCGCAGCGCCCCGGCCAGCGGGGAACGCCCGGGCCGGGCCAGGGCTATGGCCAGCGCCGCCGCCTCGTCGGAGGTGAAGTTCACCGGAGGCAGGGTGTGGACCGGGTCGATGGCGTGGCCGCCGCCGGGCCCCGGGGTCGCGTAGAGCGGGACCCCGGCCTCCATGAGGGCGCCGAGATCTCGCTCGATGGTGCGCACGCTGACCTCGAAGCGGTCGGCGAGCTGGCGGGCGGTGCGGGGCCGCGGAGCCACCGCCCGCAGCTCCTCGACCAGGGCGTAGAGCCGGTCGGTGCGGTTCATGCCCCGAGCATGCCGCACCGACCGGACGTTTCAGATCCGCCGGTACCGGGCCTCGACGAAGCAGTACACGGCGTAGGCGATGAGGCCGGCGGCCACGAGGGCCAGCAACAGGGTCCCGTACGAGGCCTCGACCACCTTGAGCAGGGCGCCGTCGATGCCCACGGCCTCGTTGGGGTCGTACTCGATGGCCGCCTTGGCCAGGAACACCCCGACCACGGCGAACACCGCACCCCGGGCGACGTGCCCGACCACCCCGGACGCCGTCGCGAACCGCTCGGTCGCCTGGTGCATCTCTTCGGTCTTGAGCCGCTCGAGGAACTTGCGGGTCACGCCCCGGTAGGCGCTGTAGACGCCCTCGGCCAGGAGCCCCAGGCCGGCGGCAAGCACGATCCAGCGCCCCGCGGGCCACTCCAGCACCCGGGCCGTCTCCTGCTGCTCGTTGCCCACGGTGCTGGCCGAGCTGGAGCGCACGAGCATGACGGCGGTGACGGCCGACGCGAAGTAGATGACGGCGAGGCCGAGCGACTTGGCCCGCTTGGCCAGCCCCTTGGCGTCGGTGCCGTCGTTGCGGCGGTCGACGACCGCCTCGATCAGGCGCCAGACGCCGTAGCAGGCGAAGCCGATGGCCAGCGCTATCAGGGCGGCGGTGCCCCACGGCTCGTTGGCGAGCTCGCGCAGGACGCCCTGGCGGTCGGCGGCCTGCCCGCCCTGACCGAGCGGGATCTGGATGGCCAGGATGCCGATCAGCGCGTAGCTCACGCCCTTGGCCACCAGCCCGATGCGTCCGGCCCGCTCCACCCAGTCGCCCCGCGCGGCTCGGTGGCCGGCGTGCCGGACCTGCTGTGCGGTCGTCGACATTGGCTCTGTCCTCCTCATCGGGCGCCCACCGGGGACGCCTCCACGACGCGGGCAGGTGTACCCGGGCCGGGGCGGCGGCAGTCCACACCGACCGGGCGGTCGGGGCCCCGCCCGCCCGGGGCCCTAGCCTCGGCGCCCGTGCCGGAGCTGCTCGAGGTGGAGACCTACCGCCGCCAGGCGGAGGCGGTCGTGGGGCGCACCATCGGCGCCGTCGACGCTCCCGACGCCTGGTTCGTGAAGGGCGGGGAGCCCGCCGAGCTGGTCGCGGCGCTGGCCGGCCGCACGGTCGTGGCGGTCCGCCGGCGAGGCAAGCTGCTGGTCCTCGACCTCGACGACGGCGCCCGGCTGGGCCTGCGGTTCGGGATGACCGGGCGGCTCCTGGTCGACGGCGCCGCCTCGATCGACCGGCTCGAGTACTCGAGCGCCCGGGACGAGCCGGCGTGGGACCGGTTCGCCCTCCGGTTCCGGGACGGCACCGAGCTGTGGCTGCGCGACCCCCGGCGGCTGGGCGGCGTCACCCTCGATCCCGACGAGGAGCGGCTCGGGCCCGACGCGCTGTCGGTCGGCCTCGAGGAGCTCGGTGCGGCCCTGGGACGCAGCGCCGCCCCCCTCAAGGCCCGGCTGCTCGACCAGGCGCGGCTGGCGGGCATCGGCAATCTGCTGGCCGACGAGATCCTGTGGCGGGCCGGGCTCGACCCGACCCGGCCCGCGGGCGCTCTGGAGGACGGCGAGCTGGCGGCCCTCCACAGCGCCGTCCACGACGTGCTGGCCGATCTCGGGGCCCGAGGTGGCAGCCACACGGGTGAGGTCCGCCAGGCGGCGGCGCTCGACGGCCTGTGCCCCCGCGACGGTGCCCCGCTGGTGCGGCGGACCGTCGGCGGCCGCACCACCGTGAGCTGCCCCGTGCACCAGCGCTGAGGTCGGCGCGCCCGGGTGTGTTCACACGCGCTTCACGCACTGTCGCGCCGGGTCCTACAGTCGGTGCGGGCCGGACAAGTACTCTCATCCCTGGCTGGGGGCCGACGAGGTGGAGTGGATGGTTCACGGTAGAGCTACAAGCGCTGGGCGACCCGCGCCGGCACGCATCGCCCTGGCAGCGGTGGCGGCCGCCGTGCTGGCCCTGACGTTCCTCGGGCCGGCCGGTGCGTTCGCCCAGCCGGGCCCGCCCGGCACCGATCCCGGTCCGCCCACCAGCCCCACGACCGCACCCCCGCCACCGGAGACCGAGCCGCCGCCATCGGAGACCGAGCCTGCGCCCCCGAACACCCGGGCCGAGGCGCCGGTGACCACCCGCCGGACGCCGGCCACGGACAGCGACGAGGCGGAGGTGGCCGCGCCGGCCCCCGAGCCCGACCGCGCCATCACTTTCACCACCACGGCCAACCTGCTGGTGCCGGGCAACGGGTCGCAGGACCCGGCGGCCACCACCACGACGACCGTCGCCGAGTCGTCGGGCGGCGGGCGTGACGCCGACGACGAGAGCCGCCTCATCTGGATGATCATCGCCGGTACCGCGGGTGCCGGCCTGCTGGTGGCACTGCTCACCTGGCGCTACTGGCTGCTGACCCGGCCCGGGCTCGACCTCGCGGAGCCCGGGACCGACGACGACACCTACGGCAGCGACCCCTATCGCGGCGGCTACCCGGCCGGCGACGGCTATGCCGGCGGCCGGGCCGGTCCCGGCGCCCTGGCCGGGGCGGGCCGCGCCGCGGGCGGGCCGGTCCCGCCGCCGGGTGCCGCACCTGCAGGCCGCCGCGGGGGCGCGAAGCCGCCCCCCGATCGCCCCAAGCGCGGGCGTGACCGGTCGGCCCGGGGGGCCGACCCCTTCTGGGACGAGCCGGGCCCGTCCGCCCCGGGCAAGGCGACGCGCTCGTTCGCGGCCCCCGGGGCCACGGGCAAGGGGGGTGCGGTCGTGGG
>DASSUD010000344.1:0-16516 GCA_035707385.1 Acidimicrobiales bacterium
TGATGACCATCAGTTCGTAGGCTCGCATCGCGAGCACTCACCTCCCTTCGGACCCGGCGAACCGGGGCCCCGCAGGCGCGGAGCAGGGCGAATATGGGACCCGGGAACTGTACCGGGCGACGGCACCGATCGACACATCACGCATGATGCCCGCGGGGTGTGACAGTTTCGCTCGACCCGCGGGGACGGCCGTCACCCGTCGCAGGCGCCGCCGATCGTGAGCCGGCTGCCCGGGCCCGCGCCGAGGTCGTCCAGGTCGCCCTGGGGGACCTCCAGCGCGAAGCGGTACGGGCCCTCGGGGTCGTAGGTGGGGCACGAGTCGTCGTCGCCACAGGGCTCCATGTCGAGCGCCGACACGAACTCGCCCTCGGCGTCGTACCAGGCGATCGACAGCGGCGTGGGCGTGTTGCGCATCCAGAAGCCGCCTGCTGTGTCGTCCTCCCACACGAAGAGCATCCCGGCGTAGCCGCCGAGGTCCGTGACCTCCATCAGCCCCCGGCCCCGCTGGGCCGAGCTGGCCGCCACCATGACGCAGCACGACGCCACGTCGCCGTCGTCGCCGGTGATGGCGATGGCCGTCTCGCCCACGCGGGGCACCGGCGCCTCGCCGGGGTCGTCGGGGGCGTCGCCCTCGGCACCGGACACCGCCGGAGCGTCGCCCGACCAGGTCCGCAGCTCGTCCACCGACATCGGGCCGGACGGGCCCGGGCCGTCCGTCACCGGCGGGGCCTCCGTCGAGTCGGCGGCGGCCCCGGACGACGAGCCGGAGCCCTCGTCGTCGTCGCCGCAGGCGGCGGGCGAGAGGGCGAGCGCCAGGGCCAGCGCCGCCGCGCCGGCCCGGCGGCGGGACGGCCGGGACGTTCCGTGGTGGTGGGACGGCGTCACCGGCGCATCCTGCCACCCCGGGCCGAGCGCGAGCGGGCGATGCCCCGGGACCTGGGAGCGGGGCCTCAGGTGCCGCTGGCCGAGCCGTACAGGCTCAGCGACTCGGCGACCTCGGCCGACAGGTGGTAGGTCTCCGCCTCGTCGGGGAACCGGCGGGTGCGGACGTCGTCGGCGAAGGCGGCCAGCGCCTCGACCGAGGCGGTGCCCAGCTCGGCGTAGCGCCGGGCGAACTTGGGCCGGATGCGCTCCTCGATGCCCAGCACGTCGTGGTACACGAGCACCTGGCCGTCGCAGTCCCGGCCGGCGCCGATGCCGATGGTGGGCACGTCGACCGCCTCGGTCACCAGCCGGGCCACCTGGTCGGGCACGCCCTCGAGCACGATGGCGAAGCACCCGGCGGACGCCAGCGCCTTGGCGTCGTCCCGCAGCGCCAGAGCGGCGTCGTGCTGGCGGCCCTGGACCTTGAAGCCGCCCATGGCGTGCACCGACTGGGGCGTCAGGCCGAGGTGGCCCATCACCGGGATCTCGGCGTCGACGATGGCCTCGACCACGCGCAGCCGCTTGCGGCCGCCTTCCAGCTTGACCGCCTGGGCACCGGCCCGCACCAGCGTGGCGGCGTTGCGGACGGCCTCGTCGCGGGTCGTGTGGTAGCTCATCCACGGGAGGTCGCCCACCACCAGGGGGCGGGGGCCGTCGGCGGTCGAGGCCGCCAGGCCCCGCTTGACGGCGCCGGTGTGGTGGGCGATGTCCTCGACCGACACGGCCAGGGTGTCGTCGTAGCCGAGGACCATCATGGCCAGCGAGTCGCCGACCAGGATCATGTCGACGCCCGCGGCGTGCGCCTGGCGGGCGCCGGGAGCGTCGTAGGCGGTGACCATGACGAGGGGATCGCGACCCGCCCGTACCTTGGACGTGCGGATGGCGGGAACGGTCAGTGTGCGCACGGCACGGAACCTCCTTCTCCGTCCAGCGCCTCGATGGCTGCCGGCGGTAGGGCCGAAGGTAGCAGGGTCGCTAGCGTCAACCCCATGCCGTCGCCTGCGCATTCCGCCGAGCCCGCCGCGTGCGACTCCTGCGGCGCCCCGGCCGACGACCTGGCGCCGGTCCACCGCGTCTACGTCACACCCGAGGCGTGGGACACGGAGGAGAAGGTGGAGGTCGTCGATGACGTCGAGCGGTGGTGCTTCCCCTGCCGCTCCAGCTATCCCCACCAGCCGGTGGGGGCCTGAGCCCGATCCGCCCGGTCAGCCGCCGGGCCCGGGTCTGCCCGGCCCGGTCGTCGGCACGGTGAGGGTCGGAAGGGGCGGCTCCGTCGTGGTGGTCGTCGGGCCCGGCTGGCCCGGACGGGTGTCCCCCGGCTGCGGGTCGATGATGGTGATGTCGGGCGGGCCCCCCGGGTCCTCGGGGATCTCGTCGGGCAACGGCAGGTCCCGCTCGTTGATCACCTTGCCGAACGCGATCTGCTGAGGGGTCGGCTCGTTGAAGGAGTCCTCCATGCCATCGGTGGCCTGCTCCATGAACTTCTTCCAGATCGTCGCCGGGAACGACCCGCCCGTGACCTGGCGCCCGTGCACCAGGCGGCCCTTGCTGTTCATGGGCCACAGGGCGTCGTCGAACTGCGGGGTGTCGGGGTCGTCCCAGCCGCTGCCGTCGCCGGCGTTGGGGTAGCCCATCCACACCACCGCGGTGAGCTTGGGCACGAAGCCGGCGAACCAGGCGTTCTGGTTCTCCTGGGAGGTGCCGGTCTTGCCGGCGGTCGGCTTGCCGAGGTTGGCGCCCTGGGCCGTGCCGCCCTCGTTCACGACGGCCTGGAGGGCGTGGTTGACGAGGTCGGCCTGGCCCTCGGTGAGCACGGGGGTCTGCTGGGGGGCGTACTCCCACAGCAGGGTGTTCTTGCCGTCCTGGTCGACCTGCTCGACGCGGGTCACGATCTGGGGGCGCTTGTACATGCCACGGTTGGCGAAGGTCGAGTAGACCCCGGCCATCTCCAGCGGGGTGGCCTCGGCCGAGCCCAGCACCATCGAGGGCACCCGCCTGTCCTCGGCGATGCCCTCGGCTCCCCCGAGGCCCATCTGCGCCGCCAGCTCGGCCACGGCGTCGGCGCCGCTGGCCGCCTGGGGGACGCCGTCGCCGTCGACGTCGACCCGCTCGGTGCCGAGCGCCAGCATGAGCTGGGCGTAGGCGGTGTTCGACGACTCGCGGGTGGCGGCCACGAGGTCGAGGTTGCCGCCATCGCTCTCGGAGTAGTTGCCGACCTCCCAGGGGCTGCCGTCGGGGTTGGGCCACTCCGGGAACTCCATCAGGCCCTCGGCGTTGAACCGGGACTTGAGGGAGTAGCCCTCGCGGATGGCCTCGGCCAGCACGAGCGCCTTGAACGTCGAGCCGGTCTGGCGGCGGGCGAGGGCGTAGTTGTTCTCGTAGGCGCCGGGCGTGAACGGGTTGCGGCTGCCCACCATGGCCCGGATCAGGCCCTGGTCGTCCACGGCCACCAGCGCGGCCTCGGGGTCCTCGGGACTGTCGAGGGTGGAGACCACCGCGTTCCAGGCGGCGAGCTGCATGTCGTAGTTGAGCGAGGTGTAGATCCGCAGGCCGCCGCGGTCGATCTTGTTGTCGGTGAACAGGACCGGGTCGATGCGCTTCACCTCCTCCCGGATGAACTGGGGGAGGTAGTCGGTGCCCATGTAGTTGGCGGTGTCCTGGCCGCCGCCCCGGCGGACCTCGGTGATCTGGACCGAGGTGTAGGGCCTGATCCACGTCCCGTCCACCGGGATGGCGTCGAGGTACTCGAACAGCTCGGTGTCGATGTAGCCCTCCTCGCGCATGGCGACCAGGGCGGTGTGGCGGCGGCGGGTGGCTTCCTCGGGGTGGTTCGTCGGGTCGGCGGTGGCCGGCGCCCGGATGAGCCCGGCCAGCAGGGAGGCCTGCGACTCGTTGATGGTGCGGATGTCGACGCCGAAGTACGCCTGGCTGGCGGCGGCCACGCCGTACGCCCCCCGCCCGAAGTAGATGGTGTTGAGGTAGCCCTCGAGGATCTCGTCCTTGGACATCTGCTGCTCGAGCTTGATGCTGAGGATGGCCTCCTTGGCCTTGCGGCTGACGGCTCGCTCGGTGGAGAGCTCGAACGCGTTCTTCACGTACTGCTGGGTGATGGTGGAGCCGCCCTGGGACACCGACCCGCCCTTGACGTTCTGGTAGAAGGCGCGGGCGATGCCGATCGGGTTGAGCCCGTCGTGCTCGTAGAAGTTGCGGTCCTCGGTGGCGATGACGGCGTTCTTCACCGCCGCCGGGATCTCGTCCAGCGACATGGCCAGCCGGTTCTCGCCCTCCTCGTCCTGGACGCGGGCCAGGGCGTTGTCGGGCCCGCACTGGCCGGCGGCCACGTCGGCGGCGCACATGTAGGAGGCCTGGAACAGGTCGCCGATCTCGGGCAGCTCGGTGCGGGCGAACACGACGACCACGCCGGTCATGCCGGAGAGCATGGCCAGGGCGACCAGGAAAAGTGCCCGGCGCCAGCGCCAGATGATGCTGCGCTTCCTCGGCTTGTCGCGGCGGGGCGGGCGTCCGGGGCCTTCCCCGGGGAAGCGGGGATCGAAGTCGTCGGGGCCGCCGGGGCCTCCCGGCTCGAACGGATCGTACGGGTCGCCGGGGCCGCCGGGGCCGAACGGGCCCCCGGGGCCGGAACCGCCGGGCCCGCGCCCGCCGGGACCACCGGGACGCCCACCACCCGGACCACCCGGACCACCGGGACGCCCACCACCCGGACCACCCGGACCACCGGGACCGCCGGGACGCCCACCACCGGGACGGACCGGGCGGGCCGGGCCGCCGGGAACGCCGGGCCCGGGCATCGGTGGCCCGCCTGGCCGCGGTGAGCCCGGTCCGGGCGGGCCCTCGGGCCCGGGGAACGGGGGCAGCGAGGCGCGCGCGGGGCCGCCGGCGGGCCGCCGCGGGCGGACGCCGTCCGGGCGCGGGCGCGCACCGGGGATTCGGGTAGTTCGGGTCGGTCCAGCCATCCGAGGCCAGAAGACTACCGGCCGGCGCCACGCAGGCCACGACGCCGTGGCCTCGATCCGGCGAATGCCCAGGTCAGCTCAGGTGCCGCCGACGTGGAAGACCCGGGTGAGGTGGTTCCAGGCGCACCCGGTGCACACCTCGACCACGTAGCAGGCGACCGAGACCGAGCCACGGGCCAGCTTGGCCATCTCGCGGGCGCTGGTGACACACCGCCCGCCGGCGGGGAGCCGGGGCCCGAAGGCGTAGGTCACGAGGGTGACCGGCTCCTCCTCGCAGATGGGGCACGGCTCCTGGGTGACGGTGCCGGCGCCGGTGGCGGCCCGTTGCAGCTCCGGGTGGGCGTCGCAGACGTCGAGGCGCGACAGGCGGCCCTTGCGGTACTCGCGCACGACCGCCTCGCGGGTGAGGCGGTAGTCGACGACGGCACCGCCGCCGTTCGCTCCGCGTATCGCCTCCGGCCGGAAGCTCATGGCCAGCGAGGGTAGCGGCGCCGTTGGCCTCCTGCCGCCGGACCCAGGTGGCGGGCACACGCCAGTCCGAACGGAGGTTGACGACCGGGCGAACTCCCGGCACACTGTCGAAAGCGATATATCGAAGCGATATGACGAACTCGATATACGGCACCGATATAGTCACGTCACCCACCCAAGGGCACGGCCCGATGCTGGAACTGGCCATCCTCGGCCTCCTCGAAGAGAACGACCTGCACGGCTACGAGCTGCGCAAGCGCCTGGGCGACCTGCTCGGCCTGCGTCTCGCCATCTCGTTCGGCTCCCTCTACCCCGCCCTCGGCCGGCTCGAGAAGGCCGGTCTCGTCAAGGTCGTGTCCAGCAAGCCGGTCGCGGCGACGCCCCGCAGCCCCATGAGCGGCTCGCTGGCCGGCGAGCTGGCCGCGTTCGGCGCCCAGCGCCTGGCCGCGAGCGGCGCCGGCCGGGTCGGGCGCGGCGCCCGCGGCAAGAAGGTCTACGGCATCACGGACGCGGGGCGGCAACGGCTCGGCGAGCTGCTGGCCGATCCTGACGTGTCCGACGACAAGGTGTTCCCCCTGCGGGTCGCGCTCTGCCACAACCTCGCTCCCGCCGCGCGCATCGACCTGTTCGAGCGGCGCCGCGCCGAGCTGTCCCAGCGGGCCGCCCAGCCCGCCGGGCCCGGCGAGCGGCGCGTCAACACCTACCTGCGCTCCCTGCTGGAGCGCGACCGGGCGGCGCTGGCCGCCGACATCGCCTGGCTCGACCGGCTCGTCGCCCACGAGCGCGACGCGCTCGACGCCGACGACGACCCCACCCTCTGATCCCGCCCTCCAGGAGGCCATCCTCATGAGCACCATCCGTCTCGCCATCGCCGGCGTCGGCAACTGCGCCAGCTCGCTGGTGCAGGGCATCGAGTACTACCGGGACGCCGATCCCGGCGAGTCCGTCCCCGGCCTCATGCACGTCGAGCTCGGCGGCTACCACGTGCGGGACATCGAGGTCGTGGCCGCCTTCGACGTCGACGCCGACAAGGTGGGCATCGACGTGGCCAAGGCCATCCACGCCGGGCCCAACAACACCATCCGCTTCGCCGAGGTGCCGGACCTGGACGTCCTCGTCCAGCGGGGCCCGACCCTCGACGGCTTCGGCGAGTTCTACACGCAGGAGTGCGAGGAGTCGCCGGCCGAGCCCGTCGACGTGGCCGAGGCCCTCCGGGCGTCGGGGGCCGACGTGCTGGTGTCGTACCTGCCCGTCGGGTCCGAGCAGGCCCAGAAGCACTACGCCCAGGCCTGCCTCGACGCCGGGGTCGGCTTCGTCAACGCCATCCCGGTGTTCATCGCCTCCGACCCCACCTGGGCGGCGCGCTTCGCCGAGGCCGGCGTGCCGATCGTGGGCGACGACATCAAGTCCCAGGTCGGGGCCACCATCGTGCACCGCAACCTCGCCCGGCTGTTCGAGGACCGCGGCACCACGATCGACCACACCTACCAGCTGAACTTCGGCGGGAACATGGACTTCATGAACATGCTGGAGCGCTCCCGGCTGAAGTCCAAGAAGAAGTCGAAGACCCAGTCCGTGACCAGCCAGATCGAGGCCGGCATCAGCGACAGCGACGTCCACATCGGCCCGTCCGACCACGTACCGTGGCTCGAGGACCGCAAGTGGGCGTTCATCCGGCTGGAGGGCCGCAACTTCGGTGACGTGCCCCTCACGGTCGAGCTCAAGCTCGAGGTGCACGACTCGCCCAACTCCGCCGGCGTCATCATCGACGCGGTCCGGTGCGCCAAGCTCGCCCTCGACCGCGGCCTCGGCGGCCCGGTCGACCCGGCGTGCCAGTACTTCATGAAGTCGCCCCCCACCCAGGTCCACGACGACGTGGCCCGGGACGCGCTGGACGCCTTCATCACCGGCTGAGGCCCAGGTCATCCGCCGGGCGGTCCGGTCCGAATTCCTGGTGTGCGGATCGACCCTGACCGATATGCCCAGCGGGCCGCCCGGCTCGACCTGACCGGTATCGACTTCGACGCCTTCCGCACGCGCCCCCTCGACGCGGCCGTGCTCCGCTGCCTGCGGTACATGCACGACGTCGAGCACCACACCGTCTGCTACCTGCGGGACCTGCTGGTCACGCCCGCCCACCGGGACCCCCGCATCACGACGTTCCTCACGGTGTGGAGCTACGAGGAGATGTGGCACGGCGAGGCCATCGGCCGCGTCCTGGCGGCCCACGGCGAGGACGCGGGGGCGCCCCGGGTGGCCCGCCTGCGCCGCGGCCTCGGCCTGCGCGACCGCGTGGCCCCGGCCCTGCACGCGCTGGGGTCGGCGGTGGCGGGCAGCGGCTTCGGGGCGCTCCACATGACCTGGGGGGCCGTCAACGAGTGGACCACCCAGGCCGGCTACGCCCGGCTGATCGACCGGGCCCAGCACCCCGTCCTCACCGACCTGCTGAACCGGATCATGCGCCAGGAGGGCGGCCACATCGCCTTCTACGCGGGCGAAGCCGGCACACGGCTGGCCGACCACCCCGGGGCGCGGCGGATCGTGCGGTGGGCGCTGCGGCGCCTGTGGCGGCCGGTGGGCGCGGGGGTGATGCCCGCCGAGGAGGTGGCGTTCATGGTGCGGACGCTGTTCGGCGACCAGCCGGGCCAGGACATCGCGGCCCGCATCGACAGGCGCATCGACCGGCTCCCGGGCCTGGCCGACCTGCGCCTGGTGTCGGGAGCGATCGGCCGGTACGCCGGCCCGGTCGCCGGGACCGGTCCGGGGGGACCTGCGGCGAGCGCGGCGTGACCGTCTACCGTGGCACCCCGGGATGGGGTCCGCTGTCCACGACGGGACGACCGACGTCGAGCTGGCCGCCGCGCTGGCGCGCCACGACGCCGACGCGCTCGCCGAGATCTACCGCCGCCACGGCGGGGTCGTGTGGGCACTCGCCCGCCGGGTCCTGCGGGACCCGCAGCGGGCCGAGGAGGTCGCCCAGACCGTGTTCACCGACCTGTGGGCCGCGCCCGAGCGCTACGACCCGGCCCGCGGGTCGCTGCGCTCGTGGCTGCTCACCCGGGCCCACGGCCGTAGCGTGGACGTCGTGCGGTCAGAGCAGGCCCGCCGGCGGCGCGACGAGCAGGCGGGCCGGCGCGACGCCACGCCCGCGCCCGAGGCCGACGTCGAGGCCACCGTCGCCGAGCTCGACCTGGCCGCCCACGTCCGCCGGGCGCTCGACACCCTGCCGCCCGAGGAGCGGGACCCCATCGTCCTGGCCTGGTTCGGCGGGCTCACGTACCGCGACGCCGCGGCGCGGCTCGGGCAGCCGGAGGGCACGGTCAAGAGTCGCATCAGGGCCGGGCTCGGGCGGCTCCGGCGCGCGCTCGAGGCCGAGGGGGTGACGCCGTGACCCCGGTCCACCCCACCGACGACCTGGCGCTCTACGCCCTCGACGCCCTGGAGGGCGCGGAGCGGGAGGCCGTCGAGGCCCACCTGGCGTCGTGCCCCGCCTGCGCCGCCGAGGTCGAGGAGCACCAGGCCACCCTGGCCGCCCTGGCCACCGACGAGGCCCCGCCGCCGGCCGTGTGGCAGCGCATCGCCGCCGGCATCGGCGCCACCGGGATCCCCACCCCGCTGCCGGTGACGTCGTCCGCCCCCGCGGCGCCGCCCCCGACCGCCCCGGTCGCGGCCGGGCCCACCCACCTGCGCCCCCGCTCGCGTGACGGCCGGCCCCGCTGGGCCCTGATCGGCGCGGTGGCGGCCGCCGCCCTGGTCGTCGGCGGGGCGGTGGGCGTCGTGCTCGGCAACACCCGGGACGAGCCGGACGACCTGGCCGAGCTGGCGGCTGCCGCCCTCGACGACCCCGACGCCGGCGTCGCCACCCTGGCCACCGGGGACGGCCGGCCGGCAGCCCGGGTCGTGGTCGACGAGGGGACCGGCTACGTCCTGGTCGACGACCTGCCCGCGCTGGGCCCGGGCGAGACGTACCAGCTGTGGAAGCTGGGTGGCGACGTGCCGGTGTCGCTCGGTGTGATCGGCGACGGCCGTGCGGGCGTGGCGGTCGTCGGTGTCCCGGCGGGCACCACCGACATGGCCCTGTCGACCGAGCCGGCCGGCGGCTCCCCCGCCCCCACGGGGGACATCGTGGCCACCGGCACGTTCTAGTGCGGAGGCTCGTCAGCGGGGGTCGACGGCCACGAGCGCGAGCACGGCCATGTCGTCGGCGGGGTCGTCGTCGACGAAGTTGACCGCCTCGGCCTCGATGAGGACCGCCAGCTCGCGGGCCGCCAGCGCCTTGCCCTGGTAGACCGCCTTGACCACGCCCTCCTCACCGAAGGCCCGCCGGCCCGACCGGCGGTCGATGAGGCCGTCCGTGTAGCAGACCAGGGCCTCCCCGGGGTCGAGGTGGACCACGCTGTCGGTCAGGGTCAGCTCGTCGGTCACGCCCAGCAGGGTGCCCGGGACGCCTACCGGCTCGACCCGACCGGCCGCCCGCCGCACGAGCGGCAGCGGGTGCCCTCCCGAGCAGAGGATGATGTCGACGCCCCGGGACGTGGGCTGCACCGCCCCCACGAGGACCGTGCAGAAGCGAGGGCTGACCGGCACCTGGTCGTCGTCGACCGCGTCGCGCTCGGCGCCCGCCCGCAGCAGCATCTCGTTGAGGTGGCCGAGCACCGCGGACGGCATCACGCCGTGCATGGAGGCCGAGCGGATCGTGTGGCGCACCAGCCCGGTGGTGGCCGCGGCCTCGACACCGTGGCCGCACACGTCGCCCACGGCGATGATCCACCAGTTGGCGTCGGCCTGGAACGCGTCGTAGAAGTCGCCGCCCACGTCCAGCCCCTGGCCGGCCGCCAGGTAGCGGGCGCCCAGCTCGAGGCCGGGGATGTCGGGCAGGCGGGCCGGCAGCAGGCTGTCCTGCAAGGCTCGGGCCACGACCGACTGCTCGTGCAGCAGGCGGGCGTTGTCGACGATGACGGCCGCCCGGCTGGCCACCGCCTTGGCCAGGTCGATGTCGCGGTCGGTGAACGGGCGGCCGGGCCGGTTGCCGAAGGCCAGGGCTCCCAGCAGGCGCCCGCGGGCGTGCAGGGGGAACACGGCCACCCCGCCCTCGCCCACCTCGTCGAGGTCGACCCGGTCGGCCTCGTCGAACAGTGCGGCCAGCATGGCCACGCCCCGCCGGCCCCGGATGAGCGGGCGCCCGGCCGCCAGCGCCTCGCCCAGCTCGCCGACGCGCGTCAGGTCCCGGGGAAAGCGCTGGGCCAGGCGGGTGAGCAGGCCGTAGCGGGACGGGTCGACGTGGGCCACGCCGACCGTCGGCCGGGGGTTCGAGGCCGACTCGACCAGGCGGACGACGCACCAGTCGGCGATGCGGGGCACGGTGAGCGCGGCGAGCTGGGCCAGCGCGGTGTCGACGTGCAGGCTGCTCGACAGGGCCGCGCTCAGCTCGTCGAGGAAGCCGAGGTGCCCCTGCCCCCGCTCGGCCGCGTCGGCCAGGCGGGCCCGGTCCAGGGCCAGCGCGCACTGGGCGGCCACGTCGAGGAGGAACTCGTAGTCGTCGTCGCCCGGCGTCATCCCGTCCGGGAAGCCGATGCCCATGGCCCCGAACGGGCGGCCCTGGGCGTCGTTCAACGGCACCACCACGAACGCCGGGTCGAAGTTGATGGACAGGTCGTCGAGCGTCGGGTAGCGCTCGCGGCGCTGGGCCTCGGAGCGGACCACCACCGGCAGGCCCGTACGCATGACCTCGGAGGCGGGCAGGTCCGCCGACAGCGGGATGCGGCCGAACCGCTCCGCCAGCGTGTCCTCCGGGAGCCCGGCGGAGCCGGCCACCACCAGCTCGTCACCGGCGTCGGACAGCACGTGGAGCGTGGCGGTGCGGCCGCCCAGCATGGCCACACCGTCGTCGAGCATGGCGGCCACGATGTCGAGGGGGTGGCGCAGGCTGTTGAACCCCTCGACCAGCCGGGCCATGCGGGCGGTGGCGCCGAGCGAGCGGGTGGCGTCGACCATGACGCCCCGGGCGGCGACGCCCGCGTGGTCGCCGTCGGCGGGGCGGATGCGCAGGAGGGCCCAGCGGTCGCCCCCCGCCAACCGGACCGCCTCCTCGCGGCTGGTGCCGCCCCGGATCACGGACCGCAGCGAGTCGCCCGCGGCCGTGCGGTCGACCGGGTCCACCACGTCGAGCCAGCCGTCGCCGCACAGCATGGTGGCCAGCAGCGCCCCGTCGGCCGAGCCGTCGGCCCGGGCGCTGGTGCAACGCCCGCCGGCGTCCCACGTCAGGACCAGGCACAGCGCGCCACCCGGCAACGACCCGCGCTCGGGCTCGATGCCACCCGGTGACCTCGGTCCCGTGCCTGTCGTTGCCGTCTGGGGAGTCATGGGTCGCCGAAAGTCTTGCACCGTCTTGCCCTGTCCGCACCCTACGATCCACGGCTTTCGCGCTCAGTCAGGTCATCCGACCACGCACCGGCACAGGGTTGCGGGTTGGGCCACACTGGCGGCATGGCCTGGACACGCTTCTCGCTCGCCGGCGCCTCCGGCGCCACGCTCGACGCCGACGCCGTCCGCTACGGCCCGGGGTTGCCCACGGAGTCCGACCTGCGGCTGCTCGGCCACGTGTCCGGCCGCCGCATCCTGGATCTGGGCTGCGGAGCCGGGGCCGGTGCGGTGGCGCTGGCCAAGGCGGGCGCCCGGGTCATCGCCGTCGACGAGGAGGCCCGCAACCTCGGGGACACCCGCGAGCGGGCCGACCGGGAGGGCGTCAAGATCGAGACCCACCACGGCCCCCTGGCCGAGCTGGCCTTCGTGCGGGCCGACACCATCGACGCCGCCGTGTCGACGTACGGCCTGGCCGCCGTCGAGGACCGCGACCGGGTGTTCCGCCAGGTCCACCGGGTGTTGCGGCCCGACCGGCCGTTCGTGTTCTCGCTCCCGCACCCGGCGTTCGTGATGCTCGACCCGGCCGGGACCGAGCCGGTCCTGCGCCGCACGTGGTGGGACCCGACGCCGGCGCCGTGGTCGGTGGCCGACGGCGGCAGCGAGCCCGACCGGGTCGTGTCGCTCACCGGGCTGTTCGGCGCCCTCGGCCGGGCCGGTTTCGCGGTCGACACCCTGCTGGAACCGCCCGCCGACCAGGCGGTGGCGGGCGCGGCGTGGTCCGACGCCATGCGCTGGGTCCCGCCCACGCTGATCGTCCGGGCCCGCAAGCTGGGAGTCTGACCGCGCTCAGGCCCCGATGACCTCGATCGTGCACCGCGGCCCCCGCGCCGCCGCCAGGCGCCGGTCGATCGTCACGAGCGTGGCATCCAGGACCTCGGCCAGAGCCACGTACATCGCGTCCCAGCCCCGCACGTTGGACCGCAACTCCCAGGCCCTGCCGAGCAGGCTGCGGTGCCCGAAGCGCTCGCCCGGCCAGGCCGCCAGATCCTCGACAGCCTGCGCCGCCGCCGTGGCGTCGAGGACTCCCTGGAGATGGGCGCGCCGGATGACGTTCACGACCTCGACGTCGATGACGTGGGGGGCGACATGGTCGGTGTCGGCACTCAGCCGGGCCCGGACCGCCTCGGCGCTCTCGGTGTCAGCGACGACCTCGTAGAGGCACGACGCGTCAACCACCAGCATCGGGCCAGGGACCCCTGAGCTCGTCGAGCGCGTCGATGACGGCTTCACGCGAGACGCCGGAGGGGCGCCGTCGGGTGCGGGCCAGCCACTCCTCGACCGTCGGGCGAGAGGCGAGGCGGGCCGCCTCCCGCCGCAAGAGATCGGGCACGGTGATGCCGACCTCAGCCGCGCGGCGAGCGAGTGCGGCGTACACGTCGTCGTCGACGTCCCTGATCTGGATCGTCTTAGGCACGTGCGCATCTTAACATGCGTACGCGCATGGACTAACGCGCCGCCCACCACTCCAGCAGCCGGCGCTCGGCCTCCTCGGCACCCAGGGGGCCCTCGTCGAGACGGGCCTCCAGCAGCATCGACAGGGCTTGGCCGACCTGGCGGCCGGGGCCGATGCCGAGCAGCTCCATGACCCGGTTGCCGTCGATGTCCGGGCGCAGGGCGGCGAGCTCCTCCCGCTCCGACAGCTCGGCGATGCGGGCCTCGAGGGCGTCCATGCGGGCGGCCAGCATCCGGGCCTTGCGCTCGTTGCGGGTCGTGCAGTCGCAGCGCGTCAGCTCGTTGAGGTCGTCGAGCAGCCGGCCGGCGTCCCGGGCGTAGCGGCGCACGGCCGCGTCGCTCCACACCTGGTCGCCGTAGCCGTGGAACCGCAGGTGCAGGAAAACCAGCCGTTGCACGTCGTCGATCACGTCGTTGGGGAACCGCAGGGCCCGCAGCCGGTCCCGGGCCATGCGGGCGCCGACCACCTCGTGGTGGTGGAAGCTCACGCCCCGCGGCCCGATGGACCGGGTACGCGGCTTGCCCACGTCGTGCAGCAGGGCGGCCAGGCGCACCACCAGCCGGGGCGAGGTCTTGGCCACCACCGCGATCGTGTGGGCCAGCACGTCCTTGTGGCGGTGGATCGGGTCCTGCTCCAGGCGCATGGCCAGCAGCTCGGGCAGGAACTCGTCGGCCAGGCGGGTGTCCGCCAGGAACCACAGCCCGGCGCTGGGGTCGTCCACGACCAGGAGCTTGGACAGCTCGTCCCGGATGCGCTCGGCCGACACGATCTCCAGCCGGCCCCGCATGTCCCGCACGGCCGCCACCAGCTCCTTGTCCGGCTCGGCGCCGTAGCCGGCCATGAACCGGGCCGCCCGCAGCATGCGCAGCGGGTCGTCGGAGAACGACACCTCGGGCGCCAGCGGGGTGCGCAGCACCCCCGCCGCCAGGTCGGCGGCGCCGCCGAACGGGTCGATCAGCTCGACGCCCGGCAGCCGCAGGGCCATGGCGTTGATGGTGAAGTCGCGCCGCGACAGGTCCTCGACCACGTCGGTGGCGAACACGACGTGCGGCTTGCGGGAGTCCTCCCGGTACGCCTCGGCCCGGTGGGTCGTCACCTCGAACACGGTGCCGCCCTTGCGGGCGCCGATGGTGCCGAACGCCGCGCCCTGCTCCCACAGGGCGTCGGCCCAGCCGTCGAGGACCGCCTTGGTCTCGGCCGGGCTCGCGTCGGTCGTCAGGTCGAGGTCCGCGTCCGGGCGCAGCCGCCCGAGCAACAGGTCGCGGACGATGCCCCCCACGAGATAGACCGTGTGGCCGGCCGCGTGGAAGCGGTCGGCCAGGGGGCGCACCTCGTCGAGGACCGGCTGCAACCGCTCGGGGATCACGACCCGCCAGGCTAACGGGGGTGGGCGGCGGGGCCCGCTGGGTTCGGCGGGCCGGATCAGGCGCCGGTGGCCCGCCGGTGGGCCAGCCCGGCCGCCGCGATGGCGTCGCGCCCCGGCCCGCCCCCGCTGGGCGCCTCGATGTGGACCCGCTCGCCGGCCAGGGCCCCGAGCGCGGCCGCCGTCGAGTCCCGCAGCGCCTCCAGGTCGTAGCCGCCCTCCAGGAACGCCAGCACGTGCCCCGGCTCGACCAGACCGACGAGGTCGGCCGTCATGTCGGCGTAGTCGCCGGACGTCAGCGCCAGCTCGGTCAGCGGATCGGCCCGGTGGGCGTCGAACCCGGCCGACAGCAGCAGCCACGTGGCGCCGACCTCGGCGGCCAGCGGCGCCACGACCTCCTCGATCGCGGCCCGGTAGACGTCGCCGGTGGCGCCCGGCGGCACCGGCACGTTCACCGTGCGCCCCCGCCCCTCGCCGTCGCCGGTCTCCAGCACCGAGCCCGTGCCCGGGTACAGCGGCGACTGGTGGAACGACACGTAGGTCACCCGCCTGTCGTCGTAGAAGGAGTCCTGCGTGCCGTTGCCGTGGTGGGCGTCGTAGTCGACCAGCAGCACCCGCTGGCCCCGCTCCGCCAGCGCCGCGGCCGCCACCGCCACGTTGTTGAACAGGCAGAACCCCATCGCCCGGGCCGGCAGGGCATGGTGGCCGGGCGGGCGCACGGCGCAGAACGCGGCCGTCCCCTCCCCCGCCTCCAGCCGCTCGATGGCGGCCAGGCCGGCACCCGCCGCCAGCCGCGCCGCCTCCCACGAGGCCGGGACCGCGGCCGTGTCGGCGTCGAGGTTCCCACCGCCGCTGCGGCAGAAGCGCTCGAGCGCGCCGACATAGGTCGGCGTGTGGACCCGCTCGATCTCCCGCTCGGTGGCCGGCCGGGCCGGCACCCGCACCAGCTCGCTGTCCAGCCCGGACAGCTCGGCCCCCATCTCCACGGCCACCAGCCGCTGGGGCCGCTCGGGGTGGCCGCGGCCGGGGTCGTGCTCGACGTAGCCGGGGTGCGAGACGAACAGGATCGGCATGCCAGATGAACGCTAACGGCCGTCCCCGGGTACCCGGCACGAATCCCGGTCGTCGCGGGGCCTACTCTCGGGGGGATGACCGCGGTCACCGCCGGCCGATCCGGCGACCGACGGCGGCGGATACCCCCATCACGATGAGCCTGCTGCGCACCCCCAACCGGACCGGGTCCCGCCTGCGCGCCCGGCCCTGGCACGGCGACGACCGCGTCGCCCACGTCGCGCCCGCCGGCGACTTCCTCGGCCCGCTGACCGTGGACGACGTCCGGCGCTCGCTGCAGCCGTTGCGCCGCGCCGGCTACCAGGCGGCGCTCACGGCCGCGCTGTCCCGGGCCGACCAGCCCGCGTTCCTGGAGGCCGGCTTCGCCGAGACGGAGCGGCTCCACCTGCTGCTCCACACCTTCGACCACCTCGACGCCGCCGCCCTGCCCCGGGGCTGCGACATGCGGCGAGGCAGGCGGCGCGACCACGAGGAGGTCCTCGCCGTCGACCACGCCGCCTTCTCCCCCTTCTGGCGCCTCGATCACGCCGGGCTGGAGGAGGCCCTGTCCGCCACCGTCACCGTCCACTTCCAGACGGCCCGGGCGGGGTCCCGCATCGTCGGCTACGCGGTGTGCGGGCGGGCGGGGCCCCGCGGCTACGTGCAGCGCCTGGCCGTCGACCCCGCCGTCCAGCGCCGGGGCGTGGGCGCGGCCCTGCTGGCCGACGGGCTGCGCTGGCTGCGGCGCTGGGGCGCCCGCGACGCCCTGGTGAACACCCAGGAGGGCAACGAGCGCTCGCTGCGCCTCTACCAGCGGGCGGGGTTCGTGCTCCAGCCGGACGGCCTGGCCGTGCTCCG
>DASSUD010000345.1:0-7483 GCA_035707385.1 Acidimicrobiales bacterium
GCCCTCCGACCGCCCGAGCGGGGACCGTCCTACGTCGTGCCCGGCGCGCTGCCCGTGCCGGTCGGCGTGCAGTTCGTCGCCGGCCACGACGGCGACGAGGAGTCGTTGCGGGGCGTGATGCCGGGGCCTGAGCGCCGGCCGGAGGCGGCTGGTGGGCCGGCCGTGCCCCCGGATACGGTCCGGTCGTGACCATGGACCCGGAGCTCCGAGCCGCCGCCGAGGCCGCCCGCGGCTTCATGCCGGCCGACGAGGGCCTGGCGCTGTACGAGGCCGCGGCGGCGGTGGCGGTCGACGGTCCGCTGCTCGAGGTGGGCAGCTACTGCGGCAAGTCGAGCGTGTACCTCGGCGCGGCCGCCCGGGAGCGGGGCCGGGTGCTGTTCGCCGTCGACCACCACCGGGGCTCGGAGGAGAACCAGCCGGGCTGGGAGTGGCACGAGCCCGACCTGGTCGACCCGGCGGTCGGCAAGATGGACACGCTGCCGTGGTTCCGGCGCACGATCCACGACGCCGAGCTGGAGGGCACGGTGGTGGCGGTGGTCGGCGAGTCGCCGGTCGTGGCGCGGGCCTGGTCCACCCCGCTCGCGTTCCTGTTCGTCGACGGCGGTCACGGCGTCGAGCCGGCCCGCACCGACTACGAGCTGTGGACCCCCCACGTCGTGCCGGGCGGCACCCTGGCCATCCACGACGTGTTCCCCGACCCGGCCGACGGCGGCCGCCCGCCGTACGAGGAGATCTACCTGCCGGCCATCGCCGGCGGCCGCTTCGTCGAGGAGCGGGCGGTCGGCTCCCTCCGCGTCCTGCGCCGCAAGGCGGACTGAGCCGGCCGCTAGTCCCGGTCGGTGACGGCGGAGTCGCTGTCCTCGGCCTCGAACAGGGCCGGGAGGAGCTCGTCGTGGCGGGTGAACAGGCCGCTGGCCGGCGAGCCCGCGGCCAGGGCGTCGGCCGCCAGGATCACGGCCGACGCCGTGTAGGTCGACCGCTCGCCCGACGGGAACCGGCCCTCGTCCGGGAACACCGTCCCGGTCCAGTAGCGGCCGTCCTCGTGGCGGTAGCGCTGCGCCCACGAGAACAGGTCCCGGGCGATCTCGACGTTGCCCACGGCCAGGTTGGCCATGGCGTACTCGCAGGTCTCGGCGGCGGTGACCCACGGCCGGTCCGAGACGCAGCGCACGCCGCAGCCGTCCATGACGAAGGCGCGGTGCCGCTCGGCCAGCCGCTCCCGGCCCTCGTCGCCGACGACGACCCCGGTGAGCACCGGGTAGTACCAGTCCATCGCCCAGCGGTGCTTGGGGGAGAAGGCGTCCGGCACGTGCCGGATGACGTGCGTGAGCCGGGCGGCCGACAGCTCCCAGTCGGGGCGCTCGTGGCCCAGCAGCTCGGCCAGCGCCACCGCGCAGCGCAGGCTGTGACAGATCGACGACGACCCGGTCAGCAGGGCGAACGACCACGGCGTGCCGTCGGCGTGGCGGGCCCACAGGATCTCGCCTCGCGGGGTCTGCAGGTCGAGGACGAAGTCGACCGCCCGCTCCACCACCGGCCACATCGTCTCGGCGAAGCCGCGGTCGCCGGTGCACAGCCACCGGTGCCACACGCCGGCGGCCACGTAGGCGATCACGTTGGCGTCGAGCTTGTCCTGCTCGACCCGGTCGGCCAGGTAGTACTGGTGCCAGGACCCGTCGGGCCGCTGCAGGCCGGCCAGCCAGTCGAAGGCCCGCTCGGCCTCGGCGTGGCGGCCGCCCAGCGTCAGGGCCATGGCCGCCTCGACGTGGTTCCAGGGGTCGGCGTGGCCGCCGGGGAACCACGGCACCATGCCCGACGGCAGCTGCCACTCGGCCACCGCCTCGACCGTCCGCTGGAGGTCGGCGGCGGTGGCGATCCCGGGGATGTCGACCAGCGTCACGCCGCGGCCTCGGCCGGGCCCGGCTTGCGGGCATAGACGACGTAGCTCTTGCCGATCACCGGGGTCAGGACCCGGTCGGCGGCCCGGGTGAGCCGGGACCACGGCTGGGCACCGCCGATGTCCCAGCACAGAACGTGGTGGTAGGCCCGGACCAGGGGGTGCTCGTCGTTGGTCGGTCCGACGGCGCACTTCAGCCACCAGTAGGGGGCGTGGATGCCGTGCTCCTTGTGCGCCTCGTAGGGCTCGACCCCGGCGGTGACGAGGTTGTTGCGCATCTCGGCGGCCGTGTAGATGCGGACGTGCCCGCCGGCCACGAACGGGGCGTGGTACTCGTCGGACAGGGCCCAGCAGATGCGCTCGGCCAGGAAGGCCGGCACGGTGACCGCCATCGTGCCGCCGGGCCGCAGCACCCGCACCAGCTCGGCGATGGCGGCGGCGTCGTCGGAGATGTGCTCCAGCACCTCGGCGGCGATGATCCGGTCGAAGCTGGCGTCGGGGAACGGCAGCGCGGTGGCGTCGCCCCGGGCGACCCCGCTCCGGGCTCCGTCGCCCAGGTCGCCCTCGGCCTCCATGGCGCTGGCCATGGCGGCCACGTCCTTGAGCTCGGCCTCGTCATAGTCGAAGGCCGTGACCCGGGCCCCGTGGCGCAGCGACTCGAAGGCGTGGCGGCCGGCCCCGCAGCCGAGGTCGAGCAGGCGGTCGCCGGGCGCGAGGCCGAGCCTCTGGTAATCGACGGTGAGCATCTACGAACCCGCGCCGACCTGGTCGAGGAGGATGCGGTACTGCTCGACCGTCTTGGCCGCCGTGTGCTGCCACGACCACTGGTCGACGACCCGCTGGCGGCCCCGGGCACCCACGGTGGCCCGCAGGTCGTCGCGGCCCAGCGCCCAGCGCAGCTTGGCAGCCAGCGCCTCGCTGTCGCCCGGCGGTACCACCAGCGCGGTGTCGCCGTCGTCGCCCACCACCTCGGGCAGCGCTCCGCCGGAGGTGGCGATCAGCGGCGTCCCGCACGACATCGCCTCGATGGCGGGCAGCGAGAAGCCCTCGTACAGCGAGGGCACCACGGCCAGCTCGGCCTCGCTGTACAGCTCGATGATGCGCCGCTCGGGGACGCCGGTGACGAACTCGACCGCGTCCTCCAGGCCCAGCTGGCGGATGGTCTCGTCGGAGCGGCCGCCGGCCTTGCGCTTGCCGATGACGACCAGGTGGGTCTCGGGGCGCTCGGTGCGCAGCTTGGCCAGCGCCTCGAGCAGGTAGCTGAGGCCCTTCATGGCGACGTCCGCGCTGGCGGTGGTGATCAGCCGGCCGGGGACCGGGACCACCTCCGGCAGCGGGCGGAACAGGTCCACGTCCACGCCGACGGGCACGATGGCCATCCTGTTGGGGTCGACGCCGTGGTCGGCGGCGATGTCCCGGAACGAGTTCTCGGACACCGTGACGACCCGGGGCAGGCGCTGGACCACGCGGGTCTGCATGTTGGTGAACGAGTACCAGCGGCGCAGGGTCAGCCGCTTGTACCAGCCGTCGGCGTGCTCCATCTCCAGCCGGCGGTCGACCGTGATGGGGTGGTGGACGGTGGCCAGCACCGGGAAGCCGGCCCGCTGGATGCCGAGCAGCCCGTAGCCCAGGCACTGGTTGTCGTGGACCAGGTCGAACTCGCCGGCCCGGGACCGCAGGTGGCGCCACGCCCGCAGACTGAAGGCCAGCGGCTCGGGGAACTGGCCGAACGAGAACGAGGTGACCTCGGCGAGGTCGGTCCAGTCCTTCATCTCCCACAGCCCCGGCATGCGCATGGGGAAGTGGTCGTTGTAGATCTCGAGGCTGGGCAGCTCGACCAGCGGGACGCGCTCGTCGAGGACCGGGTAGGGCTGGCCGCCGAGGACCTCGACGTGGTGGCCCGCGTCGGTCAGGGCCTTGGCCAGATGCCGCACGTACACGCCCTGGCCACCGACGTGGGGCTTGCCCCGGTAGGCCAGCAGCGCGATGCGCAGAGGACGTTCCTCGGCGTACATTCCCGCTACCTTTCCGTTCGACTGACCGGCGGGTCAAGTTCCCGCTGGTACGTCACCGCCGCCCACCCGTGCCCTGGAAAGGGGCCGTGCTGCGCTGAGCGGATCAGGCTAGCGCCCCTCGGCCCGCGCGCCGACCGCGGTCGCACTGAGACGGATGCCACGAAGGGTGCCGATCGGTCAGGTCCCGGGACCAGCAGTCGTGGTAGTCGTCGGCGGCGGCGCCGTTGTCGTCGTCGTCGGCGGCACGGTCGTGGTGGTCGTCGGCGGGGGCGGGGGCGGCTCGGTCGGCGGCGGTGCGGTGGAGGCCGTGGTGGTCGGCCGGGGGCGGGTGGTGGTCGTGGTCCGCCGAGTCGTCGACGGCGACTCCTCCGCCGTGGTGGTGGTGGGCTCCGTGGTGGTGGACGTCGACAGCGTGGTGGTGGTGGCCTGCGTCGACAGCGGATCGCGCACGGCGATCGTGGGGTCGTCGTCGCTGCCGCCCGTGCCGGCGGCCAGGGCGAAGCCGCCCAGCAGCACGATGGCCAGGCCGGCGCCGATGGCCCCCACGATCATGCGGGGGTCGGTCGAGTCGGCGAAGCCGCCCTTGGGGCGCTCGGGCTCCTCGTCCTCGTAGTCCTCGTACTCCGGCTCGTGCCGGCGGCCCAGCCGCCCGGCGAGCCCGGCGGCACGGGTCCCGAACGGGTCGGAGTCGCTGGCGGTCAGCGAGCGGAAGGCCTCGTCGGCCCCGTCGGGCTCGTGCCCCACGCCGTCGAACACCGGCCCGGGGCCGGCGGCGAACTCGCCGTCCGGATCGAGCCCGGTCGTCAGCGCCTCGCCGGTGGCCGCCCCCGGCGGCGGCTCGGCGGCGTCGAACACGGAGGTGCGGCTGTCGGCCCACGGGGCCGGGCTGTCGTACGCCTCGCCCACGGATGCCCCCACCGCGGCGCCCGGGTCGACCCCGGCGTCAGCCAGCGGGCCGGGCTCCGGGCCCCAGAAGGCGGCGTCGACCTGCGGCTCCGGCGGGACCACCGGTGGCGGCGGGACGCCGGCGGCCAGGCCGCCTCCGGCGAGCGGCGCCACCGCACCCGGCAGGACGGGACCGGCCTCCGCCGGCTCCTCCTCGGCGAACAGGGCGGCGCCCAGGCTGACCGTCAGCTCGGGCAGCGGATCCGCGACGATCGGCAGCCCGATGCGCTCGGTGATGAGCGCCGACAGCAGCGGGATGCGGGACGACCCGCCCACCACCAGGGCCAGCTGCACGTCGGGGATCGTCAGCCCGGCATCGGCCACCACCGTGTCGATGAGGTCGACGGCCTCGGTCAGCGTGGCGCCGATGCCCCGCTCGAGGTCGTCCCGCGCGATGGCCACCTGCCCCTGCATGTGGGGCAGGTTGACGTCGATCACCGTCTCGTGGATCGACGACAGCGTCTCCTTGGCCGCCCGGCAGGCGCCCCGCAGCCGGCGCAGGGCCAGCATGCCGTCGTGGTCGGTGGTGGCGACCCCCGAGCTGACGTCGCCGATCATCGACTCGACGTGGGCCAGCACCGCGGTGTCGACGTCCACCCCGCCGAAGTCGGGGAGGCTGGCCGGGTCGCCGATGAGGTCGAATCCGGTCGACGTGCGCCGCACCAGGGTCACGTCGAAGCTCGACCCGCCGAAGTCGATGACGACCACGGTGGTGTCGAGCGCCAGCTCGACGTCGTGGGCCAGCTTGGCCATGGCCGCGATCGGCTCGGGGACGAGCATGACCGGGCTGGTGGTGACCCGGGCCGCCGCCTGCTCCAGCAGGTCCTCGACGGCGCCACCGTGGCGCAGCGGGTAGGTCAGCACCAGGTGGCCGGGCCACTCGCCCGTGCCGGAGGCCCGCTCGATGGCCGTGCCGATCAGAGCCTCGGTGAGCGTGCTCGGATCGACGGCCTGGCCGTCGATGACGATGGGTCCGGGATCGCCGAGGCGGGGCGCTACGGTGCGTGCCACCAGGGTCGGCTCGTAGTAGCTGCGCCGGTCGGCTGCCTCGCCCACCAGCATCGAGCCGTCGACGCGCGGCAGGGCCACCGCGGGCATGGTCGTCTCGACTTCGCCGATCGCGCAGGGCTCGATGTCCGGTCCGCGGCGTATCGCCGCGGAACAGGTCGTCGCGCCCAGGTCGACCCCCAGGCTGTAGCTCATGTTGTCTCCCACCACCCCAGCTCGCTGACACGAGAACGTAACAACTCGAAATCCGCGGTGGAACCCTTCTGACAAGGTATTAGGCGACAACGTAGGCCAAATTCGCCCGTAGTCGACACAGTCGCCGCGCTGCGTGCGGCGGCTGTCACAGGAGGCGGTCGGTCAGATCGTGGTGCTCGTCTCGGCAGGACGGGGCTCGGCGGGCGCGGGAGCCTCGTGCCCGCGCCGCCGCCGGGCCTGCAGCCAGCCGGCGGCCGCCAGGCCGGCCACGGCCACCGCCAGCGCGGGGCCGAGGCCCCAGCGGGTGTAGAAGGTGGTGCCCGTGCGGCGGCCGATCGTCTCGTGCAGCACGACCTGCTCGCTCACCGCGCTGCGCTGGTGGACCCGACCGTCGGGGCCGATCACCGCGCTGAACCCGGTGGGCGCCACCTGCAGCAGCCACCGGTCGCTCTCGATGGCCCGCATGCGGGACGACGCCACCTGCTGGGTCTGCACCAGGGTGCCCGAGAACGACGAGCCGTTGGTGGGGTTGAGGACGACCTCGGCGTCCCGCTCGACGCCTTCCCGCACCCGGTCGCCGAAGAAGATCTCCCACGATATGGCCACGCTCAGGGCGCCCGCCGGCGTCTCGAGCAGCGCCGGCTCGTCGCCGACGACGGCGTCGCGGGAGGTCAGCGACTCGCCGCCGAACGGCTCCAGCAGCGACCGGAGCGGCACGTACTCCCCGAACGGCACGCGGTGGACCTTGTCGTAGCGGTCGACGATCTCGCCGTCGGCATCGAAGGCCACCGAGGCATTGCGGAACCGGTCCTCCCCGGCGTCCTCCACCACACCGGCGACGACGGTGGCGTCCAGCTCGCGGGCCAGATCGGCCAGCTCGCCGCGCTCGCGGTCCGTGTCGAGCGAGTCGATGTCGACGACGTCCTCGGGCCAGAGCACCAGGTCGACCGGCGTGTCGACCTGCTCGCTGGCCTCCAGGTGGCGCTCGAACACCTCGCGCTCGTCGGTGTTCCAGGCCCGGGTCCCCTGGGGGCCGCCCCCCTGGACCAGCGCCACCCGCAGCGTGCCGGCCTCGCGGCCCCGCGGCGCCACACCGGCCACGCCCACCGCCACGAGCACCACGGCCGCGGCCAGGCCGGCCGCCGCCCACCGGCGCCGCAGGGCGGCGGCCAGGGCGACGCCCGCGATCACGGTGACCTCGACCAGCAGCAGGGCGCCGCCCACCCGCAGCACCGGGGCGAGCGGCCCGCCCACCTGGCCGACGGCCAGGCTCGACAGCGGGACGCCGCCGAACGGCCACGACCAGCGCAGCAGCTCGGTCAGCGCCACCGCTCCCGGGAGCGCCAGCCAGCGGCCGGGCGCGGTGGCCGGTACCAGCGCCATCGCCGCGCCCAGCAGGGCGGCGTAGGCCGCCACCGCTATC
>DASSUD010000346.1:0-2748 GCA_035707385.1 Acidimicrobiales bacterium
GGCCCGGACCTGTACGCCCGCGTCGACCACGGGCCGTCGACCGAGTGGGTGGTCACGGACGACGACGGCCGCACCTGGGTGGCCAGCGAGGGCCCGCCCGGCCTCGATCCCGACCGCGGCCGGGGCGACGCCCTGACCGACCCCGGCCCTCTCGGGCCCCAGGAGGCGTGCGCCGGCGACGGCGCCTGCTACCGCCTGCGCGACCGCCGGGTGGTCGAGCGCCGGGAGGCTGCGGGCGGTGACTGGGCGGAGGAGTACCGCCTGAGCGACGCCGGGTTCCGCGCCATCGACACGGGCTGCAGCGGCGGGCAGCGGGGCGTGCTGGGCTCACTGGCCGTGACCGGCGGCGGGCTGGCGGTGGCCAGCCTGGGGGCGGACGGCCTGCTGGTCCGGGGAACGGACGGCGACTGGGCGCGGCTCGCGGTCGACGTGGACGGCTGATCGACGGGCGCCGGCGCGCCGGCGGTCACACCGGGGGTGGCCCCCATCGTGATCCCGTGCGAGTCGGCGCCATCGTGTCCGACCCCGCCGAGGCTGCTAGCGCGCCCCGCGACGATCGGGCACCATGGGCCCGTGGACCCCTCCGCGCTGCACGGCCTGGTCGAGCAGGGATTCAACGACGGGGACGTCGAAGCCCTGGTGCGCCTGTACGAGCCCGGCGCCCGCATGGTGCGCGACGACGGGACCGCGGCGGTGGGCACCGACGAGATCCGGGCGCTGCTGACCGGGCTCCTCGAGCCGGGCGGGCGCATCGGGGTCGTCACGCGCTACGCCGTCGAGGCCGGTGACCTGGCGCTCCTCAGCAACGTGTGGACCTACGAGGACGACGGCGGCTCGTTCTCGTCGGTCACGGCCGAGGTCGCCCGGCGGCAGGACGACGGCTCCTGGCGGTACGTGATCGACAACCCCTACGCCGCCGCGCCGGACGCCCCCGCCGAGCCGTAACCCTCCACCGGATCTCCATCCGGCCTCCAAGCGGCCTGCGGGCGGCCGCCCGCACAGTGGCGGCCATGGTCCTCCTCACCACCGCCTCGCCGGCCGCCCCCGGGCCTGCGCAGCTGCTCGACCGGCGGGCGATGGCGGGCGGGGTACGGGCCATGGCACCGTGGCTGGTCGGCTTCGGCCTGTACGGGCTGGTCGTCGGGGTCGCCGCCGGACGCGCCGGCGTGCCCGCGCTCGCCGGGTGGCTGACCGCCCCCGTCGTGTACTCCGGCGGGGCCCAGGTCGCCGCCATCGACCTGCTCGACGCCGGTGCCGCGCCGGCGGTGGTCGTGGCCACCGCGCTGGCCGTCAACTGCCGGCTGATCGTGTACTCGGCCGCCATGGGCGACCGCTGGCGGGCCACCCCGCGGTGGTGGCGGGCGCTGGCCGCGCTGGTGCTGGTCGACCCCTCGTTCAGCGTCGGCGACGACCGCTACCAGCAGGCGGCCGGGGCCGACGACCTGCCCCGGGCCCACGCCCACTACCTCGGCGCAGCTCTGGCGCTGTGGGTGACGTGGGCGGGGGCTGCCGCCGCCGGCATCCTGGCCGCCGGCAGCATCCCCGACGGGCTCCGCCTCGAGTTCGTGATCCCGCTGTTCCTGGCGGCCGAGCTCCAGCGGCGGCCACCCACGACCGCCACGCGCCGGGCCTGGATGACCGCCGCCGCCGTGGCCGTGGTCGGGGCCTCGTTCCCGGCCCGACTCGGCCTGCTGGCCGCCGTGGCGGCCGGCACCGCCGCCGCCCTCGCCGTGAAGGACCGGTCGTGACCGCCTGGCTCGCGATCCTGGTGGCCGGGGGGCTGAGCTACGCCTTCCGGCTGGCGCCGGCCGCCCTGTCCGGGCGGGTGCAGGCCCTGAGGCGGCTCGAGCGGGTCGCGGCCTACGTGGTCCCGGCCACCTTCGCCGCCGTGGCCGCCGCCGGCGTGCTGGGCCGGGCAACCGCCGGGACCGGGGCCCTGGCTCCGGTCCCACCCGTGGCCGCCGTCGCCGTGGCGGTCGTCGCGGCCCGGCGCACCGGATCGTCGCTGGCGGCCGTGGCGGCCGGGCTGCCCACCCTGTGGGCCCTCACCGCGGCGACCGGCGCCTGACCGTCGGGCGGGTCCCGGCGGTGAAGGCAGGCGTGATCTAGTGGGAGCCGAGCCGGCGCTCCTCGCCCCGGGCGAGGCGCCGGAGGTTGCCCCAGTGGCGGGTGGCGATGAGCAGCGCGCAGCCGGCCAGCGAGACGACCACCGGCGTCGGGGCGCCGAGGGCGGCGGCGGCCGGCGGCATCACCGCGGCACCGACCACCGAGCCCAGCGAGACCGTGCGGCTCGCCGCGACGGTGAGCCCGAAGGCGACGGCCGCCAGCACGGCGGCGGCGGGCGCCACCACCAGCGCCATGCCCGCCGCGGTGGCCACGCCCTTGCCGCCCCGGAACCCCCGCGTCAGCGGCAGCGTGTGGCCCACGACCGCAGCGAGCCCGCACCAGGCGGCCAGGTCACGACCTGCGGCCGCCCAGCCGATCCCGGCCGCCACGACGCCCTTGAGCAGGTCACCGACCAGCGTGACCGTCCCGGCGGCCCGCCCGGCCGTGCGGGCCATGTTGGTGGCCCCCGGGTTGCCCGAGCCGACCCGGGTCGGGTCCACACCCCGCCGGCGGCCCACCAGCAGGGCGGTCGGGAACGTCCCGATCAGGTAGGCGGCGACGATGCAGCCGATCGCCACGCCGGGCGATATGGAGGCGGCGAGCACAACGGTCGGATGGTAACTGCACTAGCATTGGCACTCT
>DASSUD010000347.1:0-6457 GCA_035707385.1 Acidimicrobiales bacterium
GCCGCCGGTTCGGGCTCGCTGACCGAGTTCGTGGGCGCCGTGCGGGGCGACGGGACCGGGACCGCCCCCGGGTCCGGTCGCGGGTCCGGTTGCGGCTCCGCCACCGTCGTCGGGGGCGACGGCGGGGACGGAGCTGGCGGCACCTCGGCCACGGGGGCCTCGACCGGTGGTGGCGCCGGGACCGGCGCCGGGAGCGGGGCGGGCGCCTCGGCCGGCGACGGCGGGGCCGGTGGCGCCTCGGCCACGGGGGCCTCGACCGGTGGTGGCGCCGGGGCCGGCGCCGGGAGCGGGGCGGGCGCGGAGGCGGAGGCCGACGGCAGGTCCAGCACCCATCCCGGCTGCACCAGGCTCTCGGTCACCCAGGCGTCGCCGTCGGGCTGGACCCGGCCCCGGTTGGCGTCGAACAGCTCGCGCCAGCGCTTGCCGTCCCCCAGATGGATCTCGGCCAGGCTCCACGGGTTGTCGTCCGGCTGGACCATGACCTGCCCGGGCCCCAGCACCCCGGCAGCGGCGGCTCCGGCGGGCAGGGCGAACTGCCACCCGGGCATGATCGTCTCCGGGCTGTCCCACGACCGCCCGTCGGGCTGGGGGACACCCCGGTTCAGCTCCCAGATCTCGGTCCAGCGCGCCCCTTCGCCCAGGTGCTCCTGGGCCAGCGCCCACGGGGAGTCGCCCGGCCGCACCACGACCGTCACCGGGTCCGGCGCCGGTGCCTCGGGCCCGGGGACCGACGTCCGGGGGCCGGCCGACGCCGTCATCGCGGGCGCCTGCTTCGTCGTCGCCGACACCAGGCGCGTCGCGGGGGCGGCGGCCGCGCTCGGCGCCGGGCTGGCGGCGGCCGCCGTCCGGGCCGGGGGGGACAGCAGCGACGATCCGGCCAGTGGGCCCAGCCAGCCGACGGTCATGGCCACCGTCGCCACCAGGTGGCGGGCCAGCTTCTGCACCGGGCCGACGGCCACCAGCCGGGACGCCTCCCGGCCCCGGGCCTCGGCCGCGATCTCGGCCACCAGGCAGCCCACGAACACGATCCACGCCACCCACAGCGCCACCGTGAAGGCGCCGATGATGGCCGAGTCGGAGGCCACCGCGCCCGGCAGGTCACGCAGCTGATCGGCGCTGGGCAGGCCGGTGAGGGGCCAGTGGCCCCAGGCCAGCAGCGCCCACGGCACGGCGACCACCAGGACGACCAGCGCGGCCGCCGCGCCGAGACCCCGCATCCAGCGGGCCACGGCCATGGACGTGGTGGCTGACGTCATAGCGCACGCTCCTGGGTGACACGGCTCGTGGCCGTGGCATCGAGAGTGGTGCCGCCCGGCAACATCAGGAAGTCGACGTCCCGCGCCGCGGTCACCGTGACCTGGCGCTCGGCCACCGCCACCTCGCCGGTGGCGCCGTGGGCGGCCAGGTAGTCGAGCGCCGCCTCGGTGGCCCGGGTCTCGTCGAGCCGCACCTCGCCCACCACCGCCGCCGCGGCGTCGAGCTCCTGGGCGCCGAGGCGGGCAGCCGCCGCGGCGATGCCGAAGCAGTCGCTCTGGGCCCGCTGGGCCCGGCCCCCGTCGAGCACGAGGCCGATCAGGGCGGTCACGCCCATCGACACGCCCAGCACGAAGAGCGTCACGTAGCCGAGATCGCCGCCGTGGCGCCGCGCCCTCACGGCACCGACCCCTCGCGGTGGCGGTCGATGACCTCGGTGGCGGTGGCGTGCACCTCCGTGGACCCGGGCACGGGCAGCAGCGCCAGCTCCGACAGGCTCACCTGGCAGGTGACGGTCACCGTGACCTCGCCGTCGACCACCACCGGGTCGAAGTCCATGGACTCGCACATGGACGAGCCCAGCCGCACGGTGATGGCGGCGTCGTCCTCGGCCACCTCGGCGGCGGCTTCGGCGTCGCGGGCGATGCTGATGGTGCGGGCGCCGTGGCGGGCCGCGGACTCGACCGCGGCGTGGGCCGAGTTCATGCGCCCGGCGTAGATCAGCAGCAGGAGGACCGGCACGAAGAAGGCCGCGGCCATCACGCTGATGTCCAGCGCCCCCTCGCCCCGGTCGTCGCGGCAGCGCCTCATCCGACCACCCGCTCCACCGGCGCGGTCACGGTGACCGTGATCGGGGGGTCGATGAAGCCCACGATCGACACCGCCTCGGCGTCGATCCGGGCGGTCACCGTCTCGGACGTGCGGGTCACGGTGACGGTCGCCGAGGGCAGGCCCCCCACCTGGCCGAGGTACTGGTCGGCGGTCGCCTCGCCGGCGGCTGCGCTGCCGTTCTCGACCCGGGCGGCGTCGACCGCGTGCTGGGCGGCGGCCGCCGCCACCTCGCGCCCGTAGAACCACAGGCCGAACTGCAGCACGACGAAAAGCAGCAGGATGACCAGCACGAAGATCGCCGTGTTGGCGGCGATCTCGCCCCGGTCGTCCCACCGGCGCCGTCGGGCTGCGGATCGGCGCACGCGGCTCAGAACCCGAAGTCGAAGCGTTCGGCGGCGCCCGTGGCCTGGGTCATCACGATGGCGCCCACCGCGACGGCCACCACCAGCATCAGGCCGGCCCAGGCGACGTTGCTGTTGATCTCGCCGCGGTCGTCGCGGGCGGCGTCCGCGAGCCGTCCACGGACCGAGTGGACGGTGGCCAGCAGGTACAGGACGAAGGTCATGACGGTTCTCTCGATCGGTCGGGGGTCAGAAGGCTGACCCGAGGGCGGACAGGGCGGGGTACATCAGGAACACCAGGAAGCCGGCGGCGATGGCCACCGCCGGCAGGCCCATCTGGGCCGTCGCCCGCTGGGTGGCCTGCTCGGCGTCGGCGCCGATGCGGTTGCTGATCGTGCGGGCCTTGGTGGCGATCGTCTCGCGCACGGCGGCGCCGTCCTCGCCGGCCATGGCGATGGTGGAGGCCAGCTGGGCGAGGTCCGGGGTGCCGAGGTCGACCCCCAGCCGGGCCAGCGACTCCCACGGGGTCTCGCCCCGGACGTAGCCGGCGTTGAGGGCGGCCCGCAGCTCGGTGAAGGCCCAGCCCTCGCCGGCGGACGCGGCGGTGGTCAGCGCCTGCTCGACGCCACGGCCGGCGGCCAGCGACATGGCGGTGACCTGGCAGTAGGCGATCAGCGCGTGCAGGAAGCCGGCGCGGCGGGCCCGCGCCCGGTCGCGCAGCGTGAGCCACGGCGACAGCAACCCGGCGGCGCCGGCGACGAGCGAGACGGCGCCGGCCACCGGGGCCGGGAACGGCGCCCCCGCCACCCACACCGACGCGCCCAGCCAGGGGCCCAGCATGAACCCGAACAGGCCGTAGACCGCCGTCTCGCCGGCGTAGTCCTCGGGTCGGCGGCCCAGGATCCGCAGGTCGGCCCGCGCCCGCTCCACCAGGCGGGCCAGAGGCGGCACGTGGCGCAACGCCACGCGGCCCAGCCGGTTGTCCCAGCTCACGCCGCTGTCGTCGGCCACCGGGACCGGAGCCCGGGGCTCGAAGCGGCCGAGGGCGGCCGCCAGCGTCTCCTCCTGCGGCCGCAGCCCGGACACGACGACCCACACGCCCAGCCCGGCGAGCGCGCCGGCGAACGCGGCCACGCCGATCACAGCCGCACCTTGCGCCCGGGGGCGGCCGCGCCCACCGTCAGGAACCGCTCGACCGGCTCGGACCGGGCCAGCCGGGCCATGGCCGTGAACCCGATGGCCCACAGCCCGGCCACCACGCACAGGACCACCTGGCCCCAGCCGCTGCGGTACGGAGCCAGGTAGTCCTGGCCCACCAGTGCCAGGGCCACCACCACGGCCGCGGAGATGAACACCACCTGGCGCATCTCCGACCGGGGCCGGGCCCGGGCCACCTCCTGGCGGCGCAGCATGCGGGCCTCCTCGCGGGCGGCCTCGGCCAGGTCGTCGAGCACGGCCCGGACCTGGCGGGCGCCGGTACGGGCCGAGATGTCGAGCGCGGTCACGATGAGGTCGCCGATGCGGTGGTCGAGCTCGGCCGCCAGCTCCGGCAGGGCGTCGTGCAGGTCCTGCCAGGCCAGCCGGTGGGCGAAGCGCATCACGGCCGGCCGGATCAGCACCGGCGCCGACGACGCCGTCGACGTGATGATGCCCTCGATGCCCCGCGGCGTGCCGACGCCGTCGCGCAGCATCTCGGCCCATGACGCCATGGCCTCGGTGCGGTCGATCTCCGCGGCCGGCGAGACACGCCCGCGCCGCCCGGCCAGGACGTACACCCCCACCCCGGCGCCGATGGCGGCCACCGGCCACCGGGTCAGCACCAGGGTCACCAGCCCGGCCCCTGCGGCCATGGCCGCCCGGCTGGCCACCAGCTCGGCCTGGAGGCGGCGGGCCTCCGCCCGCTCGGGCGCCACCGGGGCGCGGCGGGCCCCGCTCACGACCAGGGCCACACCCACGGCGAACACCAGCCCGGCCAGGGCCGCCAGCGCGCTCACCAGCGGGCCGCCAGGGTCGGGTCGTAGCCGTAGGCCACCAGCTCGTCGAGCAGCTGGTTGGGGATCGGGGCGTTCTGGTTGCGGACCGCGGCCCGGTCGCGCCCGGCGGAGTACCACTGGTCGGCCACCACGTGGCCGGCCTGGGGGTCGTAGCCGTGCACGTGGGTGAGCTCGGAGATCACCCGCTTGCCGCCCGGCGTCATGTCCAGGTACACGACGAAGTCGAGGGCGTCGGCCGCCGTGTCCATGACGAAGCCGGGCGTCACGTTGGGCTGCCCCAGCTGGGCGTAGTGGACCATGCGACCGAAGACCCGGTAGGCGTCCTTGGAGTGCATGGTGCACAGCGCCCCGGCGATGCCCTGCCCGGCGGCTTCGAGCATCACCATCACCTCGGCGCCCAGCACCTCGCCCACCACGATGCGGTCCGGGGCGTGGCGCTTGATGGCCCAGGCCAGGTCGGCCAGCGTGACCGCCCCCTCGCCCTCCATGTTGGCGGGGCGGGCGATCCAGTTGAGGACGTGGTTGTGGCGGACGGGGTCGGCGTCGAGCTGGAGCTCCGGTTCCTGCTCCAGCACCATGATGCGCTCGCTGGGATCGCACTCGTGGAGCAGCGCCCGCATGAGCGTCGTCTTCCCCCGGCCCTGGCCGCCGGCGATCATGATCGACTTGCGGGCCCGCACCGCCGCGGCCAGCAGGCTGGCGATCGCCTCGTCGTACATGCCCCGGGCCACGAGGTCCTTCTGGGCGGCGTCGGCCAGCGGGTGCCGCCGGATCGACACGTACGGCCGGGGCGTGACCCAGGCGGCGGCCGCCAGCCGGGACCCGTCGGACAGCTGCAGGTTCAGCAGCGGCTTGGACGAGTTGAACTCCTTCTCCTGCTCGCCGCCCAGCTCGGACGCGCCGATGGCGTCGCCCGACCCCAGGCGCCCACCCCGGCGGGCCAGGCCCTGGATCATCGACACCAGCTCGGCGTCGGTCGACACCAGGGGCGCCACCACGATCTCCTCGCCGGCCATGGTGCGGAGCCGGACGTCGTCGCAGCCGTTGATGAAGATGTCGGTCACGTCCGGCCGGGCCAGGTACTCGTCGAGGCCGGGCAGGGCCGAGAACACCGACACCCGGACCGCCTCGGCGATGTGCAGCTCGTCGTCGCGACCGAGGCGGGGCTCGCCCCGCTGCGACGACGCCCGCCAGTGCTCGGTCAGCAGCCGGCGGATCTCGGCGTCGGCCATCATGCGGCGGTCGACGTCGTCGAGGGGGTCGAGACCCTCGCGCTCGCGCCGGTCGACCTCGTCGCCGATGAGCAGCGCCACCCGGCGCCGCATCGACGAGACCAGCTCGTGGTTGTCGTTCACGGGCGGTCACCTCCGGGGCGGGCCGGGAGCGCCACCCGCGCCGCCGGCGGCGTCGGCGGGGGCGGCGGGGGTGGGGGCAGCCGCACCGCCGGCACGTCCGGCCGGGCTGCGTGCCGGGCCTCGATGCCGGACTCCAGCCCGGCGAGCACCCGAGTGGCCGAGCGGGCCAGCGACGAGCGCACCCCGGCGGGGGTGGCGCCCTTGGCCCACAGCCAGCCGGCACCCCGCGGGTCCCAGGCGACGCTGCCGGCGAGAGGCAGGTCGAGAGCGGCGGCCACGGCCTCGGGCGGGTGGGGCCGGTCGCCGACCACCACCGCCGCCACCGGGGCGCGGGCGGCACGGCGGAGCGCCGCCACGGTGTGGCGGGCGTGCTCGACGCTGACCGCCGTGGCCCGGACCACGAGCCCCACCACGTCGGCGCCCTCGATGCGGCGGGCGGTGGCCTGCCCGGGATCCCACCGGCCGGCGTCGACCACCACCAGGCCGTCGAAGGCCCGGAACGCGGGGCCCCAGCCGTCGCCGATCGACGACATCACCGCCTCCGCCTCGACCGCCCCGGCCGGGGCCAGCAGCGCGGGCAGCGACGGGAGCACGTCGACCGCCTGGGGCCCCAGCGCGTCCCCGGCACCCTGCGGGTGGCGCAGCTCGGCGGCCGCGTGGACCAGGTTGGGCTCGGCCGCCG
>DASSUD010000348.1:0-4580 GCA_035707385.1 Acidimicrobiales bacterium
GAACTCGGTGAGGCGGTCGACCTCGTCACCCCACAGGTCGACCCGCACGGGCCGGTCCGCGGTGGACGGGAACACGTCGACGATCGAGCCCCGCACGGCCACCTCGCCCCGGTGCTCGACCATCTCCTCGCGGCGGTAGCCCGCCGCCACCAGGTCGGCCACGAGGTCGTCGCGGTCGACCTGCTGGCCCGGCCCGACGGTGATCGGCTCGATGTCCTCGACGTGGGGACCGAGGCGCTGGACCAGCGCCCGCACCGAGGCCACCACGACGTCGGGCGCCCGCTCCGGGTCGCGCAGGCGCCAGAGCACCCGGAGGCGGCGGCCCATGGTCTCGACCCCGGGGCTCACCCGCTCGAACGGGAGGGTCTCCCAGGCGGGGAACAGCTCGACACGGTCGTCGCCGAGGTAGGCGGCCAGGTCGTGGGCCAGGCGCTCGGCCTCGGTGGAGGTCGGCACGGCCAGGACCACGGGCCGGCGCTGGGTGAGCCGGGTCAGCCCGGCGGTGACCAGCGCCCGGGCGGCCTCGGGCATCGCCAGGGTGGCCGTGGCACGGCCGAGCACCTTGGCCAGCGCCTGCTCGTGGCGCAGGGCGTCAGGGAGATCGTGGAGCGGCGCGCGCGTGCGCGCCTCTGCGTGCGCAGGGGCGGGGGTCATAGGCAGCCCAACGCTACCCGGCGGGTGTGACATCGAGGGTCCGGCGGCCACGTCGCCGCCCGCGCCGGGGGCGGCACCGGCACGCCCCCGAGCCGGCGACGATGCCCGGCGGGCCGGCGCCCGCACCCGCTGCCACGGTGGCCGCGGGTTCGACCACGACGGCAGGGTCGTGAGCTACCGTCCCAGCGTGCGCCGTCCCCCCGGAGCGTGGCGCCTCGCCGCCGTCGGAGCCGTAGCCGCCAGCGCCGCCGCCGGCTGCTCGCTGCCCGGGTTCGGGGCGCCCGAGCCCCGCTCCGAGCAGGGCGAGACCATCTACTCGCTGTGGCAGGGGTTCTTTCTCGCCGCGCTGGCGGTCGGCGCCCTGGTCTGGGGGTTGCTCGCCTTCGTGATGATCCGCTACCGGCGCCCGCGGGGCGCCGAGGGCGACAGGCTCCCCAGCCAGAAGGCGTACAACATCCCCGTCGAGATCGTCTACACCGCCGCGCCCGTCGTGGCCGTGGCCGTCCTGTTCGGCCTGAGCTGGGCGGCCCAGACCGAGGTCACCGACGTCGCTCCCGATCCGGCGGCCCGGGTGGACGTCGTCGGGTTCCGGTGGTCCTGGCAGTTCGTGTACCCCGACGAGGACGTCGTCGTGACCGGCGAGCCCGGACGCGGGCCCGAGATGGTCGTCCCCGTGGGCCGGCCCGTCCGGCTGCGGCTGGTCTCCACCGACGTCGCCCACTCGTTCTGGGTGCCGGACTTCCTGAGCAAGCGGGACCTCATCCCCGGCGTCGACAACACGATCGACATCACCCCCACCGAGACCGGCGAGTACGTGGGCCGCTGCGCCGAGTACTGCGGCCTCGACCACTGGCGCATGAACTACTCGGTGCGGGTCGTCGACGCGGACGAGTACGAGGGCTGGCTCGACGAGCAGCGGGCGGCGGCCGACGGCCGGCCGCCGCCCGTGACCCCGCTCGCGCCCGACAGCGGGGAGAGCAGCGGATGACGACCGTCGAGGACCGGCCCCTGGTCGCCGAGGAGCCGCCCGAGCCGCCGGTTGCCCGGGCGGGCGGCCTGCTCGCGTTCCTCACCACCACCGACCACAAGCGCATCGGCGTCTCGTACATGGCGACCGCGTTTGCCTTCTACCTGATCGGTGGGGCGCTGGCCATGGTCATCCGCACCGAGCTGGCCGAGCCGGGCACCCAGATCGTGTCGCAGGGCCGCTACAACGAGATGTTCACCATGCACGGCAGCATCATGCTGTTCCTGTTCCTGGGGCCGTTCGCCTTCGGGCTGGCCAACTTCTTCGTGCCCCTCCAGATCGGCGCCCGGGACATGGCGTTCCCCCGGCTCAACGCCCTGTCGTACTGGTTCTACCTGTTCGGCGGCATCACCATGCTGACCGGGTTCCTGACCGCCGACGGGGCCGCCGACTTCGGTTGGACCGGCTACACGCCCCTGTCGGGCACCATCGGGTCGCCCGGCATCGGCAACGACCTGTGGATCATCGCCGTCGCCCTGACGGGCGTGTCCGGCATCCTCACCGCGGTCAACATCGTCACCACCGTGGTGTCCATGCGGGCGCCGGGCATGCGCATGTTCCGCATGCCGATCTTCACCTGGAACATGCTGGTCACGAGCATCCTGGTGCTCATCGCCTTCCCGGTGGTGTCGAGCGCGGCCGTCATGCTCTTCGCCGACCGGCAGTTCGACGCCCACATCTTCGACGCCGAGGCCGGCGGGGCGCCCATCCTGTGGCAGCACCTGTTCTGGTTCTTCGGGCACCCCGAGGTCTACATCCTGGTGCTGCCCTTCTTCGGGGTGGTGACCGAGATCCTCCCCGTGTTCTCCCGGCGTCCCGTCTTCGGCTACGCCGGCATCATCTTCGCCACGATCGCCATCGCCGCCCTGTCGGTGGGGGTGTGGGCGCATCACATGTTCGCCACCGGGGCGGTGCTGCTGGAGTTCTTCACCGGGTTCTCGATGCTGATCGCGGTGCCGACGGGGGTGAAGTTCTTCAACTGGATCGGCACGATGTGGGGCGGCAGCCTGACGTTCCCGACCCCGATGCTGTTCGCGGTCGGGTTCCTGTTCACGTTCCTCCTGGGCGGTCTGTCGGGCGTGATGCTGGCGTCGGCGCCCATCGACTTCCACGTGACCGACAGCTACTTCGTCGTGGCCCACATGCACTACGTGCTGTTCGGTGGGTCGGTGTTCGCGCTCTACGCCGGCATCTACTACTGGTGGCCGAAGGTGACCGGCCGCCGGCTCGACGAACGGTGGGGCAAGGTCCAGTTCTGGATGACGCTCGTCGGCTTCCACCTCACCTTCTTCGTGCAGCACGTCCTCGGCCTCGAGGGCATGCCCCGCCGGGTGGCGGACTACTTCGACGACGACGGCTTCACCGGGCTCAACCAGCTGTCCACCGTCGGCGCCTTCCTGCTGGGGGCGTCGACGCTGCCGTTCCTGTGGAACGCCGTGCAGACCCTCCGCGGCCGCCTCGGCACCCCGGCCGGCCCCGATCCGTGGGGTGCCCAGACCCTGGAGTGGGCCACGCCCTCGCCGCCCCCGCCCGAGAACTTCGCCGGCCCCCTCCCACCCATCCGCTCATCCCGGCCGGTGTGGGACCTCCACCACGGCCGGCCCGGGGGCACGGCCCCGTGACGACCCGGGGCGAGCACCCGGTGCCCGGCACCGAGGGGCCGGGCGGCCACGAGGCCCGGCCGCCGGTCGACGACCGCGCCGTGCCCCTGCGGGTGTTCATGGTGATCGGCGGGTTCGTGCTGCTGATGGGCGCCATCTACTGGGTGGCCTCGTACGAGGAGAGCGGCGTCGTGCTGCTGCTGCTGGCCGCCGCCCTGTCGCTGTGGGTCGGCAGCTACCTGTGGCTGCTCCAGCGCCGGGCGGGCCCGGCCACCGTCGAGGCGACCCAGGCGGCCGGGGAGGTGCTGGCCGCCGAGGGCGCCGCCATGCCCGGCACCGGCATCGAGCACGAGCACTACCTCCCGCACGCCAGCGTGTGGCCCTTCGCCATCGGGCTCGGCGCCGCCACGATGGCCAACGGCCTGGTACTGGGGCTGTGGGTGATCGTGCCCGGGGTGGCGCTCATGGCCCTCGGCATCGGCGGGTTCGTCCGCCAGACCCGCCGGCGCGACTGACTTCCGTCCGGGGAATAGTTGCGCGTACAATTTGTTGCAGCCGGCAGACCAGGAGGAAGTCCAGATGCCCGCCATCACCGTCGACGATCCCCTCACGCTGCCGGTCGTCACCGAGCCCGACGCCACAGCATCGAGCGCGCGGCCGGTGCTGTCGGTCACGACGGCACCGTCCGGGTTCGAGGGTGAGGGATTCCCGGTGCGCCGGGCCTTCGCCGGCGTCCCCCAGCACCTGCTGGACCCGTTCATCCACATGGACCAGATGGGCGAGGTCGACTACGCGCCGGGCGAGCCCAAGGGCACCCCGTGGCACCCCCACCGCGGCTTCGAGACCGTCACCTACATGATCGACGGCACGTTCCAGCACCACGACTCGACCGGCGGCGGCGGCCTCATCACCGACGGCGACACCCAGTGGATGACCGCCGGCTCGGGCCTGCTGCACATCGAGCGCCCGCCGGACGACCTCGTCGCCAGCGGCGGGCTGTTCCACGGCGTGCAGCTGTGGGTGAACCTGCCGGCGGCCGACAAGTTCGTCGCCCCCCGCTACCAGGACATCCGGGGCGGGCAGGTGCGGCTGCTGCGGTCGCCCGACGGCGGCACCGTGCTGCGGCTGATCGCCGGCTCGGTGGACGGGCACGAGGGGCCGGGCGTGACCCACACGCCGATCACCTACGTGCACGCCACGGTGGCCCCCGGAGCGCGGCTGGTGGTGCCGTGGGCACCGGACTACAACGCCCTCGCCTACGTGCTGGCCGGGCGGGGCACGGTGGGCGACGAGCGCCG
>DASSUD010000349.1:0-11896 GCA_035707385.1 Acidimicrobiales bacterium
TGTCGAAGCACGCCACCGCGGGGACGTCCGGCGCCGCCCGGGTCACGGCGTCGAGCGCCGCCAGCGTCCGGGGCTGGTGCAGGGGGGCCAGGGTCGTCAGGGCCTCGAGGCGCTCCCGGGTGGCGGCGTCGAGGACCACGGGCCCCCGGAAGTCCCGGCCCCCGTGCACCACCCGGTGGCCGACGGCGTCGAACGGGGCGAGCGCCGCCAGCCGGGCGGCGAGCTCGCCGGGTGGCGGCAGGCGCTCCACCGCGGGGATCTCGGCCCGCGCCACCACCTCGTCCCGCCTGTCGACCACCCGCAGCTTGAGCGACGCCGACCCGGCGTTGGCCACCAGGACGCGCACGGCGTCAGTGGGGCCAGGCCCAGTCGCGCACCGCCGGCAGGTCCTCGCCGTGGGTGCGGGTGTGGTCCCGGGCCTCCTGGCGCCGCGCCTCCATCTCCTCCCGCACCGAGCCCACGGCGACGCCCAGCGCCGGCACGCGCTCGACCACGTCGATGACGAGGTGGAACCGGTCGAGGTCGTTGAGCATGACCATGTCGAACGGCGTCGTGGTGGTGCCCTCCTCCTTGTAGCCCCGCACGTGGATGTTGTGGTGGTTGGTGCGCCGATAGGTCAGCTGGTGGATCAGCGACGGGTAGCCGTGGAAGGCGAAGACCACCGGCCGGTCGGTGGTGAACAGCGCGTCGAAGGCTGCGTCGGTCAGGCCGTGGGGATGCTCCGACGACGGCTGGAGGCGCATGAGGTCGACCACGTTGACGACCCGGACCGCGAGGTCCGGCAGCATCCGCCGCAGGATGTCGGTGGCGGCCAGCGCCTCCAGGGTGGGCACGTCGCCGCAGCAGGCCACCACGACGTCCGGCTCGCGGTCGCCGCCGGCCAGCGACGGCGACGAGGCCCAGGTCCACTCGCCCGCCCCGGCCCGGCAGTGCTCGACGGCGTCGTCCATGGCCAGCCAGTCGGGCAGGTCGTTCTTGCCGGCCACGATGACGTTGACGTAGTCCCGGCTGCGCAGGCAGTGGTCGGTGACCGACAGCAGCGTGTTGGCGTCCGGGGGCAGGTAGACCCGCACCACCTCGGCCTTCTTGTTGACGACCACATCGAGGAACCCGGGGTCCTGGTGGGAGAAGCCGTTGTGGTCCTGGCGCCACACGTGGCTCGACAGCAGGTAGTTGAGCGACGGCACGGGCGCGCGCCAGGCCAGCTCGCGGGTCACGTTGAGCCACTTGGCATGCTGGTTGAACATCGAGTCCACGATGTGGACGAACGCCTCGTAGCAGTTGAACAGGCCGTGGCGACCGGTCAGCAGGTAGCCCTCCAGCCACCCCTGGCACAGGTGCTCCGACAGGACCTCCATCACCCGGCCCCGCGGGGCGAGGTGGTCGTCGCCCTCGACGATGCGGCCCAGCCACACCCGGTCCGTGACCTCGAGCACCGCACCGAGGCGGTTGGACACGGTCTCGTCGGGCCCGGTGATCCGGAAGGTCTCGGGGTTGCGTTCCACGACCTCCCGCAGCCAGGCGCCCAGCACCCGGGTCGGCTCGGACGTCGAGTGCCCGGGCCGGTCCACCTCGACCGCGCAGTCCCGGAAGTCGGGGAGGTCGAGGTCGCGGGTGAGCAGCCCGCCGTTGGCGTGGGGGTTGGCGCCCATGCGGCGGGGACCGGCCGGCGCGAGGGCTGCCACCTCGGGACGCAGCCGGCCGCGGTCGTCGAACAGCTCCTCGGGCCGGTAGCTGTGGAGCCACTCCTCCAGGAGGCGCAGGTGCTCCGGGTTGTCGGCCAGGCCGGCCAGCGGCACCTGGTGGGACCGCCAGGTGCCCTCCACCGGCACGCCGTCGACCGTCGCCGGGCCGGTCCAGCCCTTCGGCGTGCGCAGCACGATCATCGGCCACCGGGGGCGCTCGGTGGCGCCCTCCTCCCGCCAGGCCCGCTGGGCGAGCGCGATGTCGTCGCAGCAGGCGTCGAGCGTGGCCGCCATGTCCTGGTGGACCGTGGCCGGATCGTCGCCCTCGACGATGTAGACGGTGTGGCCGTAGCCCTCGAGCAGCTTGACCAGCTCGTCGTCGGGGATGCGGGCGAGCACCGTGGGGTTGGCGATCTTGTAGCCGTTGAGGTGCAGGATGGGCAGGACGGCCCCGTCGGTCACCGGGTCGAGGAACTTGTTGGAGTGCCAGGCGGTGGCGAGCGCCCCGGTCTCGGCCTCGCCGTCGCCGACGACGCACGCCACCAGCAGGCCGGGGTTGTCGAGGGCGGCCCCGTAGGCGTGGGCCAGCGAGTAGCCGAGCTCGCCGCCCTCGTTGATCGACCCGGGTGTCTCGGGTGCGGCGTGGCTGGGGATGCCGCCCGGGAACGAGAACTGCCGGAACAGCGCCCGAATCCCTTTGGCGTCGCGGGATATGCGGGGGTAGACCTCGGAGTAGCTGCCCTCCAGGTAGGTGTTGGCCACCATGCCCGGCCCGCCGTGGCCCGGGCCGCACACGTAGATCACGTCGAGGTCGCGGGCGCGGATCACGCGGTTGAGGTGGGCGTAGATCAGGTTGAGGCCGGGCGTGGTGCCCCAATGGCCGAGCAACCGGGGCTTGACGTGTTCGAGGGTGAGCGGCTCGCGGACCAACGGGTTGTCGAGCAGGTAGATCTGCCCGACGGACAGGTAGTTGGCCGCCCGCCACCAGGCGTCGACGAGCGCGAGGTCGTCGACGCCGGCGGGGGCGGCCCGGGGAGCGGTGGTCGCCATGCCGCGATGCTCCCACCCCGGCGCCCGGCGGTGACGGAAAACGCCGCTCCGGGTGCGGGCCCGGGGGTGGGCCGCGGGCGATTGAACCCGTAGCCTGAGCTGTTGACATGGGAGAATGATCGTTACGCAACTCGGCGGGCAGGCCGGAGGGAGTGCGACGAGTGGAGTTCAGGCTGCTGGGCAACCTCGAGGTCTCGGTCGGCGGCGCTCCCGTCGACGTTGGGGGCACCCAGCCGCGCACGGTGCTGGCCATGCTGCTGGTGGCGGGCGGCCGGGTCGTCCCGGCCGAGTCGATCGTCGAGGCCCTGTGGGGCCACAGCCCGCCCGACTCGGCGGCCGGCACCCTCCAGTCCTACGTGTCCCGCCTCCGCCGGGCCCTGGTCCCCGGGGGCGCCCGGGGCGAGGCCGCCAAGGTCCTGGCGTGGGAGCCGCCCGGCTACAAGCTGGTGGTGGGCTCCCGGGCGCTCGACGCCCGCCGGTTCGAGGCCCTCGCCGACCAGGGACGGGGGCTCCTCCTGGCCGGCGACTACGAGGCCGCCCGCACCATGCTCGACGAGGCCCTCGCCCTGTGGCGGGGACCGGCGCTGCTCGAGTTCGCCCACCTCGACTTCGCCTGGGGCTTCGCCGCCAAGCTGGAGGAGCGCAAGCTGGTGGCCACCGAGGACCGCGTCGACGCGGAGCTGCGGCTGGGCCGCCACGCCTCCGTCGTCGGCGAGCTGGGCGAGCTGGTGGCGGCCCACCCGCTGCGGGAGCAGCTCCGCCACCACCTGGCGCTGGCGCTCTACCGGTCCGGCCGCCAGGCCGAGGCGCTGCGTCTCCTCGACGACGCCCGCCGGACGCTGCGCAACCAGCTCGGGATCGATCCGGGCCGCCCGCTGGTGGAGCTGGAGTCCGCCATCCTCCGCCAGGACCCCGACCTCGACCTGGCTCCCGGCACCGGCGCACCCCCGACCCCCGCCGGCGGCACCCCCGCCACCGCCCCCGAGCGGGCCGGCGCCACCGTCGTGGCCGCCCCCGACCCGGCCCCTGCCCGGGGAGCGGTCCCGGCCGCCGCTCGCACAGCCGCCGCCCACGGCCCCCGGCTCGTGGGCCGGGACGCCGAGCTCGGGCAGGTCCTCGCCGCCCTGGACGAGGCCCGCGCCGTCGCCCGGGTCGTGCTCGTCGAGGGCGAGCCGGGTATCGGCAAGACGCGCCTGGTCGAGGAGCTGGCGGCCGAGGCCGCCGGTCAGGGTGCCAACGTCCTGTGGGGCCGGGCCTTCGAGGGGACGGCGGCGCCCGCCTTCTGGCCGTGGCTCGCGCCGCTGCGCACGCTCGTCGCCCAGCCGCCCGCCGGCGCCACCGTCGCGCCCGAGCTGGCCGCGCTGATCGCCTCCAGCGGCGACGACCTCGCCACCGGCACCGGCAGCGACCGCACCCGGTTCCAGCTGTTCGACGCCGTCACCGGGTTGATCGACGCGGCGGCCGCCGACCGGCCCCTCGTCCTCGTGCTCGACGACCTGCAGTGGGCCGACCTGGCGTCACTGGAGCTGCTCACGTTCGTGTCGGGCCAGATGGTGCGCTCGCCGGTCCTGCTGGCGTGCACGGTCCGGCAGCTCGAGGTGGGCCGCAACGACGCCCTGGTCGAGACGCTGGCGGCGCTGTCCCGGGCGCCGGGCACCCGCCGCGTCCTGCTGCGCGGCCTGCCGCTCGGTGCCACCACCGAGCTGGTCGAGGGGGCGGCCGGCCGGCTGGTCGAGCCCGAGGTCACGGCCGCCATCCAGCAGCGGGCCGACGGCAACCCGTTCTTCGCCACCGAGCTGGCCCGCCTGGTGTCGACCGAGCACGGCCAGGCCGAGGCCCTGGTGGCCGTGGCCAGCGGTGGCGACGTGCCCTCCGGGGTGCGGGACGTGGTGCGCCGCCGCATCGCCCAGCTGCCCGAGCCCACCGTCCGCCTGCTCCAGGTGGCGGCGGTGATCGGCCGGGACGTCGACCTCGAACTGCTCGCCACCGCCGCCGGCGACGGGCTCGACGCCGTGGTGGACGCCGTCGACCCTGCGGTGGTCCACCGGCTCATGGCGCCGGTGCCGGAGCTGCCGGCCACCTTCCGGTTCTCCCATGCCCTGGTGCGGGAGGTGGTGGCCGACGACGTGTCGGCGCTCCGCCGGGCCCGCATCCACCTGGCGGTGGCCGATGCCCTGGCGCAGCGGTCCGGCGGCCTCGACGACGCGGCCGAGATCATGGCGGAGCACCTGTGGGCCGCGGCCCCGCTCGGCGTCGGGCAGCGGGCCGCCGAGGCGCTGGAGCGGGCCGCCGAGGTGGCGGTGCGCCGCTACGCCTTCGAGTCGGCCGAGAGCCTCCTGGCCCGGGCCGTGCAGCTCCGCCGCACCGCGGGCGGCTCGGCCGCCGACGCCGACGCCGAGCTCGTGACCGCCAGCCGGCTGCTCTCGATCCAGCGGTCGGTGCACGGCTACGCCAGCATCGCCCAGTCCTCCCACCTGCGGCGGGCCAGGGAGCTGGCCCGCCAGGCCGGCCGCACCGAGATCCTGGCCCGGCTGCTGTGGGCCGAGTGGGCCGCCTACGACTCCATGTGCGACTTCGAGCGGTCCGATGCCATCGCCCTCCAGCTCCACGAGCTGGGCAGCGGCAGCGACAACCCCCTGGCCAGGGTCACGGGCCTGGCCTCGCTCGGCATCAGCCGCTGGCACCGGGGCGAGGTGGCCGACGCCAGCGCCCTGCTGGACGAGGCGGTGGCCGCCAGCGCCGGCGTCCCCGTCCCGGCCATGTCGCTCGGCCTCGACCTGGAGGTGCTGCTGCTGCCCTACCCCTTCAGCCGCCTGCTGCACGTGCTGACCGGCAAGCTGGGCGAGGGCGAGGGCGAGGCCGTCTTCGAGGACCTGGCCGCGGCGGCCCCCGACCGCTACGCCGTGTCCCTCCTGCAGATGTTCGCGTCGGCCGGTGCCCTGGTCACCGGCCAGCTGGCGTGGGCCGAGCGGGCCGCCCGCCGGGGCATCGAGTCCGACCCCGAGTCGACGTTCAGCTTCTGGGGCCGGGGCCTGCATGGCTACCTGGCCGCTGCGCTCGTCGAGCAGGGCCGCCACGAGGAGGGCCTGGCCGCTCTCGACGTCGCCGTCGACCGCTTCGTCGAGGCGGGCGGGCGGACGGGCGTCGTGGTCTACAAGGTGTCCCGGGCCATCGGGCTGGTGGGGGCGGGGCGCCTCGACGCCGCCCGCGAGGCCGTGGCAGCCGCCTACAAGGAGCTGGAGACCTACGGCGAGCGGTTCGCGGAGCCGCTGGTGCTGGAGGCCGACGCCCGTGTCCGGCTGGCGGCGGGCGACGAGGGCGCCGCCGCCGACCTCCTGAGCCGGGCGGTGGCGCTGGCCACCGCCCAGGGCGCGCACGGCATCGCCCGGCGGGTCAGTGCCGCCGCCGAGGACCTGGGGGTACCGCTCAGCGACTGACCGGGGACCTCTCGGTACCCGCCGCCACGCCGGTCGGGGCTCGGCGCCCGGCGGCTGGGGAGCGCCGCCGGGCGCTGCCACTAGGCGAGGGGGACGAGCTCGGCCGCCTCCGCCACGCAGGCGTAGTGCTCGAGCGCCTCGTTGAGGCAGTGGTCGCCGAACAGGCCGAGCACGATCTCGTCGGCACCGGCCCGGCGGGTGGCGTCCACGTCGGCGGCCACCTGGTCGATCGTGCCGTGGTACGACGGGCGGTCCGGGCCGAGGGGGGTGGGGCTGACCAGCATGTTGGCCCGCACCACGAACTCCAGCGCGTCCGGGTCCCTGCCGTGGCCGGCGGCCAGGCCGCGGACCGTCGTCCACAGGGACGCCAGCATCTCGACCGGCAGGCCCACGGGGTTCCAGCCGTCGGCCCGGCGCGCCACCCGGTCCAGCCCGGCGGGCGAGTAGCCGGCCAGCAGCACCGGCGGGCGCCGGCGCTGGAGCGGCTTGGGGCCCATGAGGGAGGGGGCGATCCGCAGGTCGCGGCCGTCGTAGGCGACCGGATCGGGGCCCCAGCAGGCGTCGAGCACGTCGAGGACCTCGTCGAGGCGGCGGCCGCGCTCGTGCATCGGCACGCCGACGGCCTCGTACTCGTCGAGCGACCAGCCGAGGCCCAGGCCCACCGTCAGGCGCCCCTCGCTGAGGACGTCGAGCGAGGCCAGCGACCGGGCCAGCAGGGCGGGCCGGTACCAGGGTGCCACCAGCACGCTCGTCCCCAGCCGGACGCGGCTGGTCACGGCGGCGGCGTAGGTCAGGACGCTCAGGGGGTCGAGCGACGTGGCCCACTCGGGGGGCAGCTCGGCCCCGGGGAGGTTCGAGTTGGACGATCGGGGCTTGACGGGGGCCAGCAGGCGGTCGCGCACCCACAGGGACGAGTAGCCGATCTGCTCGGCCGATACGGCGACCGAGCGCACGGATGCCGGGTCGGCGAGGCGGCCGACCTGGGCGAGCGAGACACCGAGTCTCATGGGCAGGATTCCTCCAGCTTGCGGCGGCGGACAGGACAGTTGTCCCCCATCGCGCTCGGAACTCGCTTGACAAACGCTTGCACCGGCAAGCGTTTCCACGATTTGGCGGCGCACACGCCGAGTACTCGGCGCATGCGCCGCCAAATCGTGGTCAGCGCCCTCGGCGACGGCGCCGGAGCACCCCGAGGTAGGCCACGAACGCGGCCAGGCCACCCGCGGCGGCGATCCGGCGGCGTTGCCGTCGGCGCTGCGTGGGGGGCGTCGCGGTATGCGTCGCCACCTCCTCCAACCGCCCCGGGCGGTCGAGGGGGTGGCGCCAGGTGGCGGCGACCTGGGTGCGGGCCTCGGGGTCCTCGGTGTCCACGAAGTGCCACTCGGCCCGGGCCTCGGACACCTCGATCGTCATGCGCAGGAAGCCGTGGTGCTCCAGCTCGAACCACCGGGCCTCGGGCAGCCGCTCGGCCACCCTGCCCAGCAGCTTGCGCCACCCGGGGGGCAGCTGGCGGGCCATGGGCGTGGCCGTGATGCAGGGGGCCACGAACTCGACCGCCACCGGCGAGCCGTCCCCGTCGCAGGGCCCCTCGAACGCCCACGCCGAGTGGACGTCGCCCGACAGCGTCACGACCCCCGGGCCCCGCTCGGCGATCGCGCCCACCAGCGCCTCCCGCTCGGCGGGGTAGCCGTCCCACTCGTCGGTGCACATGGCCTGCCCGCCGATGACGGCGTAGCCGCTGGGAGCCAGCTCGCCGAGCTTGGCGCCGCGCTCCACCGGCAGCTCCATCCGGTTGAGCACCACGCCCGACACCAGCAGGCACCAGGGCCGGGAGCTGTCCCGGACGCGGTCGTGCGCCCAGGCCCGCTGATCGTCGCCCAGCAGGGACCGGCCCGGGTCGTCGTAGGGCAGCGACGCCTCCTCGTCGGCCTGGACGTCCCGGCCGATGATGCGGGTGTCCATGAGCACCACCTCGGCCAGGTCGCCGACGGTGAACGACCGGTACACCCGGAGCAGGTCGTCGGGGTCGGTGAGCCGGCCCGGTAGCCACTCCTGGTGGGCCCTGGCCGCGGCCTGCAGCCGGTCCTCCCACGGCCCGTGCTCGTTGGGGTCGTGGTGCTTGGCGCCGTGGCGCCAGGCGTTGTCGGCGATGTCGTGGTCGTCCCAGATGGCCACGACGGGGTGGCGCTGGTGCAGGTACAACAGGTCGGCGTCGGCCCGGGCCTGGGCGTAGCGGGTGCGGTAGTCGTCGAGGGACAGGACCTCGTGGTCGGGCAGCGCCTCCCGCACGCTGCCCTTGCCCCGGGTCTCGTAGATGTAGTCGCCCACGTGCAGGACGAGGTCGACGTCGGCGTCGGCCGCGGACCGGTAGGCGGTGAAGTGACCCCGCGAGTAGTCACCGCAGCACACCACGGCCATGCGGAACGGGGCCCGCCCGCCGGCCGGCAGCGTGCGGGTCCGGCCCGTGGGCGAGCGCGTGGTCCCGGCCTCGAACCAGTACGAGTAGCGGGTGTCGGTGTCGAGGCCGTCGACGATCACCGTCACGCAGTGGTCGGCGCCCGGGTCCACGTCCACCTCCCCCTCGGCCACCAGCGGGCCGCCCTCGGCGGGAGCGATCCGCCAGCGCACGCGCCCGGCGCCGAGCGCCCGGGTCCACAACAGGACGGATGCGGCGGTGGGGTCGAAGCTGGCCACGCCGTGGGTGAAGGGAGCCTCCGGCACTCGCCCTGCTTACCCGGCGCGGGCGCCGTTGATGCCACGATGGGCGCCGTGGGGGCCATCATGACGGCGTACCGGATCGTGGCGTGGGGCGAGCCGCCCCGCCTGACCGACGCCCCCGTCCCCGAGCCGGGGCCCGGCGAGGTGCTCGTGGAGGTGTCCGGCAACGGCCTGTGCCACTCCGACGTGACGATGGCGGCGATGCCCGCCGAGATCGCCGGGGCGCTCGGCTGGTCCCTGCCCTTCACCCTGGGCCACGAGGTCGGCGGCCGCATCGCCGCCGTGGGCCCGGGGGTCGAGGGCTTCGCCGCGGGCGAGGCGGTGGCGCTGGTGTCCCCGGCCTCGTGCGGCGAGTGCCCGGCCTGCCGGCGGGGCCGCGACAGCGCCTGTCCCCACGGCCTGGCCGGCCGGGGCTACGGCCGCGACGGCGGGCTGGCCCGCTACGTGGTGGCCCCGGCGCCTCGGGGCCTCGTCCGCCTGGGCCGGCTCGACCCGCTGGTGGCGGGACCGCTGACCGACGCCGGCGCCACCTCCCACCACGCCGTGGCCCGGGCCGCCCCCCGGCTGGAGGACGGCGAGGTCGCCGTGGTGGTGGGCGCCGGGGGGCTGGGCGCGTTCGCGGTCCAGCTCCTGCGCGCCCTGGCCCCGGGAGTGCGGGTCGTGGCGGTGGACACCAACCCCGCCCGCCGGGCCGTGGCGGTCGACCTGGGCGCCCACGAGGCCGTGGCCGAGGTCCGGGAGGCGGCCGGGCCCGGGACCGCGGGCGCCGTGCTCGACCTGGTGGGCACCGACGCCACCATCGCCGCGGGGGTGGCCGCGGTCCGCCCGTACGGGGCCTTCGGGCTGGTGGGGGCGGCCGGCGGCACACTGCGGAGGCCGTGGTTCGGCGGGCTGCCGCGGGACGCGGACGTGTTCACCTTCCAGGGCTCGTCGATCGCCGACGTCACCGCCGTGGTGGCGCTGGCCGAGGCCGGACGCATCCGCAGCGAGGTGGAGGTCTTCCCGCTCGCCCGGGTGGCCGACGCCTACGCCGCCCTGGAGGCGGGCGCGCTGCGGGGGCGGGCCGTGGTCACCCCCGACGACTGACACGAGACACCGGAGACGCCATGGACCTGCTCGACGGCATCGCCACCACCCGGGCCATCCGCCGGTACCGGCCCGATCCGATCCCCGACGACGACCTGGCCAGCATCCTGTGGCACGCCACCCGGGCCCCGTCGGGGTCGAACCGCCAGCCGGCCCGGTTCCTGGTGCTGCGGGACGGTCCGGGCGCGGGCGAGGCCAAGGCCATCCTGGGCCGGGCCTTCCGGGACGGCTGGGGCGCCAAGCGGACCGGCCACGGCTTCGACAGGGGCTCGGGCGCCGACCCCCTGTCCCCCAAGGCCCGGGCCGCCCGGGCCGTGCAGCACTACGTCGACAACTTCGAGCGGACGCCGGTGGTGGTGCTGGCCTGCGTCCGGCGCTGGCGGCAGCCCCACATCTCCGAGGGCGGGTCGGTGTACCCGGCGTGCCAGAACCTCCTGCTGGCCGCCCGGGCATTGGGCTACGGCGGTGTGCTGTCCATGTGGCACGGGTTCGTGGACGCGGAGCTGCACGCCGCGCTGGGCATCCCCGACGACGTGGTCATCGCGGCCACCGTCACGCTGGGGGTGCCCGAGGGGCGCCACGGCCCGGTCCGGCGCCTGCCGCTGCGGGAGGTGGTCTACGACGACCGTTGGGAGGGTGACGCCCCGTGGGCGGTCGACCCGCCCGGCACCCGCTTCACCGGCGCCGGCCCCGCCCGGGAGGCCAACACGGCGTGACTCCGCCGGAAGGGTTCAGCCGGCCCGGTCCATGACCATGGCGGCCAGGAGCTCGACCGTGGCGGGGTCGGACTTGGCCACCGAGCCCGCGTCGAACGGCGGCTGGGGGTCGTACTCGATGCCCAGCTGGATGGCCTTGGCCACGTCGTCGCCCGCCAGCCGGGCCGCCAGCCACAGGGCCATGTCGATGCCGGCCGACACGCCCGCCGCGGTCACGACCTTGCCCTGCGCGACGATCCGGCGGTCGCCGACCGCCTCGGCGCACAGCGGGGCCAGCTCGCCCAGCGCCGCCCAGTGGGTGGTGGCGTCCAGCCCGTCGAGGATGCCCGCGGTCCCGAGGATGAGCGAACCCGTGCACACCGACGTGGTCCACTGCGTCGTCTCGTGCACCCGGGCCAGCCAGGCGTGCAGGGGGCCGGGCTCGAGCATGGCCCGGGTCCCGGGGCCGCCGGGTACCACCACGATGTCGGGCGCCTCCACCTCGTCGAGGCGGGCGTCGATGGTGAGGGCCAGCATGGCGGTGTCGGTGCGGACCGGGCCGGTCTGCTCGCCCACGAAGGTGACCTCGGCGCCCGGCAGGCGGGACAGCACCTCGTAGGGACCGACGGCGTCGAGGGCGGTGAAGCGGTCGAAGAGGGGGATGGCGATGAGCACGGTGCTCTCCTTGGTCGGGCCGTCGCGCCGGTCAGGCGGTGACGGCGAAGTGCCGCCGGTACTGGGCGGGGGTGGTGTGCACCGTGCGGCGGAACGCCCGGTGCATGGTCTCGACCGTGCCGAACCCGCAGGTGCGGGCCACCTCGGCGGTGGACCCGGCCGTCGTCTCCAGCAGGCGCCGGGCCGCCTCGACCCGCACCGACTGCACGTAGGCCGCCGGGGTGGTGCCGAGCTCGGCCCGGAAGGCGCGGGCGAAGGAGCGGGGGCTCATGGCGGCCCGCCGCGCCAGCGCCGGCACCGACAGGTCGGCGTCGAGGTTGTCCTCGACGTGCGCCAGGACGGCCCGCAGCGGCTGGCGCTCGGCCCGGGGCACGGTGAGCTGGGCGCTGAACTGCGACTGGCCGCCGGCCCGCTGGGTGAACAGGACGAGCTGGCGGGCCACCTCCAGCGCCAGGGTGCCGCCGAGGTCGTCCTCCACCAGGGCGAGGGCCAGGTCCATGCCGGCGGTGACCCCGGCGGAGGTCCACACCGGGCCGTCCCGCACGTAGAT
>DASSUD010000350.1:0-7571 GCA_035707385.1 Acidimicrobiales bacterium
CCGATCTCGACCGCGGGCAGGTAGCCCTCGGCCTGGGACAGCCAGGTGCGGACGGTGGCGTCGATGCCGATCCACTCGACCGCCACCAGGGCCTCGCCGTCGTCGAGGTCTCCCAGCGGGACGCCGGACTGGTGCTCGACGTCGTCCGGCTCCAGCAACCCGACGGGCCGGCGCCGCAGCACGACCCGCTCGTTGGTGGTCTCCCCGAGCTCGATGGCGGTCTCCAGGTCCACGGGCGGACGCTATCTGACGTGCTGTCAGGTCTGCCGGGACCAGCCACCCCGGTGCACGACCGCCTCCCGGGGCGGGGCCGGTCGGCCGGCCGAGCGGCCCGGCGGGCCGGCCTCGCCCGCCGGCCAGCCGAGCGCCACCGCGCCGAGCGCCCGCCAACCCTCCGGCACGCCCAACGCGGCCAGGGCGGCGGCCTCGTGCTCGAACAGCCCGTAGAACAGCGCACCCAACCCGGCGTCGGTGGCGGCCAGCAGCAGCGTCTGGACGGCCATGCCGCCGTCGACCCACCAGTACGGCACGCCCCAGGCCCCCACGCCCGACCCGAGGCCGGTGGCGGCCTTGTCGGCCTCGGCGTAGCGCCGGGGGTAGGCGGCCGGCTCCACCAGCGGCACGACGACCACCGGGGCCGCCAGCAGGCCCTGCCACCGGAACGAGGCCCGGCGGGCGGGCGGCAGGGTCACGTCCCACAGCCGGGCGGTGTCGGCGCCCTCCAGGACCACGAAGGCCCACGGCCGGGTGTTGCCGGCCGACGGCGCCCGGCGGGCCAGGTCCACCAGCCGGTCCACCAGCGCGGGCTCGACGGGGCGGGCCGCGAAGGCCCGCACCATGCGCCGGCGGCGGACCGCGTCGCTCAGCTCCACCGGGACCGGGTCCCGGTCAGGCGAGCTTGCGCAGCTCTTCCTCCATCGCCCAGCCGAAGGCGATCAGGCTGTCGCCCTTCTCGGCGTGCAGATCCTCGAAGCGACCGACCACCTCGGCGTCGATCTGCTCGGGCCGCAGGGTCTCGTGGTCGAACACCGGGGCGTGGCCGCTGCCGTCGCCCCGGGCCACGAACGCCCGCTGGTCGTAGGCGCTGGTCTCGATGCCGTAGCGCTTGGCCAGGCGCCCGCCCCACGCCCGCTCCTCGCCCGAGGCCCGGTGGCCGGCCCGGGGGACGATGTCGTTGAGCGACCGGAGGGCGTCGAACCCGCCCGGCTGGCTGAATCGTGCCGACACCAGGACGTCCTCGTCGGGGAAGGCCAGGACGGCCCGCCGGAGCAGGTCCTGGACGAGGGCCCGCAGCACGGTGTCCCGCTTGGCCGTGCGGCGGACCGATGCCAGGCCGATCAGGACGCAGGGCGTACCGCCGATGCGTTCGAGCGTGCAGAACGCGAAACCCTTGAGCTTGGACTCCTCACGGGCCTGGGTGACCAGGACCCACGCCTCGGCCTGCTTCGACAGCGTCCCGACCTCGTGGCCGTGGGGACCCTCGGCACACAGGTCGGCCATCTCGACCATCTCCGCGTCGCTGAGCGCTGTGCAGTCCTTGGTGTCTACGGCTATCGACATCTCCTGTGCTGCCCCCGTTCTGCGACGACACTGAGCTACTAGTCCAGTCAAACCGCACGGCCAGTGCAACTCGGGTAGCCGAACAAGCGCGCGCCGCGCGAGGTCACGAGACGATGGCGCCCGGTCCCAGGGCCTCCCGGAGCCGGCCCAGGAGGCCGTTCGACGTGTCGACGTTCCACTGGTCGGGCAGGCGGACCACCTGGCGCTCGCCGAGGTGCAGCAGCACCGGCGCGGCGCCCGGGTGGTCGGCCAGCACGGACTTGAGGTGGGCGACGGTGGCCTCGGACAGCAGCGCCGGCGGCACCCGAACCCGCAGCGGCTCGGCGGCCGTGCCCTCGCCGACGTCGACCAGGTCGATGGACTGGGCGATGAGCTTGGGCGCGTCGTCGCGGGTGTCGACCCGGGCCTTGACCACCACCACGGCGTCGTCGGCCAGCTTGAGGCCGTGCTCGGTCATGGTGCGGGGGAAGACCATCACCTCGACCGACGAGCGCAGGTCCTCCAGCGTGAACACGGCCATGAGATCGCCCTTGCGGGTCCACTTGCGCTGGAGGTTGGTGATGACGCCGCCCACCGACTTGAGCGCCCCGTCCTCCAGGTCGGACAGCTCGTCGATGCTGACGTCGGAGCGCCGCGCCAGCGCCGCCTCCGCCCCCAGCAGGGGGTGATCGCTGACGTAGAGGCCCAGCATCTCCTTCTCGAAGGCGAGCCGGTCCCGCTTGCCGAACTCGACGTCGGGGATGGCGGTCCGCTCGAAGTCGTCACCCCCGCCCTCGGCGGCGTCGCCGAACAGCGTCATGATGCCCATGTCCCGCTCGCGCCGGCGGGCCAGGGTGTGGTCGACGATCTGCTCGAACACGGCCAGCAGGCCCTTGCGGGGGTGGCCGAGGTCGTCGAAGGCCCCCGCCTTGATCAGCGACTCCACCGTCCGCTTGTTGAGGACCTGGGTGTCGACCCGCTGGCAGAAGTCGTAGAAGTCGGTGTAGGGCCCGTGCGCCTCCCTCTCGGCCACGATGTGGGAGACCAGCCCCTCGCCCACGTTCCGCACCGCGGACAACCCGAAGACGATGCGCAGGCTGTCGCCGGCGACCATCGGGGTGAAGTCGGACTCCGACCGGTTGATGTCGGGCACCTCGACGGCGATGCCCATGGTCCGGCACTCGGCCAGGTAGACGGCCGCCTTCTCCAGGCTGGACTTGACGCTGGTCAGCAGGGCGGCCAGGTACTCGGCCGGGTAGTTCGCCTTGAGGTAGGCGGTCTGGTAGGCCACGAAGCCGTAGCCGAAGCTGTGCGACTTGTTGAACGCGTAGTCGGCGAAGGGCTCGATGATGTCGAACCACTGCGTGCCCAGCTCGGCCCCGTAGCCGTTGGCCTCGCACCCGGCCGTGAACTTCGCCCGCTCCTTGGCGATGAGGGCGCGGTCCTTCTTCCCGCAGTTGTGGACGAGGAAGTCCTCGACCACCGCGTAGGGGTGCTCGGGGTCGGCCATCTGGAAGTCGAAGCACTCGACCTCGCCGACGTAGGAGACCGACCGCACCGTGTCCCACACCAGGTCGCCGGTGCGGAGGTCCTCCAGCCGCTCGGAGCACAGCAGGCCCGACAGCGTGTCGGGGCGCAGCACGCGGCACCTGCCGTCCCCGCCGGGGTCGACACCGAGCCGGGGGGACGTCGTGCCGGTGACGCGGCGCCGGCGCTCCAGCTCCTCGGTGAGGAAGCTGGCCGGGATGCCGATGCCCGTGGCACTGGCCCGCCCGTCCCACTCCACCAGCCAGCGCTCGACCTTGGCCGACTTCCGGTCGGTCAGGTGGGGCTCGACCAGGCGGGCGAACGCCTTGGCCTGGCCCTTGTCGGCGATCGACAGCGACCAGTGGGTGCCGTGGCCGGCGACCCGGCGGGAACCCAGGCTGGAGAGGATCCCGCAGCGCAGCAGCATCCGCTTGAGGCCGAGGCCCACCATCCGGCTCTTCGCCGCGAAGTGGGCGCCCGAGCGGTCGGCCCACCCGCCCGCACAGAAGTACAGGCCCAGGAACCGCTCCACGCGGGGCAGCGGGGCGTTGACCAGGCGGAACGGGATGTCCTTGTCGCCCGCCGGTCCCAGGGTGCCGATGTCGGGCGCCAGGGCCAGCAGCTCATCGGGAGCCAGCCGGAGCCGGGTCACGCCGGCCGTCTCGCCGTCCCGCGCGTGCGGGTACCCGAAGTGAGCCTCGAACGCCCGGCGGAAGGCGGCGACCAGCTCCGGGTCGCTGGTGGTGAAATGACCCGCCCGCCGGCGACCGCGGCGGACGTCGGGCGTGTGGCCCTCCGAGATCAGCAGGGCCGCCAGGTCGACCTCGGCGTCGCTGACCTTGCTGCCGCCGTCGGTGCGGGTGCGGCGGGCGACGCCGACGAGGTCACCCGGGCGGATGCGACCGAGGTCCCGCCACTCGCCGTCGACGAGGAACGGGTGGTTGTCGGTGGCCTCGATCGTGTATCCGGTCGACGTGGTGAGGCGGTAGACGGGCCTGACGCCGACCGACCAGACGTCGTCCACCGCCTCGTGGCGGCTGGTGCCGGACGTCGTGTCGATCGTGTGCACCCGCCGGTCGGCCAGCCGCATGACCCGCTCGATGGGCACGTAGCCGCGGGACTTGGTGAGGATGCGCGTGCCCCTGGGCAGACAGGCCTTCCGGAGGTTGTCGGCCTCGGCCAGCGAGTAGCCCGCAAACTTCTGGGCGATCCGCATGACGCCCTCTTGGTAGATCATCAGCCCCCACGTGTCGCCCAGGATGTCCTCGGCGTCGGCGTGGAGGTAGGTGACCGGCTTGCGGGCGTTCTTGCGGTCCGCGTAGTCGTTGTGCATGTTGGCCGCCATGGGGCCCGGCCGGTAGAGGGCCACCAGGGCGGCCACGTCCTCGAAGCACGTGGGCTGCAGCGAGCGGATGAGGGCCCGCATGGGGCCGCCCTCGAGCTGGAACACGCCGATGCTGTCGCCCCGGCCCAGCAGCTCGTAGGTCCGGGGGTCGTCCAGGGGGACGTCGTCGATGTCGAGCTCGATGCCCCGGGTCTCGCGGATGACGTCGAGCGTGTCGCTGATGACGTCGAGGTTGCGCAGGCCAAGGAAGTCCATCTTGAGCAGGCCCAGCTCCTCCACCCCGTGCATCTCGTACTGGGTGACGACCGGGGAGTCCTCGGGGGCGGCGCCGTTCTCGGGCTTGCGCTGGATGGGCAGGTACTCGGTGAGCGGCTCCTTGGTGATGACCACCGCGGCGGCGTGGATGCCGTCCTGGCGGCGCAGGCCCTCCAGCCCCTTGGCCACGTCGATGACCTGGCGGGTGTCGGGGTCGGCCTCGTACATCTCCCGCAGCTCGCCGGCCATCTTGTAGCCGTCCTCGTACTTCGGGTGCGGCTCCAGGCACGCGTACAGCGGCGTGTCCCGCCCCATGATCAGCGGGGGCATCGCCTTGGCCACCCGGTCGCCCACCCCGTAGGGATGGCCGAGCACCCGGGCGGCGTCGCGCACCGCGGCCCGGGCCTTGATGGTGGAGAAGGTGACGATCTGGGCGACGTGGTCACGGCCGTAGCGCTCGGCCGCGTAGCGGATCATCTCGTCCCGGTAGCGGGAGTCGAAGTCCATGTCGATGTCGGGCATCGAGATGCGGGACGGGTTGAGGAAGCGCTCGAACAGCAGGTCGTAGCGGATCGGGTCGAGGTCGGTGATGCGCAGGCAGTAGGCCACCGCGCACCCCGCCGCGCTCCCCCGGCCCGGGCCCACCCGGATGCCCGACCGGCGGGCGTGGGCGATCAGGTCCCACACGATGAGGAAGTAGGAGCTGAACCCCATGTCCTCGATGACCCGCAGCTCGTAGGCCAGGCGCTCGGTCACCTCGTCGGGCAGGTCGGCGCCCCAGCGCTCCTTCGCCCCCGCGAAGGTGAGGTGGCGCAGGTAGTCGCCGTCGCCGGTGAACCCCTCGGGCAGGGGGAAGTTCGGCAGCTGGGGCTTGCCGAAGTCGATCTCGACGTTCGCCCGCTCCGCGATCCACAGCGTGTTGTCGCACGACTCGGGCACCTCGTCGAACAGCGAGCGCATCTCGGCCGCGGTCTTGAGGTAGTGGTCGTCGCCGTGGAACTTGAACCGGTTGGGGTCGCTCATCAGCGACCCGGTCTGGACGCACAGCAGGGCGTCGTGGGCGACCGCGTCCTCGCGGCGCACGTAGTGGCTGTCGTTGGTGGCGAGCAGCGGGGCGCCGATGCGCCTGGCGATCTCCAGCAGCTGGGGGTTGGTCTTGTGCTGCTCGGCGATGCCGTGGTCCTGGATCTCCACGAACAGGTTGTCCCGCCCGAAGATGTCCTGGAGGCGGCCCGCCTTGGCCACCGCCCCCTCCATGTCGCCCTGCAGCAGCGACTGGAGCACGTGCCCGCCCAGGCAGCCGGTGGTGGCGATCAGGCCCTCGGCGTGGTCGGCCAGGGTCTCCCAGTCGACCCGGGGCTTGTAGTAGTAGCCCTCCATGAAGGCGCGGCTGGCCAGCTGGATGAGGTTGCGGTAGCCGGTGTCGTCCTCGGCCAGCAGCGTGAGGTGGTAGTAGAGCTTCTTGCCGCCGTCGGCGTCGCCGCCGGTGTCGTCGACCCGCCCCCGCCGGGCCGGCCGCTCGTGGCGGGAGTCGTGGGCCATGTAGGCCTCGGTGCCGAGGATGGGCTTGACGCCCTGGCGGCGGCACTCCTTGTAGAAGTCGAGGATGCCGTACATGTTCCCGTGGTCGGTGATGCCGATCGCGGGCTGGCCGTCGGCCACGGCGGCGCCGACGACCTCGCCGATCCGCGCCGCGCCGTCGAGCATCGAGTACTCGGTGTGGACGTGGAGGTGGGTGAAGCTGCCTCGACCCGTCACCCGGTCCACTCCCTCCGCTCGTGGGCTCGACCCTCGCCTTGTCCACAGATTCCTGTGGAGATTCCTGTGGACAAATCACAGCGATGTGATTCGCCCACGGTAGCGCGCGGGACGGGCCTTCCGGGACCTAGCGGTCGTGGGCGAAGGCGGGGTCGTCGGCTTCGTCGGGACCGATCAGGGCGTCCCAGATGGCGCCCATGGCCGGGTCGTCGTCGGGGGCGGTGAGCGAGGCGCTCTGCAGGTCGGCCAGGCGCAGGCCCCGGCTCGACAGGTAGCCCCCGATGCCGAGGCGCAGGCGCCGCTCGAGCACCTGGGCGCCCGAGCGGTCGGTGTCCGGCAGGATCACGGCGAACCAGTGCTGCTCCCGATCGGGGACGTGCACGAGGTGGTCGACCACGCCGCCCGCCACGAACTGGTAGCCCAGCTCGCGCAGCAGGGTGAGCTGGCGCCGGTACGGCAGCGCGGCCAGCGGGCCGTCCGGCACCTGCACCAGCACCAGCGAGAACGGCCTGCGGGACCGCCCGGACCGGGCCCGCTCGGAGGCCAGGCGGTCGCGCAGGAACTTGGCGGTCCACAGCCCCGTCTCGGGGTCGACCGCGGGCAGCGGCGGCTCGGGCTCGGCCGGCCGGTCGTCGGACATGCCGGCCGCCCACGACGCGGCCACGCCGGCGGCGGGGCCGGGGGGCGCCCACCCGGGCACGCCCACGGCGGGCGGGGACGGCCAGGCGTCCGGGCCGGAGGGCCAGCCGGCTGCGTCGGCCGCATGGCGCATCTCGCCGCTGGTGGGAGGCGGGCCCGGCCAGTCGCCGGCACCGCCGGCGGGCGGCGGGGCCGGTGCGGGCCAGTGGTCGGCCTCCGGCGGCGCCAGCGCCGCCCACGGGTCGTCGGCGGGACGCCCGACCGGGTGCTCGCCGGTCGGCGGACCACCGCGCCGCCGGTGCTCGCCCGCCGGCGGGCCCGGCGCCCAGTGCTCGCCGATGGGCGGGCCGCCCGCCGCGAAGTGCTCACCCGTGGTCCGGCCCGCGGCCCAGTGCTCACCGGTGGGCGGACCCGCCGAACTGGCAGCCCAGTGCTCACCGGTGGGCGGACCCGCCGAACCGGCAGCCCAGTGCTCACCGGTGGGCGGACCCGCCGAACCGGCGGCCCA
>DASSUD010000351.1:0-7744 GCA_035707385.1 Acidimicrobiales bacterium
GCGCCGGCAAGACCACCACCATCCGCGTCCTGCTGGGGCTGCTGCGGGCCGACGCCGGCACCGCCCGGCTGCTCGGCGGCGACCCCTGGCGCGACGCCGTGGCCCTCCACCGCCGCCTGGCGTACGTGCCGGGCGAGGTGAACCTCTGGCCGAACCTGACCGGCGGCGAGGTGATCGACCTGCTGGGGCGGCTGCGGGGCGGGCTCGACCGGCGCCGGCGCGAGCAGTTGCTCGACCGGTTCGACCTCGATCCCCGCAAGAAGGCCCGCACCTACTCCAAGGGCAACCGCCAGAAGGTGGCGCTGGTGGCCGCTCTGGCGTCGGACGCCGAGCTGCTGATCCTCGACGAGCCCACGGCGGGGCTCGACCCGCTGATGGAGACCGTCTTCCAGGACACGGTGCGCGAGATCGTGGCCGGCCGGCAGCGCACGGTCCTTTTGTCGAGCCACATCCTGGCCGAGGTCGAGGCCTTGTGCGACCGGGTGAGCATCATCCGGGCGGGGCGCACGGTCGAGAGCGGGACCCTGGTCGAGCTCCGTCACCTGACCCGCACGTCCGTGGCTGTCGAGGCCGCCGAGCCCCTCGACGGGCTCGCCGACCTGCCAGGGGTCCACGACCCGAAGATCGACGGCAACCGGGCGTCGTTCGACGTCGACACCGCTCGGCTCGGCGACGTGGTGCGCTACCTCGCCGGGCGGGGCGTGAGCAGCCTCGCGAGCCAGCCCCCCACGCTGGAGGAGCTGTTCCTCCGCCACTACGGCGACGAGCTGACCGAGCTCGAGGGCGGCGGCGAGCCGGCCGCCGCGTCCACCGGCTCGGGCGGCGGGCACGGGGAGGCGGCAGGGTGACCTTCGCCGGCACCGGCGTGCTCGTCCGCTTCCTGCTGCGCCTGGACCGCGTCCGGCTGGCGGTGTGGGTCCTCGGGATCGTCCTGCTGGTGTGGGCCACGGCCGCCAGCACCAAGGGCCTCTACTCCACCCAGGCCGACCTCGACGCGGCGGCCCAGCCGATGTACGACAACGCCGCCGTCACCGCCCTCAACGGCCCCACCTACGGCATCGACACCATGGGCGGCCAGATCGTGTTCCAGGTCGGCAGCTTCGGCTACGTCGTCATGGGGCTCATGGGCATGTTCCTGGTCGGCCGGCACACCCGGGCCGACGAGGAGGCGGGCCGGACCGAGCTGATCCGGGCCACCGTGCTCGGCCGCAACGCGCCGGTCACCGCGGCCCTGATCGTGGCCGGGGCGGCGGTGACGGTCGTGGGCGCGCTCATCACCCTCGTGATGCGGAGCCAGGACCTGCCTCTCGGCGGCTCGATCGCCTTCGGGGCGGCGATGGCGGGGTTCGGCATCGTGTTCGCCAGCGTCACGGCGGTGACCGCCCAGGTGACCGAGCACAACCGCGCCTCCTACGGCATCACCGGTGCACTGCTCGGCGGCGCCTACATCGTGCGGGCCGTGGGCGACATCGGCAGCGGCGCGCTGAGCTGGCTGTCGCCGATGGGCTGGGCCCAGTCGGTGCGGCCCTACGCGGGCGAGCGCTGGTGGCCGCTCGGGCTGATGGCCGCGGCCAGTGTCGCGCTCGTGGCCGTCGCCTACGCGTTGCTGACCCGGCGGGACCTGGGCGGCGGGCTGGTCGCACCCCGGCCCGGGGCGCCGGCGGGGTCACGCTGGCTGGGCCGGCCGTGGGGGCTGGTGCTGCGGCTGCAGCGGGCCAGCCTGATCGGCTGGACGCTCGGCCTGGCGGTGACCGGCGTGGCCTACGGGTCGTTGGGCAAGGACGTGGGCGACCTGGTGGGCGACAACGCCGACGTGGAGGCGATGATCGCCCAGGCCGGCGGCAGCCTCACCGACTCGTTCTTCGCCACCTCGCTGCTCATGGTGGCGCTGATCGGCGCCGGGTTCTCGGTCGCGTCGGTGCTGCGGCTCCGGAGCGAGGAGACGGGCGGCACCGCCGAGCAGCTGCTGGCCACCGCCATGTCGCGCGGGCGGTGGTTCGGGTCGCACCTGGCGCTGGCGGCGCTCGGCACCGTGCTCGTGCTGGCGGCCGCGGGGCTGGGGATGGGGCTGGCCTACGGCCTGTCGATCGGCGACCTGTCCTCGGTCCCCGAGCTGGTGGGGGCGGCCGTGGCCTTCGCGCCCGCCACCTGGGTGCTGATCGGCGTGGGCCTCGCGCTCCACGGGCTGGCGCCCCGAGCGGTGGCGGTGACGTGGGGCGTCCTGGCGCTGTGCTTCGTGGTCGGGCTGCTGGGCGAGCTGCTCGACCTGCCGGCCTGGGTCGTCGAGCTGTCGCCGTTCCAGCACGTGCCGGCCATGCCGGCGGCGGAGTTCGCCGCCCTGCCCCTGGTGGTGCTGACCGCGGTGGCGGCCGGGCTCGTGGGACTGGGCGTGATCGGCTACGAGCGGCGCGACACCGGGTACTGACCCCGGCCGGTGAGCCGGGCCACCCCACTAGTGGTGCGCCGGCGAGCGGCCTCGGGAGATGGCCCACTGCCGGTTGCCGGCATCGGCATACCGCAGCTCGTACGCGTTCGCCTGGAGGAACTCCGTCACGGCTCGGTAGACGCCATGGTGGGGGTGGTCGGGGTCGGGTCGCCAGTCGTCGCCGGCGATCACCCCGCCCGGCCTGACCTTCCGATCGAGCAGGGCGAGCTCCTCCACGGTGTGCTCGTAGGCGTGGGAGGAGTCGAGGTAGGCCCAGTCGAGGCTGTGGTCGGCCATGCCCCGGAGCACGTCCAGGTCGTTCCCCACGTGCACCTCGACCCGGCCGGCCTCGATCTCGGTGCGGAAGCGCTGGAGGATCCGGCGGACGGCGTTCACGGTGCTGCGGTCGCCGACCCCCCAGTGCCACTCGGGGGTGAGGAGGTACCAGGGATCCACCAGGAGGAGCCGCTCGGCCTCGCTGGCCCGCAGCAGCACGGGGGAGAAGCGCCCCTTGAAGACACCGAGCTCGGCGCCGACCCCTCCCTTGGGCAGGAGGTCGGCCACGATGGGCCCTCTCGTGCGGGCCGAGCGGATCTCCCGGGGCGCGGCGACCTGCTCGAGGAGCCATGCCCGCAGCCGCCGGGACCGGGCGCTGCCCTGCTTCGCCATGGCGCCATCATGGTCGCGAGCCGGGGGAGGCCACTAGCCGGCGGACGGCTTGCGGAACTCGGCGAGCAGGCGGAGCAGGGTGCGGACGCCGAAGCCGGTGCCCCCCTTGCGGGTCTCGCCGTCGTCCTCGGCGGCGTCGGCCGGGCCGGCGATGTCGAGGTGGGCCCAGGGGATGCCCTCGCCGACGAACTCCTGCAGGAACACGCCGGCGATCAGCGCCCCGGCCCAGCGGGCGCTGGCCACGTTCTTCATGTCGGCCACCTCGGAGTCGATCTCGCGGCGGAGGTCCGGCGGCAACGGCAGGGGCCACACCGGCTCCGCCTCGGCCTCGGCTGCGGCCCGCACCTGGTCGACGAAACCCTCGTGGCTGCCCATGAGGCCGGCCATCTTCATGCCCAGCGCCACCATGCAGGCGCCCGTGAGCGTGGCCAGGTCGACCACGGCGTCAGGCCGGTCCTCGCTCGCCATGGCCAGGGCGTCGGCCAGCACCAGCCGGCCCTCGGCGTCGGTGTTGAGCACCTCGACGGTCTTGCCGTTGCGGATGCGCAGCACGTCGCCCACCCGGGTGGCGTCACCGCCGGGCATGTTGTCGGTGAGCGGCAGATAGCCCCGCACCGACACCGGCGGGCGCACGGCGTCGAGAGCCGAGAACGTGGCCAGCACGGCGGCGGCGCCGGCCATGTCGCCCTTCATGCCGATCATCGAGTCGGCCGGCTTGAGCGACAGCCCGCCCGAGTCGAAGGTGATGCCCTTGCCCACCAGCGCGACCGTGCCCCGGGACCGGGTCCCCGCCGGCGGGTCCCAGGCCAGCTTCACGAACCGTGGCTCCTCGGCCGAGCCCCGGTTGACGCCCAGCAGCCCGCCCAGCTCCTCCTCGGCGATCCTGTCCTTGTCCCACACCTCGACGGCGAAGTGGCGCAGCGCCCCCACCTCCTCCGCCCGGGTCGCGAAGGCCGATGCCGTCAGCGTGCCGCCGGGCTGGTTCACGAGGTCCCGGGCCAGGCACACGGCCCCGGCGACCGCCCGGCCCCGCGCCAGCGTGGCCTCCACCCGCTTGCCGCCCCGGCCGACCACGGTGAGCGACTCGACGTGGTGGGGCTCCGGGTCCGACTTGAGCGCGGTGTACCGGTAGGCGCCGAGCAGGACGCCCTCGGCCACCGCCTGCGCCACCGCCGGGCGCTCGAGGTGGCCGGGCACGCCGTCCAGCAGGTCGAGCGCCAGGTGGGCCTGGCGGGTCGTGGCCCGGGCCAGGGCCGCCCCGGCCCGGCGGTAGGTCGCCACCGTCGTCTCGGCTGCGGGACCCAGGCCGAGCGCCACGATGACGTGCCCGGACTCGCCCGGCACCACGCAGGACTCGCCCGGCTTGCCGGTGAATCCCTGCGTGGCGAGGAAGCCGGGATCGACCCCCGCCGGAGCCTCGCCCTCCGCCAGCCGGTCGGCGAACACCCCCAGGCCCGTGGCGTCGAGGCCCCCACCGCCGGGCCGTTCGGGGGTACGGGTCAGCTCGATGGCGATCGACATGCGCCCCAGGGTACGGGGGCCTGGCCTGGGCCGTCGGCCGGCGAGCCAGGGCGGGCCAGGAGCCGTCAGCCGTCCCGGGCCGGCCCGACGTCCCGGGACAGGAGGTGCTCGCCCTCGACCCACCGGGCCTGGACCCACAGCAGCGACGACAACCGGTTGAGGTACGGCACCACGAGCGAGTCGTCGGCGGCCGCCGCCACGGCCTCCCGCTCAGCCCGCCGGACGACCGTGCGGGCCAGATCGAGCTGGGCCGCCAGCGGCGTCTGGCCCGGCACCACGAACTGGGCGGGCGACTCGAACCGGGCCCCCAGCTCGTCGACCATCGCCTCGAGCCCGGCCAGCATCGCGGGCGACACCCGGGTCTGGTCGTCGGTGAGCTTGGGCCGGTTCTCGGGGAGGGTGGCCAGTTCGGCCATGAGCACCCACAGGTCCCGGCACACCTGGGTCAGGGCGAGGTCGACGTCGCCGCCGCGTTCCGCGGACGAGCGGGCCAGCCCGATCACGGCCTGGGCCTCGTCGACCGCCCCGCAGGCCCGGGGCAGGGGCGAGTCCTTGGGCACGCGGCCGCCGAACAGCAGCCCCGTGGTTCCGTCGTCGCCCTTGCCGGTGTAGAGACGGGTCACGGCCGCCGACCGTACCCCCGGTCGCCTGCCCGACCCAGGATGACGCCGGCCCGACCCAGGGTGATTCGCAGGTTCTCCTCGCGGGCCACCGAGTGGGCCGCGTCCAGGCTGAGCCAGCGCAGGCCCGCGGCGGCCGACTCGGGCACCACGTCGTCCGGGGCCCCGGTGGCGAGCAGGTAGCGGAGATCGGCGTGCTCGTGCGCGGGCTCCCCCCGACCGGCAGGGACGGGGACCACCACGACGTGCACCAGGCGGTACGCCTCCCGGTCGGGGAACGGCGCCAGGTCGGTGAGCCCGGTCTCCTCCTGCGCCTCGCGGCGGGCGACGGCCGCCGGGTCGCCCTCGCCGGGGTCGGCGTGCCCGCCGACCTGCAGCCAGCTCTGCATACGCTCGTGCCAGCGCAGCAGCACCCGGCCGGTCGGCGGGTGCAGCACCAGCGCGGACGCGGTGGCGTGGAGGGGGCGGTCCCGGTCCCACGGGTCCCCGTCGCCCCCCGCCAACAGGTCCCGGACGCGGGCCATGTCGGCCTCCTCGACCGGCGAGATCGGCCGGTGGGCGTCGAGCGCCGCCAGCAGGGGCCCGTGGTCGGCCACGGCTCAGTACCCGGCCGCGGGGTCGAGCGGGCCGACCAGCGGCTCGCCCGCCGACCAGCGGCGGACGTTGTCGGTGACCCGGGCCGAGAGCAGGGGGACCGCCATCTCGGGCGTGTTGGCGGTGTGGGGGGTGATCAGCGCAGTGGGCAGTGCCCACAGCGGGTGGTCGTCGGGCAGGGGCTCGGGGTCGGTGACGTCGAGGCCGGCGGAGCCGAGCGTGCCGGCGGCCAGCGCGGCCACGAGGTCTTCGGTCACCACGTGCCGCCCCCGGGCCACGTTCACCAGCGTCGCCCCCGGCGCCAGCAGGTCGAGGCGGCGGGCGTCGACGATCCCGTCGGTCTCGGGGGTCAGCGCCAGGGCCAGGACGACCACGTCGGCCCCGGTGAGCGCCTCGTCCAGGGCGCCGTCACCCACCACCCGGGTGGCGCCCGCCATCGCCTCGGGACGGCGGCGCACGACGGTGACGTCGCAGCCGAACGGGCCCACCATGCGCAGCAGGGACGTGGTGATCCCGCCGCCGCCCAGGATCGTGACCCGCGCGCCGAGGAGGTTGGCACCGGCCGGCCGGGTCCAGCGGTCGGCCCGGGCGAAGCGGTCGAGGCACCGGCGGCCGGCCAGGACCAGCGCCAGGGCGTGCTCCGCCACCGGCTCGGCGTAGACGCCCTTGCCGCAGGTCCACCGGCGCGTGGCATGGGCCCGGATCACCTCGACATAGGGCTCGACGCCGGCCCACGGCAGCTGCACCCAGCGGATGCCGGGGTGGGCGTCGAGCAGCGCGCCCAGCCCGGCCGGATCGGCGGGGGCGGTCCACACCAGGGCCTCGGCGTCGCCGGGGTCGACGACCCGGGCGCCGCCCGCCTCCACGGCCGGGCGCAGGAAGTTGCGGGGGCCGTCGGGCTGCACGGCGATCGAGGGTGGGTCCCCGCTGGTCACGTCCCGAGGCTACGGCGTCCCGCCTGGCGCCGGAGCGTGCGGGCGTTGCGCACCGCGGCCCCGCCGCGGTCGTTGTTGAAGTAGACGTACACGTCCGTACCGTGCGCCCGCCACGTGTCCACGATGCGGTCGAGCCAGCGCGCCAGGGCCTCCCGCCCGTAGGACGGCGGCGGCGACGCCCGGCCCTCGTGCAGCCGGACGTAGCCCCAGTCGGCCGTGACCCACAGGGGGGTGACGGGCCGGCCCCGGCGGTCGGCCCAGCACAGGGCGGCGCCGCGGCTCTCCAGGACGTCCCGCACGTCGGCCCGCCACCAGGTCTCGTGGCGGGCCTCGACGGCCACCCGGGCCGAGCCGGGGAAGGCCCGCAGGCAGTCGTCCAGCAGCCCGGCGTCGGCCCGCAGGGTGGGCGGCAGCTGGAGCAGGTAGGGGCCCAGCCGGTCGCCCAGGCCGGCGGCCCGGCCGGTCAGGCGCTGCACCGGCTCGCGGGGGTCACGAAGGCGCTTGACGTGGGTCAGGTAGCGGCTCACCTTCACCGCCACGACGAACCCGGGCGGCGTCTCGTCCCGCCAGCGCTCGAACACCGAGCGCTCGGGCAGCCGGTAGAAGGCGTTGTTGACCTCGACGGTGGGGAACTCGGATGCGTAGCGGGCCAGCCACTCCCGCGGCGGCCGGCCGCCGTAGACCTCGTCGCGCCAGTCCCGGTACTGCCAGCCGGAGGTTCCCACGAGCAGCCGCACGGATTCCACGCCTACCCGGTTCGCGGGTATGACTGCAATCGATCCGGGCGCGTGTGTCACGATTGAGACCACGCTGCAAGCAATTGTCTTAAACTCTCAGATGTCCGGAGGCGGAACAGGGGAAGGAACGGCGAGCGGGCCATGAGCACGAGCGTCCAGGGCGACACACGCGAGCAGATCATCAGGGCCGCCGAGGCGTTGTTCGCGGCGCACGGCATCGACGGCGTGTCCCTGCGGGAGATC
>DASSUD010000352.1:0-6980 GCA_035707385.1 Acidimicrobiales bacterium
TGCCCTGGGCCCACTTGCCCTTCAGCGCTGCCACGGCTCGCTCTCCGCCGTCTCGTTCCGACTCGGCGGCGGGAGCCGCCACGACCTCGACCGCCGCCAGGGCCCGCCGGGTGGCGGCCACGTCGTGCACCCGCACCATGCCCACACCGGCGAGGCGGGCCCACACCGCGGTGGCCAGCGACCCCTCCAGCCGGTCCGACGGCGGCGGATCCGCCCCCGTTGCCCCGGCTGCCCCGCCGGCGGCCCGGGCGGCGGCTCTGGTCCCCGCCCCGGCTGCCCCGCCACCGGCGGCTCTGGCGGCGAGCGTGCCGAGCATCGCCTTGCGGCTGATGCCCACCAGCACCGGGTAGCCCGTCGCCACCAGGGCGTCCAGGTGGGCGAGCAGCGCAAGGTTGTGGTCCAGCGCCTTGCCGAAGCCGATGCCGGGGTCGATCCACACCTCGGCCACCCCGGCGGCGACGGCGGCGTCGGCCCGCGCCACCAGGTAGTCGCGCACCTCGGCCACCACGTCGTGGTAGCGGGGCGCGTCCTGCATGGTGGCGGGATCGCCCTGCATGTGCATGGCGACGAAGGCGGCGCCGGTGGCGGCCGCCACGCCGGCGAGGCTGGCGCTGACGTCGTTGACCATGCGGGCACCGGCGGCCACGGCCGCCTCGGCCACCGCCGCCTTGCGGGTGTCGACGGACACGGCCACGCCCTCGGCGGCCAGCGCCTCGATGACCGGGAGCACCCGGCGCCGCTCCTCGGCGACGGTCACGGGCTCGGCCCGCGGGCGGGTGGACTCCCCGCCCACGTCGACCCAGTCGGCACCCTCGGCGACCAGGGCCCGGGCATGGGCGAGCGCGGCGGACGCGTCGAGGTAACGACCCCCGTCCGAGAAGGAGTCGGGGGTCACGTTCACGACACCCATGACCTGCACGGTCGCATCCTACGTCGCCCACCCGACGGCCCCGTGTCCCTCTCCGCGCTCGACCGCCACTCTGCGTGAGACCCCGAAGTCTGGCGTTCGCCGTCATCTGCTTCGGACCCCGGGCCGACGACTGCGAGCCCCAGACCGACCCGCCCAGCGCACGCCTAACGCTGGCCGACGATGAACCGCATGGCCTCCTCGCGGGTGGCCACGCTGGTGCGGAACAGGCCGCGCACGGCCGAGGTGACCGTCGTCGAGCCGGGCTTGCGGACGCCGCGCATGGTCATGCACAGGTGCTCGGCCTCGACCACCACCATCACCCCCCGGGGCTGGAGCGTCCGGTCGATCTCGTCGGCCACCTGGGCGGTCAGGCGCTCCTGGACCTGGGGCCGGCGGGCGTAGGCGTCGACCAGCCGGGCCAGCTTCGACAGGCCGGTGATGCGGCCGTCCTTGCCCGGGATGTACGCCACGTGCGCCTTGCCGATGAAGGGGATGATGTGGTGCTCGCACACCGACTGCACGGCGATGTCCCGCACCATGACCATCTCGTCGTGGCCGGCCTCGAACGTCACCGCCAGGTGGGTGTCGGCTTCCTCGTGCAGGCCGGAGCACACCTCGGCGTACATGCGCGCCACCCGCTCGGGGGTGTCCCGCAGGCCGTCGCGGTCGGGGTCCTCACCGATGGCCTCGAGGACCTCGCGGACCGCCTTGGCGATGCGTTCGAGGTCCATCGGGGTGTCGATGGGCGGGAACTCCCGGCTGGGCCACTCGTCGCTCACGGTGCGTCTCGCTCGGCCTAGGTCCCCGACGGGCGGGGATGCATCCCCCAGCGCCGCAGCATGCGCCGCCACCCGGGCTCGGGCGGGGCCACGGGCAGGGGCCGCGCCTCGGGCCGGGGGGCCTCGGCCACGGTGACCTCGGCGGCCGCCTGCCGGCGGGACACGATCTGGCGGGGGCGCTCCAGCTCGTCGAGGGGGACGTCCGCGATGCCGGTGCCCTTGTCCACGTCGCCGAACACCTCGGCCAGGTCGGCGTCGTCGAGCGTCTCCTTCTCGACCAGCGACGCGGCCAGCCGGTCGAGGATCTCGCGGTGGGTCACGAGGATGAACCGGGCCCGGTCGTGGGCGTGGTCGACCAGGCGGCGGACCTCGTCGTCGATCAGGCCCGCGATCTCGTCGGAGTAGGTGGCCTCGTGGCCGTAGTCGCGGCCGAGGAACACCTCGCCCGACTTGCCCCCGAGCTGCTGGGGGCCCAGCCGGTCGCTCATGCCGTAGGTCGTGACCATGGCCCGGGCGACCTCGGTGCAGCGCTCGATGTCGTCGCTGGCGCCGGTCGTGGGCTCGCCGAACACCAGCTCCTCGGCGGTGCGGCCCCCGAGCAGCATGGTCATGGTGTCGACCAGCTCGGACCGCGTCTTCAGGTACTTGTCCTCGGTGGGCAGGGCCAGCGTCCAGCCCAGCGCCCGGCCCCGCGACACGATCGACACCTTGTGGATGGGGTCGGTGCCCTCCAGCACGTGCCCGACGAGCGTGTGGCCGCCCTCGTGGTAGGCGATGACCCGCTTCTCCTGGTCGGACATGACCCGGGTCTTGCGCTCGGGGCCGGCCAGCACCCGGTCGATCGCGTCCTCCATGGCGGACATCGTGATGTCGGTGCCCCGCCGCCGGGCCGTGAGCAGGGCGGCCTCGTTCATGAGGTTGGCCAGGTCCGCTCCGGTGAACCCCGGGGTGCGCCGGGCCAGCACGTCGAGGCGGACGTCGCCGGCCAGCGGCTTGCCCTTGGCGTGGACGTCGAGGATGGCCTTGCGGCCCTCGAGGTCGGGCTGGTCGACCACGATCTGGCGGTCGAAGCGGCCCGGGCGCAGCAGCGCCGGGTCGAGGATGTCGGGGCGGTTGGTGGCGGCGATGAGGATGACGCCGGTGCGGCCGTCGAACCCGTCCATCTCGACCAGCAGCTGGTTGAGGGTCTGCTCGCGCTCGTCGTGCCCGCCGCCCATGCCGGCGCCGCGGTGGCGGCCGACGGCGTCGATCTCGTCGACGAACACGATGGCGGGGGCGGCCTGCTTGGCCTTGTCGAACAGGTCGCGGACCCGGCTGGCGCCCACGCCCACGAACATCTCCACGAAGTCGGAGCCCGAGATCGGGAAGAACGGCACCCCGGCCTCGCCGGCCACGGCCCGGGCGAGCAGCGTCTTGCCCGTGCCCGGCGGGCCGTACAGCAGCACCCCCTTGGGGATGCGGGCGCCCATGGCCTGGAAGCGGGCCGGGTCCTGGAGGAACTCCTTGATCTCCTGCAGCTCCTCCACCGCCTCGTCGCACCCGGCGACGTCGGCGAAGGTGACCGTCGGCTCGTCCTTGCCCACCTGCTTGGCCCGGGACTTGCCGAACTGCATGACACCCCGGCCGCCACCCTGGACCATGTTCATGACCAGCAGGAAGGCGCCCACCAGCAGCACGGTGGGCAGCAGGCCCATCAGCAGGCCGGTCCAGGCGGAGTCGCCCTGCTGGTCGGTCGTGACGTCGACGGCGGGGTCGGCGGCGCCGAGCTCGTCGACCAGCTCGTCGGCGAACTCTGCCGGGTAGGCGACCTCGTACTCGGTGTCGTCCCGGAGCTTGCCGACGACGACGTTGTCGTGGTCCTTGATCTCCGCGGTCGCCACCTCGCCCTCGTCGATGGCCTCGCGGAAGGCGGACAGGTCGATCTCGTCGCGGTCGGGGCCCCGGCTGGAGAACCGGATGCCGACGAACAGCACGGCGACGCCGACGAGCAGGTAGATCAGGGCGGCGCGGGGAATGCGTCTCACGGTGGCGATCAGGCTATCGGCGCCACCCCGCCACAGTCAGGCCGGGCCCAAGAACTCGCACACGTAGGGCAGGTTCCGGAACCGCTCGCCCACGTCGAGGCCGTAGCCGAGCACGAACGCCGGCGGGATCTCGAAGCCGACGTAGCGCAGCTCCTCGTGGGTCTTCTGGTTGCCCTGGCGGACGAACAGCGCGCACACGGCGAGGCTGGCCGGCTGCCGGGCGGCGAGGTTGCGCCGCAGGTAGGTGAGGGTGAGGCCGGAGTCGACGATGTCCTCGATGAGGATCACGTGCCGGCCGGTGAGGTCGATGTCGAGGTCCTTGAGGATGCGGACCACGCCGGAGGACTTGGTGGAGGCGCCGTAGGACGACACCGCCATGAAGTCGACCTCGAGGGGCAGGCGGATGACCCGGACCAGGTCGGCCAGGAAGATGAAGGCACCCTTCAGCACGCAGATGAGCAGCGGCGAGCGGCCGGCGTAGTCGCGGGTGATCTGCTCGCCGAGGGCGGCGATGCGGACCCGGATCTCGTCCTCTCCCACCACCACCGGGCCGAGGGCCGACTCGTCGACGTGGTGGACGAAGCCGGCGCCGTCGTTGCCGGCCATGGTCGTGCTGTCGCCGGGGGGGTCGGTCGGCATGCGTCGGTGAAGCTAGTGGCCTCCGGCACCCCCGGTCGAGGCACCGGCGGGCCCGGTCAGTCGCAGGATGCCGGCGGTCGCCTCGACCACGTCGTCGACCAGGTCCTCGACCGTTCCCCGCTCGCGTGGCGCCTCGCCCGTGCGGCCATCGATCACCCAGGTCGACACCAGCTCGACCCCGGCCCCGAAGGCGGCCCGGGCCAGGGCCCGGCGGCGCCGCTCGGAGTAGCCCAGCGCCTCGAGGTGGCCGGCGAGATAGGTGGCGATCCACTCGGGGAAGATCCGCATCAGCTCGCGGCGGCGCTGCACCCCCTCCGCCTCGAGGGCCAGCGACTCCACGAACGCGATCCGGGCCACCCGGGGGTCGTCCACCAGCACGTGGACCAGCGCGGACACCCGGGAGCGCACGGCGGCGACCGGGCGCCGCGGGCCCGACGGCGGGACCGCCGAGCCCGTCGTCCAGGCGGTGAAGGCCTGGGCGGCTATCCGCTCGCCCACCGCCGCCAGCAGGTCGAGGCGGTTGCCGAACTCCTCGTAGAAGTTGCGGGTGCTGACCGAGGCCAGCCGGCACACGGCATCCACCGTCGTGCCGGCGTAGCCGCGGGAGCCGAACAGGTCGAGGCCGGCGTCCAGCATCGCCTCCCGCCTCAGTGCCCGGCGCTCGGCCAGGGTCCGGCCGTGGATCCGCCGCCCGACCGGCCCGGGCGCGCTCGGGGAGGCGGTCGCCGGGGTCACGGGGCGACATGGTACGCGTGCCGAGCACTATTGGCGAGAGCCGTCTCTACGAACTGAAATATTGACTGACCATTCAATAGTGGCTACGTTCCCCCGCGGGCGCAGGGCGCGTCCGGGATCGCTGTGTCCGGAGGGGATGCACATGCGACTGGGAAGGACCGCGCGCGTGGCCATGGCCACCGCCCTCGCCGCCATGACGCTGGGGGTCGCCGGCACGGCGCCCCCGGCGTCGGCCGCGCCGATCACGCTGGACTGGACCGCCGACGTCGACTCGACCATCGGCGGCCTCATCAACAAGACGGTGAAGTTCCCCCAGGGCAGCTTCGCCGGCCAGGTCGACCTCAGCACGGGCGCCATGACGGGCGACATCGAGCTGCCCACCGCCACGCTCAACTTCAACGCCTTCGGCCTGATCCCCGTGCAGACCGACATCGAGGTCGTGCCCGAGGGCCCCGTGACCGGCACCGTGGACATCGCCACCATGCAGGTCACGGCCACCATGTCGTTCGACATCGTGATCCCCCGGTTCCGGCTCATCGGCGTGGGCGTCCTCAACCCCGATGCCGAATGCCGCACGGTCGACCCCGTGCAGGCCACGCTGAGCGGCACCCTCGACTCGTCGCTGGGCGCCGCCTCGCTGACCGGCACCTACGCCATCGGCAACTTCCAGGGATGCGGCTTCTTCGGGTCGTTCATCAACCTGTTCACCGTCAACCCCAACAACACGCTGACCGCCAACCTGGCGGCGCGGTCCACCCCGGGAGCGGCCCCGCCGCCGGCCTTCTACCAGCCACCGGCCCAGCTGCCGGCCAACCCCGGCGACGTCATCCGCACCCAGCCGGTCCCGCTCGGCGACCGCACCGGCGTGAACGGCACGGCCGTCCTCTACCGGTCCACCAACACCCTCGGCGCCGCCAACGCCGTCAGCGGCACGCTGTACGTGCCCACCGCCCCGTGGTCGGGGAGCGGCGCCCGGCCGATCGTCAGCTTCGCCCCCGGCACCCAGGGCATGGCCGACCGCTGCGCACCGTCCCAGACCCTGCCGCTCGCCACCAACTACGAGCTCAACACGGTCAACGCCCTGCTGGACAAGGGCTGGGCCGTGGCGGTCACCGACTACGAGGGCATGGGCACGCCCGGTCACCCCACTTACATCGTGAAGGACGCCGAGGCCCGCGCCGTGCTCGACATCGTCCGGGCCGCCCAGCGGATCCCGAGCTCCGGTGTCACGACCGCCAGCCCGGTCGGCATCTGGGGCTACTCGCAGGGCGGGCAGGCCGCAGCGGCCGCCGCCGAGATCGAGGCGACCTACGCCCCCACGCTCGACGTGAAGGGCGTAGTGGCGGGGGCCGCCCCCGCCGAGCTGGGCGCCGTGGCCGCCCACCTCGACGGCCCCGGCAACGCCTTCTTCTCGTTCCTGGCGTTCGCGTCGCTGGGGCTCGACACCGCCTACCCGGAGCTGGACCTGGAGACCTACCTCAACGCCGAGGGCCAGGCCCTGTTCGACACCGCCACCCAGGGCGAGGGCGTGTGCCTCGTCGACGGCCTCCAGCTCGGCGCCGGCAAGCACATCGCAGACCTGACCACGTCGAACCCCCTCGCCACCCCGGCTTGGCAGGCCCGCATCGCCCAGCAAGGGCTGGGGACCGCGGCACCCGCCGCTCCCGTGTTCCTCTACCACGGGAGCAACGACCAGGTCATCGACTTCGACCAGGGGACGAGCCTGCGGACCGACTGGTGCGGCCGCGGCGCCCGGGTGGTCTTCACCTCCTACCCCGTCGACCACCTCGGCGGCATCACCGCCGGGACCACCGACGGGTCCGCGTTCCTGACGGCCCGGTTCGCGGGGCAGGCCATACCCGCCACCTGCACCTGACGACCTGACCGTCGGTG
>DASSUD010000353.1:0-7490 GCA_035707385.1 Acidimicrobiales bacterium
GGGCGGCGGCGAGCCCGGCCGGGCCGGCGCCCACCACGACGGCGTGGGCGACCAGCGGCGGGCGGTGGGGAGCGGCCAGGGCGCGGCGGCGGGGGCGCATGGCGGCGGGGTGGCGGCCGTCAGGCCGGCACCGGGTCCGGATGGGCCGGCCGTGGGATGTCGGCCGGCGGCGGGGCGTGGCGCCGCCCGAGGACCCGGCGGGCCACCGCAGGGCGCAGCAGCGAGCTCGGCTCCGCCACCAGGCCGACCACGTCGAAGAACGCGGCGTTGGCCTCCTCGTCGCTTGCCGCCGCCGCTACCACCCGGTCGAGGTAGCGCCGCACCAGCCGGTCGGGCAGCGAGGACCTCCCGCCGGTCGTTCCGGGATAGCGCAGGTCCTCGCCGGTGGCGACCATCCAGGCTCCCGCGTTGGCCTTGGCCACCGCCTGCTGGATCCGCGACGAGGCTGCGGCCAGGTCGCGTCCGGCGCGGCGGCGGTGATCGGCGAGCGTGCGATCGAGCGCCTCGGCCGCCAGCGCGGCGGCGCCCATCCCCTGCCCGTAGACCGGGTTGACGGCGCAGGCCGAGTCGCCGACGGCCACGAAGCCCTCGGGCGCCCGGCGCAGCTTCTCGTAGTGGCGCCTCTGGTTGGCGGTGCGCCGGTAGCCGACGATGGGCGTCAGCGGCTCCAGCTCCTCGACCACGTCGGCCAGGACCGGCGACCGCATCCCCCGGACGAAGGCCGCGAAGCCGCCCTCGTCGGTGGGGGGCAGATCGCCGTTGGTGCCGGCGACCGTCAGGATCCAGCGGTCGTCCTCCAGCGGGAAGAGCACGCCCATGCGGGTGGTGTGGGGCGGCCGGGCCTGCAGGAAGATGGACCTGTAGCCCCGCACGGGCTCGTCGCCGGTGCGGCGGTAGGTGCGGGTGGCGTAGCCGAGCTCGGCGTCGACCACGGTCTCGGCCGGCCGCTCGTAGCCGGCGGCCTCCAGCCAGGCCGGGGCGTGGGACCGCCGACCGCTGGCGTCTATCACCAGGTCCGCTAACGTCCGCTCGGCGGGCTCGTGGGGTGCCGCGCCCCGGGGGCGCAGGTCGACGCCGACGACCCGGCCGGCTTCCACGGCCAGGCCGTTGACCTCGACGCCGGTGCGGACCTCGACGCCACCCGACGCCAGCAGCCGGCGGCGGGTGCCCCACTCGATCAGGTCGCGGCTGGCCGACACCATGGTCCGGCCGCGGGTGGCGAAGGGCCGCATCCAGCCGGCGGCCGACAGCCACAGCACGTCGCGGGGCACCCGGAGCAGCAAGGCCCCGGCGGCCAGCAGGTCGTCCTGGAGGCCGGGCACCAGCCGCTCCAGCGCCGCCGAGCTGCCGGGTTGCAGGACGTGGAGGTGGCGACCCTGCGGGGTACCCGACCGGGCGGCCGGAGAGGTGGGCAGCTCGTCCCGTTCGACGATCGTGACCAGATCAACGTGGCGGGACACGGCCGCAGCGGCCGCGAGCCCGCCCATGCCGGCGCCGACGACGACGGCGTGCGAGGTGGGGGCGGGGGTTTGGCTCATGGACCCAGCGTCCGCGCCCGGGCCGGCGCGTCACATCGGCAGGATGCCTTAGGAGCCCCTTATTCCGTCCCTCGCGGCGGCCTCAGCTCCCGGCCAGCTCGTCGATCCAGCGGGCCAGCCGGTGGGCCTGACGGGTCATGATCTCGGGGTCACGGAAGCTGCTGGTCAGCAGCGACGTGCCCTGGATGGCGGCGATGAGCCCGATCGCGAGGTCGCGCGCGTCGCGCCTTCCCATGAGGCGGAACTGCTCCTCGGCCCACTCGACGCTCAGCGCCATCAGCTTGGCGGCCCGGCGGTCGAGACCGTCGTCGCGCTTGGCGAGCTCCTGGCACAGCGTCCCGTGCCGGCAGCCGTAGCGCGCCACCTGCTCGGCCATCTCGGTCCAGGACAGCGCCAGGGCCTTGAGTCGCGCCCGGGGGGTGCGGTGGCGCTCGAACCCGGCCAGCACCGTCTGGATCTCGTCGGCGTGGGCGTCGATCGCCGCCTCGATCAGCTCGTCCTTCGTCCTGAAGTAGTAGTAGACGTTCCCGACGGGCACGCCGGCCGCCTCGGCGATGCCCGCGAGCGTGGCCGCCTGGACGCCCTGCTCGTGGAGCACCCGACGCGCTCCCTCGACGAGCCGCTCGCGCTTGCCGAGATCTGAGTCAGTCATCTCACTTGCATCGTATCGCTCGACCTGCTTAGTTAGTCAACTAACTCAGGCCAACAGGAGCAGAAGGACGAGGTGACCATGACCGAGACCCGATCCGCCACGACGAGCGTCGAGCCGCGACGCTGGTGGGTGCTGGCCGTCATGTCCGTGGGAACGCTGCTGGTGTTCCTCGACGACACCGTTGTGAACACCGCCCTGCCCCGGATCTCGGTCGACCTCGACGCCTCGACCTCGGCCCTGCAATGGGTGATCGACGCCTACGTGCTGGCGCTGGCCGGCCTGCTGCTGCTCTGCGGCTCGATCGGCGACCGCTACGGCCGCAAGCGCATGATGACCGTCGGACTGGTGGTGTTCGGGCTCGCCGCCGCCGGCGCGGCGCTGGCCGACAGCGCCGGCGTGCTGATCGCGATGCGGGCCCTGCAAGGGCTCGGTGCGGCGCTGGTGCTCCCGGCCACGCTGTCGATCATCGTCAGCGTCTTCCCCCGCCAGGAGCGGGCCAGGGCCATCGCGGTGTGGACCGCGGTCGGCGGCCTCGGCATCGCTCTGGGCCCCGTCGCAGGCGGCTCGCTGATCGAGGCTGCGGACTGGTCGGCTGCGTTCTGGCTCTTCATCCCGCTGGTCGTCGCCGCCCTCGTCGGCATGACCGTCGTCCCCGAGTCGCGGGACCCGCGCCGCATCGGCCTGGACCTGCCCGGCGCGGTCCTCGGCACCGCGGGCCTGACCGCGCTCGTCTACGGGATCATCCGGGGCGGTGAGGCGGGATGGGACAAGGGCGCCGTGCTGGGCTCGTTCGCCGCCGCGGCGGTGCTGCTGGTGGCCTTCGCCGTGGTCGAGGTCCGGGCCAGCGCACCGATGCTGCCGCTGCGCTTCCTGCGCGAGCGCGACCTCGCCGGTGCCGTCCTCCTGATCGGCATCGTGCTGTTCGCGATGTTCGTGACGTTCTTCTTCCTCACCCAGTACTTCCAGATCGTCCAGGGGCGCAGCGCGCTCGAGGCCGGCCTGTTGCTGGTCGCCCCGGCCATCGGCATGATCGTCGGCTCCGGCATGGCCGGGAAGCTCATCCACACCGCCGGGCCGCGCATCCTGAGCACGGCGATGGTCGTGATCGTCGTGGCGGCCCTCGTCGTCCTGACCGTCACGATCGAGGCGACGACCAACGCGGGGCTGATCGCCCTCCTCCTCGGCTTCTTCGGCCTCGGGGCGGGGCTGGGCATGCCGGCGATGACCGACACCGTGATGGCGGCGGTGCCCGAGCGCGATGCCGGCGTCGGCTCAGCCCTGAACGACGTCAGCCGGCAACTCGGCGGCGCCCTCGGCGTCGCTGTCATCGGCAGCGTCGTCAACGACGCCTACCGCTCCAATCTCGCCGACAACGCCGGCACGCTCGACCCGAGCGCGGTGGACGCGGCCAGCGAGGGCGTCGGCGTCGCCAGCCGCGTCGCCGCCACCCTGCCGCCCGACGCGGCCACCGCGCTCACCGGGGCCGCCAACGACGCCTACATGGACGCCATCACCCGCGGCTTCGCACTGAGCACAGCCGTGCTCCTGGCGGCCCTCGTGGTCGCGGCGACGATGATCCCCCGGTGGATGCGCGCCGCCCAAGCCGAGGCCGGCGACGATCCCGCCGGCGGCCTCGGCAACGAGCTTGTCCCCGAGCCCCAGCCCGAACCCGCCGCCTGACGTGGGCGCGCGCGTGCCGGCGTCCCACGACGCGCCCCGACACGGATCGCCGACCCCGCGGGTCAGTCGCCCAGCAGGCCGGCCCGGCGGGCGGAGGCGGCCGCCTCGCCCCGGGTGGCGGCGCCCAGCTTGGCCAGCAGCCGGGACACGTGGACGCTGGCCGTCTTCTCGCTGATGAACAGCGCCTCACCGATCTGGCGGTTGGTGCGGCCCTCGGCCACGAGCGCCAGGACCTCGGACTCCCGGGGGGTCAGCGCCGTCCCCCCGTCGGTCCGGCCGGGATCGGGCCCGGGGGCGGCCGCCACCCCGATGTCGATCCGCCCCCGCCGGGCCAGGCGCTCCACCGCACCGGCCAGGGGGCCGGCCCCCAGGCCCGAGGCGGACTCCCACGCGGCCCGCAACTGCCGGCGGGCCGCGCCGTCGTCCCCGTCGCCCAGTGCCGCCTCGCCGCCGCGAAAGCGGGTGTAGGCGGCGCAGTAGGGGAAGCCGACGGCCTCCCACGCCTCGGTCGCCAGCCGCCAGCGATCGGGCTCGGGGCGACCCGCGACCCTCGTCTGCTCGGCCCGGCCGGTGAGCAGCGCCGCCCGGGTCTCCGACGACGGCGGCGCATGGCGGTCCACGGCAGTGGCATCCAGGGCCTCGAGGCGGGACAGCAGCGCCTGGGTCCGGTCCGGCCGCCCGGCCCCGCCGTCACCGGCCGCCCACCGGCCCGACCGCAGCGGCCGCTCGCGGCGCCGGCCCCCGGCCCGGCGGGCGTGATCGGCCTCGTCGGCCTCGACCCGGACGCCCACGGCCGCGATGCGGGCGGCCATCTCGGGATCGCCGGTGTGGGCCAGCAGCTCCAGCCCCAGGTCCACTTCGCGGCGGGCGTCGTCGTAGCGGCCCTGCCACACGGCCAGCTCCGCCAGCCCCCGGTGCAGCAGGCCGTTGAGCCGCCCGTCGCCGACCTGGTGGCACCAGGTCCGCGCCACCTCCAGCTGGTCGCGGGCCACCTCGTGGTCGCCGCGGTCGACCGCCAGGCACCCGGCCACCAGGGTCCGGACCACCGCGGTCAGGCCCCCGGCCTCCTGCGCCTCGCCGGCGTCGCCCAGCAACCGGGCGGCCTCGTCCCACCGGCCGAGCTGGTGCAGCGCACCGGCACCGATGCTGCCCATCAGCGACGGTGGGCGGGGGCCGGCGGGCTCGCCGGTGAAGGCCAGCAGCAGGTCCACCAGCTCGTCGCCCCGGCCCGCCTCGACCAGGGTCCGCCACAGGTGGACGTAGGCGCCGGCCACCTCGGCCAGATCCCCCATCCGCACCGCGATCTGGCCCGCCTCGTGAAGGGTGGCCACCGCTTCGTCGGTCCGGCCCTCGGCCGCCAGCACCAGGCCCAGCACGTGCAGCGCCTGGCCCTCGTCGACCACGTCGTCGACCGCCCTGGCCAGGGAGATGGCCTCCTCGGCCCGGGTGCGCGCCGCCGGGAACCGGGCCGCCCGGACCAGTGCGTGGGAATGAGCCTGGACCACGCGGGCCCGGGCCTCGGTCGGTGGCGACGGCGGGACCAGGTCCACGGCCAGCTCGGAGGCCGCCAGGGCCTCGTCGCCCCGCCCGGAGCGGTACAGGTACCAGCCCCGGCGCTCGTGCAGCAGCCCGGCCCGCACCGGGTCCGCGGCCACCTGGGGGGCGGCCAGCGCCTCGTCCACCAGGGTCAGCGCCCGCTCGACGGCACCCGCCCGGCTGGCGGCGTCGGCGGCCCGGGCCAGCAGCGTGCCCCGGTCGCACCCGGCCGCCGCTTCGGCGTCCGACGCCCGGTCCCACAGCCGGATGCTCCACTCGAGGTAGCGGTGGGCCTCGGGGACGGCGAAGGCGGCCTCGGTCGCCGCGCCCGCCCGCACCGCCGCGCCCAGGGCGGCGTCGAAGTCGGCGGCGGCCGCCCAGTGGTGCGCCAGGCGGGCCCACCCCTCCTCGCCCCCTGCGCCCGGCCCGCGCCCGGCCAGCACGCCGGCCCAGGCCGCGTGCAGCCGCACCAGCTCGCCCGGGAGGATGTCGTCGAGCACCGCCTCGTGCAGCAGGGCGTGACGGAAGCGGTAGGTGGCCGTGCGCTGGTCGGCCACCAGCAGCCCGTGCTCCACGCAGGCCCGCAATGCCCGGTCCAGGGCCGGCGGGTCGTAGCCGCCCTCCAGCACGGCGGCCAGCAGATCGTGCTCGACCTGGCGGCCACCGACCGCGCCGGCCCGCAGCACCGCGGCGGCCTCGTCCGGCATGTGCTCGACCCGGCCGATCACGGCGTCCCGCAGGTGGGGCGGCATCGGCGCGCCGGGGTCGTCGGCCAGCGCGGCCGCCAGCTCCTCCACGAACAGCGGGTTGCCGTCGGAGCGCTCGACCACGCTGGCCACGACCTCGGGGGCCGGCGGCTCCGCCAGCAGCTCCCCCAGCAGCTCGGCCACCTCGCCCGGTCCCAGCCGGTCGAGCCGCACCGCCACCGCCCCCCGGCGGACCAGCTCGGCCGCCAGCGACCGCAAGGGGTGGCGGCGGGGCACGTCGTCGCGGCGGTAGGTCGTGAGCAGCAGCACCGGGAGGGTCCGGGTGTTGCTGGCCAGCAGCGACACCAGGTCGAGCGTCGAGCGGTCGGCCCAGTGCAGGTCCTCGACCACCAGGACCAGAGGCCGGTCGGCCACGAGCCGGTCGACCACGGTCAGCAGCAGCTCGAACAGCCGGGCCTGGCCCAGCGGGTCCCCTGGCGCCCCGGCGCCGTGGTCGCCCCCGGCGCCGGCGGGCAGGTCCCGGCCCAGCACGGCCCGCAGCGGCCCGAGGGTGGCGGCACCCTCGGGGTCGGTCAGGTCCCGCTCCAGCGTGCGGAGGATGTCGACCACGGGGGCGTAGGGCAGCCCGCCCTCCTCCAGGTCGAGGCACTGGCCCACCAGGACGCGGGCGTCACGACGGCGGGCGTGGGCGGTGACCTCGCCGACCAGCCGCGACTTGCCCACTCCGGCCTCGCCGGCCACCAGGGCGACGGTCCCGCGGCCCTGGGTCGCCGCGCCGAACGCGTCCGTCAGGGCCGCGAGCTCGGCGCGGCGGCCGACGAACGCGGGTGTCGAGACACGGGCCGGCACGGCCCGATCATCGCGCCTACGGTCAGAGTCGCAGCGCCGCGAACTGCTCCTCCGCCCGATCGGCGAGCACCGCCGCGATGGCCAGCGAGGCGGTGGCGGCGGGGGACGGGGCGTTGCGCACCGTGAGCGCCCGGTCGTCACCACCGAGGCGGAAGTCGTCGACCAGCGTGCCGTCGGGGTCCACGGCCTGGGCCCGGACCCCGGACGGCCCGAACCGCAGGTCCTCGGACCGCAGTGCCGGCACGTAGCGCTGGAGCGCACGCAGGAAGGCCCGCTTGGACACGTCCCGCCACATCTCGGCGGCGCCGGTGCGCCAGTAGCTGGCGGCCAGGCGGCGGAACCCGGGCTCGCCCAGCACGGCCCCCAGCTCACGGGGGCGCACGTCGCGCCGGCGGTAGCCCTCCCGGGCGAAGGCCAGCACCGCGTTGGGCCCGGCCAGGACCTCGCCGTCGATGCGCTTGGTCAGGTGCACGCCGAGGAACGGGAACCGGGGGTCGGGCACCGGGTAGATCAGGCCGTTGACGAGCG
>DASSUD010000354.1:0-4757 GCA_035707385.1 Acidimicrobiales bacterium
ATGGCCGGGCCGCCCTCACCGAGGTGGATGGCGTGGAACCAGAACATGGCGGCCCCGCCGCCGTAGGTGAGGACAAGGGTGCACAGGGCCAGCCCCGCCCAGGCCACCTGATCGGCGTAGTAGTCGCGCACCCCCCGGGGCCGGGACGGCCGCTGAGCCGGCTCCTGGCAGCGTCGGGGGCGGAAGAGGGCGCGCGCCAACGTCGGCGCTGCGTCGGAAGCCATGGCGGGCTCACTGTCTCGTGCGCCGCCGGGTTGTTCGATCAATGTATACTGATGTGCGCTGTCGTACAAGGAATGTCACTTCAGGCGACCGCGAACAGATACCAGCCGCGGCACGTTCCGTGCGGGGCTCGTCAGCGCACGACAGCGAGGATCTCGGCCTCCGCCGGGCTCGGCTCCCCTGGGCGGGCGATGCTGGACGCCAGGGTGGCGGCGGCCTCCCGGTAGCGGGGCTCGCCCAGCACCTGGCGCACCGCGTCCCGCACCGCCTCGCCCCCGGCCGCGGGGTCGACCGCCAGGCCCACGCCCCGCTCAGCCACCGCCCGGGCGTTGTGCGGCTGCTCCCGTCCCAGCGGGATGCACACCTGGGGCACGCCGTGGGCCAGCGTCGCCAGCACCGTGCCGAGCCCGCCGTGGTTGACGCCGGCCGCCGCGTGGGGCAGGACCGCGGCGTGGCGCACGTAGCCGGTGGCGGCGGCGTTGGCCGGCAGGTCGAGGGCCGAGGCGTCGAGGTGGGCGCCGACCGCGACCGCGACCCGCACCGGCTCGCCGGCCAGCCCGTCCAGCACGCCCTGGAGCACCGGTGCCTCGTCCATGGGGGTGGTCCCCAGGCTGACCGCCACCAGCGGGCCGTCCCCCGGGGGCGGGGACCAGCCGGTGTCGTCCCCGGCCGCCTCCAGCACCGGGCCGACGTGGCGGACGTTGGCAGCCCAGCGCTCCGGGCACGCGTCGAGCGACGCCGGGCAGGCGACCAGCACCCGGGCGCAGCGGTCCAGCAGGTCGGCCAGCCCGGCGACCGGGGCGGCACCCAGGGCCCGCGCCGCGGCGTCCAGCGCCTCGACCGTGGCGGCCATCGCCATGGGGCCGGGGAAGTCGCCGTCGCCCAGGAGCGCCCCGTAGAGGGTGTGGACCAGGGCGACGGCCGGGACCAGGGCCGCCTCGGCCCCCACCAGGGCCCCGGGCAGCATGTAGTCGACGACCGCCAGGCTCGCGGCCGCCCGCCGGCACTCGGCCCGCACGTCGGCGGCCATGGCCGCCACGTCCCACGGATCGGCCGCCTCCCGGCTCACGTAGGCCACCCCCGCGGCCGCGAAGCGGGGCGCCAGGGACGGTGGGCCGAAGCCCACCGGGGTCAGCCCCTGCGCCGCCAGTCGGGGGCCCAGGGCCAGGACGGGGTTGACGTTGCCGCCACCGTCCCAGGTGACGAACAGGACCGTGGGCATGGCCCCGCAGGCTACGTCAGGCCTCCGGTGTCTCCCGGAGGCCGTCGTTGGTGGCCCGGTAGAGCTCGTAGATCTCCTTGCACACCTGGCACAGCGGCAGCTTCTTCGGGTCCCGCTGGGGCACGAACCGCTCGCCGCACAGCGCCTCCACCGGGAACCCGTAGATGCGGGCCTCGGTCACCTTGGCCAGGGCCGACTCGCCGGGCTCGGTCCGCACGATGTGGGCCTGGCGGGGCATGCCGGTCTCGTGGTCCTCGTCCGTGCGCTCGTCGGTCCGCTCGTCGAGGTCCGGCTGGACGGTGGTGGTGAGGGGGCCGGCCATCCCCCCAGGCTAATGGCGTGGCGCTCAGCCCACCGGGCCCGCCGGCCGGCACAGCATCGTCTGGCCGCCGGACGCCAGCAGCCGGCCCGACCGGTCCCACACCCGCCCGGTGGCCGCGGTCAGCCCTCCGGCCCCCACCGGTGAGATCGCCTCCGACAGCAGCCACTCGTCGCCGGTGGGCCGGTGGAACCGCACGGACAGGTCGACGGTGACGGCCACGACCGGCAGCGGGTCGAGGTGGGCGTGCGCGCCCGACGCCGCCGGCCAGCCGAACGTGTCGATGGGGACGAGCAGCCGGCAGGCGTCGACCCACGGGTCGTCGAAGGTGGCCGTCGGCCGGAACCGCAGCCACGACCGGGTGACCGGGTCGAGGGGCCCGGGCGGGGGCCAGTTCTCGATCCACCCGATCGGGTGCATGTCGAGGTTGTCGAAGAACGCGAACGGCGGCGGGCCCTCGCCCTCGGGGATCGAGGCCAGCCTCTCGGCCCGCGACGGGACCTCGTCGTGCGCCGGGACGTCCGGCGGTGGGGCCGCGTCGTGCTCCAGCGCCGCGCCGCCCGGGTCGATGCCCCACACCAGCGCGTCCACGATGGGCCGGTCGCCCTGGCGCATCGACACCCGCGCCGAGGACGCGAAGCGCGACGTGCGCAGGATCTCGACGTCCAGGCCGGCCTCGTCGTAGTCCGCCACCCCGAGGAGGTGGGCCACGATGCTGGCTGGGCGGGCCCGTCCCAGCGCCCGTCCCGCGGCCCGCAGCGCGACCGACACCAGGTAGCCGCCGTTGGGGCCCCAGATGGCCCAGTCCGGGCTCAGCTTGGCCCGGTAGCGGCCGTCGCCCTCGCCGGTGGGCTCGACGCGGGTGTCGAGGTCGAGGTCACCCACCGCCGGGTGCACCGCCCACGTCGACCAGGTGGTGCACCGGGTCGTGGACCAGGTAGCGGGCGAAGCTCGCCACGGTGAACCGGGCGCCGTCGCTGCGGGTCCCGGTCCGGTCCCAGGCGTCGCCCGCCACGCCGTCGAAGCGGTCGGCGATGGTGGCGGCCGCCGCCGCCAGGTCGGCGGCCACGACCGCCGGGTCCTGCTCGCCGTAGCGGTCCTCGACGGCCGAGGCGTCCTGGTCCCAGTTGGGGAAGACGGGGTCATCCTCGGTCAGCATCAGCACGAGGCGCTCGTCGTAGAGGCGGAACACGTCCCGCACGTGGCAGGCGTACTCCAGGTCGGACCAGCGGTCGTCGGAGGGCCGGGTGGCCAGCGCGCCCACCGGCCGGGTCAGGACCGCCTGCCACCGGGCGGCGTTGTCCCGCAGCGTCGCGCCGACGTCGGCGAGTGCGAGTGCGCCGGCCTCGAAGCCGCACTCGGGGCACGGGCGGCCGAGGACCCAGGTCCAGTCCTTGGTGTCGGGCTCGATCGGCATCGGGCCGGAACCTATCGACGCCCCGGCCGCCCCAGCACGGGAGTTACAGGCAGGCGCACTCACGGGTCGGTCAGGTCCCGTTGCATGAGGACGAGGTCGAGCCGGCGCCCGAACTTCTCGCCCACGCCGGGCAGCCGGCCGACCTCGGCGAACCCGAGCCGCTGGTGGAACCGGACCGAGTCGACGTTGCTGCCGTCGATGGCGGCCACAATGACCCGCTTGCCGTCTCCCCGGGCCCGCTCGACCAGGGCCTCGACCAGTCGCCGCCCCACACCCCGGCCCTGGTGGTCGTCGCGGACGTGGACGGTGTGCTCGACCGTGAAGCGGTAGCCGGGCCAGCGGGCGGTGTCCCGGAAGTCGCCGTAGCCGGCCCAGCCGACGACGTCGCCGCCGTCGTCGGCCACCAGCACCGGCATGCCGGCCCGTGCCTTGGCCGCCAGCCATGCCCGGCGGTCGTCCGTGGTGTGGAGGGTCTCGGTCCACTCGTAGGTGGTGGTGGGCACCAGCGCGTTGGTCAGCGCGGTGATGGCCTCGACGTCGCCGGGACCGGCATCGCGGATCTGCGTCATGCCAGAACTGTACATTCGTACACTTATGGGCCGCCCCCCGGTGTTCGACCTCGACGACCTCGCGGCCGCCGGGCTGGCCGTGGTGGCCGCCGACGGCTGGGAGGGGGTGTCGGTCCGGGCGGTGGCCGGCCGCCTGCGCGTGTCGCCGATGGCCCTCTACCGCGTGGTCCCCGACGCGGCGGGGCTCCGGCGGGCGGTGGCCGACGCCGCCGCCCGGCCGTTGCTGCCCCCGGTCGCGGCCGGCGACCTGGCCGCGACGCTGGTGCGGTGGGCCGAGGCCGCCTACGCCCACCTGGGGGCCCTCCCGGGGCTGGCCGCCCACGTCCTGGTCACCTGGACCGAGCTGCCCGCCTGGCTCGACGTGGTCGAGGCCCTGCTGGCCCGGGCGGCGGCCGCCGGCGTCACCGGTGCGGACGGGGTGGCCGCCGTCAACGCCGTGTTCGCCTACGTGCTGGCCCGGGCCCAGCTCCGGGACGGGCTGGCGGGCACGGCCCGCCGCCTGGCCCCGGTGGCGGCCGACCCCGGGCGCTACCCCCACGTCGCCGCCGAGGTCGGCGAGTTCACGACGGCCCGCACCACCCGCCACTTCCGCTACGGCCTCCAGGCCCTGACGGCCGGCCTCCCGTAGACAGAGGCGGGTCCCGTGCCGCCGTTAGCGGGGTAGGCCCTCCACCAGGTTGCGGGCGCCGGCCGCCAGCGTCTCGGCCGCCGGCGACGGCGGCAGCGCGGCCAGGGCCGCCACGGCCTCGTCCGCGTAGCCCTGGGCCCGGCCGACGGCCGCCGCCACCCCGTCGCCGGCCCGCACCAGCTCCAGCGCCCTGGCCTGGTCCCCCGGCCCCAGTGGCCCGCCGAGCAGCGACCGCAGCTCGCCGGCGGCCGGGCCCGGACCGCCCAGCGTGTGCAGCACCGGCAGCGTGTAGACGCCCTCCGCCATGTCGTGGCCCGCCGGCTTGCCCAGCTCGTCGCCCGTGGACACCACGTCGAGCACGTCGTCCACCACCTGGAAGG
>DASSUD010000355.1:0-8268 GCA_035707385.1 Acidimicrobiales bacterium
GAACGCCATCCTCTCGGCGCGGGCCACGTGCACGTCGCCGAGGTGCCCCGGGCGCGAGACGTGCAGGTGCTCCCAGGGCATCTCGACGAACGGGAGGGGCAGCTGCGGACTGAAGTTCAAGGCCAGCAGCAGCCTCTCGTCCCCCTTGGGGAGCAGCGACCGGAACCGCTCGCCGATCCCGCCCGGCAGGACGGCGCTGAAGAGGATGCCGCCGAGCAGGCGGACGTACTCGCCCGGATCGACCCGCCCGGCCGGCGCCACCCCCGGGCCGGCGTGCCCGCGGGCCGCCCAGTCGCGGAGCAACCGGGCGACCTTGTCGCGCACGACGTTGAGGTCCACCTCCTCGGGCGCGGGCTGGGATTCCCCCGGCGCGGGCGTGCCGCTGCTGCCCGGGTGCAGCGTGGCGCTGACCTCCCAGTCGTTGCTCTCCCCGCCGACGCACACGACGAAGATGCCGGTGAACCCGTCGTCGCCCGGCGCCTCCGGGAGCTCACCGAGCAGCGCCGTGCGCTGGGGCACCGTGAGCAGGTCGAACCACTCGCTGCGGCGTGCGACGTGGAAGCCGCGGTTCTCCCGCACGAGGGTCGGGGTGAGGGCGCGCAGGATCTCGACGGGGATCGCGTAACCGCCGAGGTCCGCCTGGCGGTTCCGGGTCAGCCTGAGCACGCCGCACACCCCACCGGTGCGCAGGTTGAGGAGCGGCGCTCCGCTCATCCCCGGCTGCACCTGACCGCCGCTCAGGCTGAGCAGCCGGCCCGTGCCGGTCGCCCCGTCCGCGCTCAGCACCCGGGGAACGCCCTCGGGGTGCCGCTCCGGGTAGCCGAAGGTGACGAAGCTGTCGAGCACGCGCTGGCCCTCGACGAGCAGCACGCACGGCTGGCGCTCTCCCGAGGCGACGCGCAGGACGGCGAGGTCGTCGTCGTCCCACACGTCGGCCACGGCCTCGACCCGGTGGCGGCGGTCGTCGAAGTCGACCACCTCGATGTCGGCCGCGGCGGGCACCGGCGCACCGAGCACGTGGGCGCAGGTCACGACCTGCCCGGGGAGGACGAAGAAGCCGCTGCCCTTCGGGGTCCCGCGGACGTCGACGCGCACCGTGGTGGCGGGAAGCTCCCGGTCGCTGATGGTCTCCGCTCCGGGGGCCGGGCGTCCGGCTCGGTCAACCATCGCCGGTCGTGCGCTCCCATTCGAGCGTCACCTTCAGCGTGGCCGTGCCCGTGCCCTTGACGAGCAGCGCAGTCAGGGCGCCGGACTCGACGCCGACGTCCACGCCGAACTCCACGGATGCCCGCCGGGGATTGATCCTCCGGAGGCTGCCCGTGATGTGCTGCGCGATCGCCTCGATCGAGTTGCTGACGCCGTCGAAGGAGAGCGTGTCCGCGATGCCGACCGGCATCTCGGGATCGACGTTCTGGACCTCGACCGCGACGGTGCAGCCGTCGCCGAGATCGGCTTTGACCAGGTCGTGGGGATCTCCGTTCACGCCCCCCTCCTCCGGGATCGGCGCGCCCCGACGGCGCTGGGGCGTCGCCTGCCGGAGCGATGCGTGACCGCGTCGGTCACCCTGCCACGTTAGGCGCAACTACGATGCGTCGGACCCGCACCACGGTCAGGTCTACGGCTTGCGGCCGAGGGCACCGTAGACCGGCGTGACCCATCCCTCGGGCGTGCCGGTGCCGGTGTCGGGCTGCCCCCACCGGTCGACGCGGGCGACGCCGCCCGCCACCAGGTCCAGGCCGTCGAGGAAGCGGGAGACCTCGGCGTGGCTGCGCACGGTCAGGGCCCCGTCGACGGACCGGTCGTAGCGCTCGGCCAGCTCGGCCATCTCGGTGGCCCGGAGGTCGCGGGCCAGGTGGCTGATGGCCAGGTAGCTGCCGGAGGGCACGGCCTCCATGAGCCGGGCGACGATCGCGTAGGGGTCCTCGGTGTCGCGGACGAAGTGCAGGACGCCGACGAGGATGACGGCGACGGGCTGGCCGAGGTCGAGCGTCTGGGCGGCCTGCTCCAGGATGGGCCCTGGATCGCGCAGGTCGCCGTGGACATAGGCGGTGGCGCCCGCGGAGGTGCCGTCCAGGAGCCGGTGGGCGTGGGCCAGGACGATGGGGTCGTGGTCGACGTAGACGATGCGGGCCTCGGGGACGGCCCGCTGGGCGACCTCGTGCACATTGTCGCGGGCGGGGATGCCGGTGCCGATGTCGAGGTACTGGCGGATGCCGACCTCGGCGGCCAGGTGGCGGACGACCTCGCCCAGGAAGTCGCGGTTGGCGCGCACGATCGTGCGGGCCACGTCCAGGCCGCCGACGGCGCCCGCCACGTGGGCGGCGGCCTCCCGGTCGACGGCGAAGTTCACCGTCCCGCCCAGCAGGTAGTCGTAGACCCGGGCCGAACGGGCGACCCTGGTGTCGACCATCGGGTCCCCCGGCGGGACCGAGGACGTGGACGGTGTGCCTGTCACGGATGCCTTCCCTGATCTCCAGGGCCAGTCGCGCGCGGGTGGCCCGTCACATCAATCGCCGGCGGGCCGGCGAGGGGTACTACTCCCCGCCCGAAAGGCGGGGCGGGCGATCAGGGTGCCGGTGCGATCACCGCCGCCGGCGCTGCAACTCGGCCTCGACGTCGGCGTCGGTCACGGGCCGCCGGAAGAACGCGTCCCATGCGTGGAGCACGAGGCCGATGGCCCAGCCGCCGAGCACCCAGGCCGGCCAGAAGTAGCCGGCGCCGGTGAGCGCCCAGACGAGGACGAGGAACGTGTTGACGACGACGTAGGCGACGACGTGCGAGCCGAACTCGCGGCGCTCGGTGACGCGCTTGCGGGCCTGCGTCCACTCGTCCGATTCGTGATCGAGGAGTGCATCTGCCATATCTCGAGTGTCGGCCCCGCTCCGGCCCGGGGCCAGGGCCCAACGTCACGTCAGGCCGAAGGTCAGTCCTCCGTGTCCGGGGCGATGTCCTCCGCCTCGGCGCGGGCGAGGGCCGCATCGACGGCCGCCCACTCCGCCGCGTTCAGGCAGTAGGTCGCGAGGGCCATGGCCGCCTCGGCGTCCTCTTCGGCGAACTCGGCGGTCCGCTCCGCCCTCTCCTCCTTGTGCTCGGCCCGCCACTTCTCGTAGTCCGCCCGCCGGGCGGCGACCTGGCGCTCGATGGCGGTCCTCGTGTCCGCCCACCACGCCCGGGCCTTGGCGGTGGCCTCGGTGGCGGTGGCCTCGAACTCCTTGACCTCGCGGTCGATCGCATCCTCGATCTCGTGGCGGCGCGCCTCGAGCGCGGCACGGTTCTTGTCCCGCGCCGCGGCGGCCGACGCCTCGAGCTCCTTGACGCGCGCCGCGAGGTCCATAAGCGACTCCGACATGGGCTTCATGTCCGACTCCTCCCAGCCCGGGTTCGTCGATCGGGCCGTCTCCCCCCAGTGGACTCCTCCCCCGATCCCGGGGCCAGGGCCGAAGGTCCACCGGCCCGCGACCCGTGCGTGAGGCGCCGCGGGCCGACGTAGCGTCACGTCGTGCGGGGATCGACCAGGGGCGGCTCGTGGCCGGCGCCACACCTTCCCGGGCTCGACCGGCTCCGGCACTACCAGCGTCGCTGGCTGCGGGCCGACGTGGCCGCCGGGCTCACCGTGGGCGCCATGCTGATCCCCCAGTCGATGGCGTACGCCGAGCTGGCCGGGCTCGCCCCGGAGGTCGGCTTCTACGCGGTGATCGGCGCGCTCGTCGTGTACGCGCTCGCCGGCAGCAGCCGCCACCTCGGGGTCGGGCCCGAGCCCGGCACGGCCATCCTGGCCGGCACCGGCATCGCGTCCGTCGCCGGCGGCGACGCCGACCGGTACGTCGCCCTCATGGCCGCCCTGGCCCTCGTGGTGGCGGCGATCTGCGTGATCGCCGCCCTGCTGCGCCTCGGGTTCCTCGCCGCCATCCTGTCGAAGCCCGTGCTCGTCGGCTACATCACCGGCGTCGGCCTCACCCTGCTGAGCAGCCAGTTCGGGAGCTTCACCGGCGTCCCTATCGGCGCGGACACGTTCTTCCCGCGGTGCCGCGAGCTCGCTACCAGCCTGGGCGAGGTGCACGGCCCCACGCTCGCCCTCGGCGCCGGAACGCTGGCGCTCATGCTGGCACTCCGGCGGTTCGCGCCGCGCGCCCCCGGCGCCCTGATCGGTGTGGTGGCGGCGTCGGCCGTGGTCGCCGTGCTCGGTCTCGACGAGGAGGGCATCGCGGTCGTCGGCAGCATCCCCGGCGGCTTGCCGGTGCCGGGGCTCCCCGAGGTGTCGCTGGCCGACCTCGGCCGGCTGGTGCCCCTCGCCGCCGGGGTCGCGCTGGTGGGGTACACGGACAACGTGCTCACGGCCCGCTCGATCGCCGCCCGGCACGGCTACCGCATCGACCCCAACCAGGAGCTGTGGGCGCTCGGGTTCACCAACCTCTCGGCGGGGCTGTCACGGGGCTTCCCCGTCTCGTCCAGCGCCAGCCGGACGGCCGTGGCCGCCTCGCTCGGCAGCGCGACCCAGTTGGTGTCGCTCATCGCGTCGGCGTTCGTGGTCGTCGCCCTCCTCGGGCTGCGCCCGTTGCTGGCGGAGATCCCGCGGGCGGCACTGGCGGCGGTGATCGTGGTGGCGGCCATCGCCATCATCGACCTGCCGGGCTACCGCGCCCTGTGGCGGGTGAGCCGCGAGGAGGCCGTGCTGGCCGTGGCGGCCGCCCTCGGGGTGATGATCTTCGGTGTGCTCACCGGGGTGCTCATCGCCGTCGGCCTGTCGCTGGTCGTGGCGCTCCACCGCATCGCGCGACCCCACGATGCGGTCCTCGGGGACCACCCCGCGCTGGACGGGTGGGTCGACGTCGACGCCTACCCCGACGCCGTGCCCGAGCCGGGGCTGCTCGTGTACCGGTTCGATGCCCCGCTGTTCTTCCTGAACGCCGACCGCTTCCGCGACCGCGTCGAGCAGGCCCTGGCGGAGAACCCCGGTGTCGAGGACTGGCTCGTGCTCGACTGCGAGGGGATCGGCGCGCTCGACGCCTCGGCGCTCGACACGCTGGCCGACCTCGTCGGCGGGGTCGCCCGGCACGGGGTGGCCGTCGTCGGCGTCGCCCGGGCCACCGAGGACGTCCTCGCCGGCCTGGAGCGGGCGCGCCTCCTCGAGCCCGCAGGGCCGCTCCGGGTGTTCCCGACGATCAACGGAGCGGTGCGGGCCTACCGCCGGCAGCGGCGACCCTGACCGGCCGGCCGCCCGCCGTCAGCCGGTGGCCGCTCCGAACAGGTAGCCGATGCCGAACGTGACGGCCATGGCGAGCCCCCCGCCGACGACCAGCCGCACCACCGCGTCCCGTTTCGGGGCGCGGCCGAGGTGGGCGCTCAGCCACCCCGTGGCGAACAGGCCGACCACCACGGCGACGAACGTGACGGCGATCCGGGCCGATGCCGGCGCCACCACGATGGCGGCGAGGGGCAGGAGCGCCCCGGCGGCGAAGGACAGCGCCGACGATCCGGCCGCCACCCACGGGTTGGCCAGCTCCTCCTGGTCGATGCCCAGCTCGACCCCGAGGTGGGCCCGCAGCGCGTCGTGCTCGGTCAGCTCGCCGGCGACGACCTCGGCGGTGTGATCCGTCAGCCCGCGCTGGCGCAGCAGGCCGACCAGCTCGGCCCGCTCGGCGTCCGGCATGGATGCCAGCTCCTGGCGCTCCTTGTCGATGAGCGCACGCTCGGTGTCCCGCTGGCTGCTCACCGACACGTACTCGCCCAGGGCCATCGACACCGCTCCGGCCACCAACCCGGCGACGCCCGCGGTGGCGATCTCGCCGGCGTCGCTGGTGGCGGCGGCGACGCCGATGACCAGGCCCGCGGTGGAGATGATGCCGTCGTTGGCCCCCAGGACCGCGGCCCGCAACCAGTTCAGGCGGGCCGCCACCGAGCCGCTGTGCGGTTCCTGCCGGTGGGCTGCCGGCGGTGTCGCGGGCTCGCTCGTGGTGTCACTGCTCATGCGCCGGGCCTCCTGGCGCCCACGAGCCAGTGAACGCCGCTGCCGGCGGGCTGTCCAGGGACGAAGGTCCTCGCTCGCTTCTGTCGATTTGGCGTCCCTCACGTCGCAATAGCGGCGTGGGAGACGCCAGATCGCGGGTTCGGTCCCATGCGGCGGGCCGGTTCAGCGGCCTTCGTAGGACGGGGCCCGCTTCTCCATGAAGGCGCTGACGGCCTCGGCGAAGTCCTTCGACCGGAACAGTCCGAGGAGCTCGGACATCACGTGGTGGGCGTTGGCCTCGAAGGTGGTGTCGACGCCGAGGCGCATGGTCCGCTTGGCGGCCTCGATCGCCAGCGGCGCCTGGGCCGCCAGCTCGTCGGCCCAGGCAGTCACCGTGGCCTCTAGCTCGGCGTGCGGCACGACCAGGTTCACGAGCCCGAGGCGGACCATGTCCTCGGCGTCGAGCTTGCGGCCGAGGAACGTCACCTCGCAGGCCCTGTGCCAGCCGACCAGGCGGGGAAGGAGCCACGTCCCACCGCTCTCGGGGATGACCCCGCGCCGGGTCGGGGGCACGAAGCTGGCGGAGTCCGAGGCCACGATCATGTCGCAGCCGAGCGCCAGGTCCATGCCGTAGCCGGCGGCGGGCCCGTTGAGGGCGCAGAGCACGGGCGTGTCGAGCCGGCGGAGCACGAACGGCGGCGTGTCCTCCAGGCGGAACCCACCGGCGCCGCCGCCGTCGCCGCTGCCGATGCCCTGCCCGGCGGACACGTCCTGCAGGTCGAGGCCCGAGCAGAACCCCCGGCCGGCGCCCGTCAGCACGACGGCGCGCACCGCGCGGTCCCGGTCGCACTCGACCAGCATCCGGGCCAGGTCGGCGAGCATCGGGCCGCTGATGGCGTTGAGCCGGTCGGGCCGGTTCAGGGTGATGGTGGCGACATGGCCGTCGCGGGACATCAGGACCTCGGGCATGGACGCGATCCTGGCAGAGCGGGACCGGGGACGACAGCCGCGGGCCCGATCTCACGGCCGGCGGGTGCCGGGCGTTGTCCCGGCATGGAGCGCGCACCCACCACCCGCCGCCGCGGTGCCAGCAGCCGCCGCGGCGGCGTGCCCACGACCGTGCAGTCCCCCGCCGCCGGGGCGGACCCGCAGCTGGCGATGCCGCTGGCGGACGCGGGGGAGCGGCGGTCCCCGACCCGGGTCCTGCCCGGGGTGGTCCACGTGCCCGGCTGGCTGGGCCTCGACGCCCAGCGCCGCCTGGTGGCGGACTTCCGGTCGTGGGCCAGGCCGCCGGCGGGGCTGCGGCACCCCCGGGTGCCGACCGGTCACCTGATGAGCGTGCAGTCGGTGTGCCTCGGCTGGCACTGGCAGCCCTACCGGTACAGCCGCACCGCCGACGACACCGACGGCGCCCCGGTGAAGCCGCTCCCGGCCGGGATCGTGGCCCTGGCCCGCGCCGCGGTCGGCGCCGCCTACGGCCCGGGGGCGGCCGCCGCCTACGCGCCGGACGCCGCCATCGTGAACCTGTACGGGCCGGGTGCCCGGCTGGGGCTCCACCAGGACGGCGAGGAGCCGGCGGGCGCCCCCGTCGTGACCGTCAGCCTGGGGGACACCTGCACGTTCCGGCTGGCGGGCGTCGACCGGCGCACCGGGCCGTTCACCGACGTCGAGCTGCGCAGCGGCGACCTGCTGGTGTTCGGCGGCCCGAGCCGGCGGATCTTCCACGGCGTGCCCCGGGTGGTGGGCGCCACCGCCCCCGAGGGCCTCGGCCTCCCGCCGGGCCGGCTCAGCATCACCGTCCGGGAGACGGGGCTGCCCGGGTAGCGTGCCGGCGTGCGCGTCGGTGTCGTGTTCCCCCAGACCGAGCTCGGCGGCGACGCCGGTGCCGTGCGGGCCTACGGCCAGGGCGTGGAGGCGCTCGGGTTCTCCCACCTGCTGGCCTACGACCACGTCCTCGGGGCCGACCCGGCGGTCCATGCCCCGTGGCGGGGCCCCTACGACCTGGCGACCACGTTCCACGAGCCGTTCGTCATGTTCGGGTACCTGGCGGGCGTCACCACCACCATCGAGCTGGTCACCGGCATCATCATCCTGCCGCAGCGCCAGACCGCCCTCGTCGCCAAGCAGGCGGCCGAGGTCGACATCCTGGCGGGCGGCCGGTTCCGGCTCGGCGTCGGGCTCGGCTGGAACGCGGTGGAGTACGCGGCCCTCGGGCAGCGGTTCGACCAGCGGGGACGCCGGCTGTCCGAGCAGATCGGCCTGCTGCGGCGGCTGTGGACGGAGGCGTCGGTCACCCACGACGGCGAGTTCGACACGATCAC
>DASSUD010000356.1:0-4780 GCA_035707385.1 Acidimicrobiales bacterium
CCAGGGCGGTGCCCAGGAACCCGGTGCTGCCGGTGATGGCGATGCGGCTGCCGTCGAGTGCCTCGGGGATCACGCGTACCTGTCTACCATTTGGTAGATGGAGAGGGCGATGACGGCGATCCCCCGGATCCCGAACCGGACGGCCGAGCGCACGCTGGCGGCCGCCCTCGACGCGTTCGGGACCCGCGGCTACGGGGCCACGTCGCTCGACGACCTGGCCCGCGAGCTCGGGATCCGCAAGCAGACGATCCTGTACTGGTACCCCTCCAAGGAGGCGCTGCTGGACGCGGCCATCGACCGGGTGGCGGCGGAGGTCACGGTCCGGCTCGAGCGGGCGGTGGCCGGGGCGGAGGCCGGTTTCGGCCGGGTCGAGGCCATCGTGCGGGCCATGTTCCGCCTGGCGGCCCGCCACCCGTCGATGCTCGGGTTCCTGCGGGAGGTCACCCGGCTCGGACCGCCGCCGTCGACCCGCCTGCTCGGCGCCCTGGCCCCGCTCATCGACCGGGCCGCCGGGTTCCTGGCGGTGGAGATGGACGCCGGCCGCATCCGCCGCCACGACCCCCGGCTCATCCTGCTGGCTGCGTACTCGATGGTGACCGGGCTGGCCACCGAGGTCGAGGTGCTCCGCGCCTTCGGCGAGGAGCCCACGCTGGCGTCGCTGGTGCGCCGCCGCGACGAGCTGATCTCCCTCCTGCGGGACGCCCTGGTCCCGTGAACCCCGATCTGGCGGCGCATGCGCCGAGATCCCGGCGTATGCGCCGCCAGATCACGGTGTTGACTCTCGGGCTACCCGAGGCCGCAGGCTGGCGGCCGTGACCGGCCGGCCTCCCGACGTCCTCAGCATCGGCCGCTTCGCGGCGGCCACCGGGCTGAGCGTCACCACCCTGCGCCACTACGACGAGGTGGGCCTGCTGCCGCCGGAGTACGTCGACCCCGCCACCGGCTACCGCTGGTACGCCGCCGCCCAGGCGCGGCGCGCCGGCGTGGTCCGCCGGCTGCGGGCCGTCGACGTCCCCCTCAACGAGGTGGCGGCGGTCCTCGACGCCCTGGGCGACCCCGGCCGGGTCCGGGCGCTGCTCGACGTGCACGAGCGCCGCCTGGCCGACCGGGCCACCGAGGCCCTGGCCCGCACCGACACGTTCGCCGAGCTCAGCAAGGAGCTGCAGACCATGCCCGCACCCGGCGACACCGCCGCCGCCGTCGGCCCCGTGGCCGCCGTCCGGCTCTTCGTCCGCGACCTCGACGCGGCCCGCACCTTCTACGGGACCGCGCTCGGCCTGACCGAGATGAGCACCGGCCCGGGCTGGGCCGTGTTCGACGGCGGCCCGGTCCAGATCGTGATCGAGGACGCCCACGGCGACCTGGTCGGCCGGTTCGCCGGCATATCGTTCGCGGTCGAGGACGCCGGGGCCGCCTGCGACGCGCTGGCCGCCCGGGGCGTGACGGTCACGGGCCGGCCGGCGGTCCAGCCGTGGGGCGGCACCCTGGCACACGTCGCCGACCCCGACGGCAACGTCCTCACCCTGGTGCAGTACCCGCCCGCGTAGCGGGCCCACCCCACTAGATTCGCCCGCCATGACGGCGGGTGACGGACGGCGGGTGGCGATCGTGACCGGGGGCGCCAGCGGCATCGGCCGGGCCACGGTGGCCGGGCTGGAGGCCGCCGGTGTGGTGGTCGCGGTGTTCGACCGCGCCGGCGACGCGCCGGTCGACGTGACCGACGCGGCCGCGGTCGAGGCCGCGGTGGCCGGGGTCCGGGACCGGCTCGGCCCCGTCGACATCGTCGTGTGCGCGGCGGGGATCGCGGCCCCGGTCCGCATCGACGACCCCGGCTACCCGCAGGTGTGGGAACGGGTGCTGGCCGTGAACCTCCACGGCACCATGCACACCGTGCGGGCCTGCGTCGGGGACCTGGTGGCCAGCGGGGCCGGGCGCATCGTCACGATCGCGTCGACCGAGGCCCTGGGCTCGGGGCGGGGCTCCGGCCCGTACGCCGTGTCCAAGCACGGGGTGGTCGGCCTGACCCGCTCGCTGGCCGTCGACCTCGGCCGCCGGGGCGTGACCGCCAACTGCGTGTGCCCGGGCGCCACCCTCACGGGCATGACGGCGCCGATCCCGGCGGAGGCCCGCGACGCCTTCGGCCGGCGGAACATCCCCGCCGGTCGCTACGGCCGGGCCGAGGAGGTCGCGTACATGGTCGTGGCGCTGACCTACCCCGAGGCGTCGTTCGTGAACGGCGCGATCATCCCGGTCGACGGCGGTATGACCGCCATGTCCCGGACGTGAGCGCGCGCACGCCCGTGCGCTACCTGGGCCACCGGACGACCTCGGTCCGGAACCGGATCTGCTGAGCCCGGGCGTTCGCCGCCAGGGACCGGAGGAGCGGCCGGGCGACGACGCGTCCCAGCCGGCCGGCGGGCACGACCTCGACCGCCCACGTGTAGGTGCAGCCGTCGCCGTCCGGCGCGAACGAGTGGGTGGCGACGACCCGCACGGGCCACGAGGGCCGCACGCTCTCCATGACCATGCGGCGCCCATCGTCCCAGGCCCGCACCACCGACTCGGCCCGCACCACCGACTCGGCCCGCACCGGGAGACCCCACAGGCGCAGGCGGATACGGACGCGGGTCCCGACCCGCAGGGGGACGGTGTCCGGCCGGTACTCCCGGATCGCCGGGTCGATCAGCCGGGCGGTCGAGGGATCGGCCAGGAAGTCGAACGCCACGCCGGCCGGCACCGCCAGCCTGGTCGTCTCCGAGAACGCGGAGCCGGGCACCTGCACCCCTCGGGTTCTCACATCGTCAGTCTTCCAGCCGGCGCTCGGCGCGATGGCGCCGTTGAACGTGACAGGCAAGCGTTGACTTGCCTATGGTGGGACGGTCATGGGTGACGTGTTCAAGGCGCTCGCCGACCCGACGAGGAGGACCATCCTCGATGAGCTGGTCGACCGGAACGGGCAGACCCTCTTCGAGATCTGCGCCCGGCTGGCGATGAAGCACGGGCTCAGCTCGACCCGCCAGGCCATCTCGCAGCACCTCGACGTCCTGGAGGCCGCCGGACTGGTGACCACCAGGCGAGAGGGTCGCTACAAGTTCCACGACCTCGACACGTCGCCCTTGACGGTCATCGCCGAGCGGTGGCCCATCGACCGTGGACCATCCGACACAACGACCGAGACGACGGAGACGGAACCGTGATCAGGATCAACCTCACGAGCGTCCTGGTGGACGACCAGGACAAGGCGCTGGCCTTCTACACCGAGGTGCTCGGCTTCGTGAAGAAGACGGAGATCCCCCTCGGGGAACACCGGTGGTTGACCGTCGTGTCGCCCGCCGATCCCGACGGGCCCGAGCTCGTGCTCGAGCCCGACGGTCATCCCGCGGCCAAGCCGTTCAAGGACGCGCTGGTCGCCGACGGGATCCCGTCCACCTCGTTCGCGGTCGACGACGTCGAGGCGGAGTTCGACCGCCTTCGGGCCCTCGGCGTGCGCTTCACCCAGGAGCCGTTCGACGCCGGCCCGGTCACGACCGCTGTGCTCGACGACACCTGCGGCAACCTCATCCAGATCGCCACCACGAAGCAGCCGTGAGGCCGGGCGCGCGCAGCCCCGGGTGCGATCGTGGGTGCGGGGTGGTCAGATCTCGCCGGCGGATGTCGGCGGCGGGCGCGGTTGGTGGCGCGCCCGGTTGCCGTGCGCTCGCAGGAGCTCCTGCCACCACTGCGCGAAGCGGAGCTGGAACGTGGCCAGGGGGAAGCCGTGTCGGGCCGCGTGCTCGGGCGGCAGGGTGTCCCAGCCGAAGTGCTCGACGACGACGCGGGTCTGGGCGACCGCGCCGGCGGGATCTTCCACGTCGTCGAACCGCACGTGCAGCTCGGTCTCCTGGTCGGGGGCGAAGCTGGCGTGGCGCCAGCTGAGGACCAGGCGGCGCGGTGGGTCCCAGTCGCGGACGTGGCCGACGACGAACGAGCTGCCGTCGGGGTAGGTCTCCACCAGCCGGCCGTCGGGGCCGGGTTCGAAGGCGAGGGTTCCGGTGCGTCCCTCGGTGAACTCGAACAGGCCGTTGGGCTGCCACCAGTCGGCGATCTGTTCGGTGAAGGCCGCGAACGCCCGCGCCGCAGGCACCGGCACGCGCAGCGCCACGAGGACCCGTGACGCCTCGGTCACGGCTCGCGTTCGAGATGGGCGGCGAAGGCGGTCAGCTGCTCGGCCCAGGCCCGCTCGGCGTTGTCGAGCCAGCTCCGCAGCTCGGTCATCGGCGCCGAACGAAGTGCGTAGATCCGCACCCGGGCATCGAAGTCGGGGTGGGTCTCGGTGACCAGGCCGTGCTGGCGCAGCACTCGCAGGTGCTTGCTCATCGTCGACGGCGTGGTGCGAAGGTCGCGGGCGAGCTCCCCGGCCCGTCGCGGTCGCTCCGAGAGCAGCTCGACCGCTCGACGCCGGACGGGATCGGCCAGTGCAGCCAGCGTGTCGTCCAGCCCGGTGGCCGCCGGTTCGCTCACTGCCAGTCGGTGGCCGTGATCCGCTGCCCGATGGCGGCCTCGGCCTCCGCGCGGGTGACGGCGCGTACGTGGGTCGCGAACGTCCAGCTGTGCGCCTCCAGATCCAGGGCTCGGTAGGTCCGATCGCCGTAGAACTGGTCCTCCGGGTCGGCTGCGATCACCGCGCCGGCGGCCCGCGCCCCCTCGCAGTGCTCGTCGAGACCGCCCGGCAACTGCACGTGGACCGACTGCGTGTTCGCCCCGCCCACGCTGGCGGGACTGCGGACCCACTCCGCCCACT
>DASSUD010000357.1:0-3395 GCA_035707385.1 Acidimicrobiales bacterium
GCGGTGTGGTGGACCTCGGGGTGGCCCGGCGTCTGGGACCCCCACTGGCGGAAGGCCCGCAGGTCGTCGCGGGTCAGCCCGTAGCCGGTGAGGTGGAGCATCGAGTACAGCAGGATCGAGGCGTGCCCGGCCGACAGCACGAAGCGGTCGCGGTCGGGCCAGTGGGGGGCCTCGGCGTCGTAGCGGAGGACGCGGGTCCACAGCACGTGGGCCAGGGGAGCGAGCGCCATGGCCGTGCCGGGATGCCCGCTGTCGGCGGCCTGCGGGGCGTCCATGGCCAGGCCGCGGATGACGTTGATGGCGCGGGACGAGAGGTCGGCGTCAGCGGTCATGCGCGCGCCACCCTAGTGGTGGAAGACCAGGACTCCTGCGGTGAAGCCGTGCAGGAAGCTGCGCCCCCCGACGGGCCCGATCTCGCCCGCGCAGAACATGCCCGCGACCGGTCCCCGGATCGCCGCGTGGACGACGGAGGCGTCGTGATCGGGGTCACCGAACAGGTGCTTACCCCGCCCGTTGCAGGTGAACACCAGGGCTGCGTCGCCCGTGGTCCCGGCCATGAGCGCGCGCAGGTCCTCGTCGGCCGCGGCGGCGTCCCGCACCTGGAACTGGACCGTGGTGCCCACCGGGACGCGGTCGGCCACCGCCAGGGCCCCGCTGGCGCGGTCGGCGCCCACGACGTTGCGGACCACGAAGTCGCCGGCCCCGAACGTCATGCGGTGCTCGTCCACGGCGATGCCCATGTGCAGGCCCGTGGCCAGCTGGCGGCGCTCGTCGGGCCCGGCCGCCTCCACCACCTCCTCCAGGCGGTCGATGGCGGACCGCCCCGCCAGCTCGACGAGCAGGTTGCCCTCGGCCCGCGTCACGATCATGGGCTCGCCCACCGGCCGGCACCCCTGCGACACGACCACGGTGGTGGCGACCTCGGCCGGGAGCACCACACCGACCCCGCCGCCGTCGTGCACCTCGCCGTCGAGGACCAGGCGGTTGCCGCCCGGCACGGCTGCGGCGGACGCCATCCCGCCCACCACGGGGACGGGCGGGTCCAGCTCGCCCAGGGCGTCGACGATGGCGTCGACCGGGAGCGTGAAGGGGTCGGCCAGCAACAGGAACGTGTCGCCGGGCCGGAAGGTGTCGCCCGACAGGCCCGACAGCGCCAACCCCGAGGCGGTGCGGGTGGCGGCCAGCCGCACGGGCGGGACCGGCGCCGCCAGGTTCGCCGCCCACAGCGCCACGGCGGCCTCGTCCTCGATCTCCCGGGACCCCTCGACGACGGCCACCGCGGTGGTCCCCACCAGCGCTCCGGGCCGGAGCAGCGTGCGCACCGCCGCGGCGATGTCGGCGACCGCGTCGGTGTGGTGGGGCGAGCAGAACAGGACGGCCAGGTCGGGCGCGGGGCCCAGGCCCTCCAGGACGGCGCCGACGACCTCGCCGGTGGCCTCGGCGGCCTCGGGGTGCAGTGACAGCGCGGCGGCGAACGGCATCAGCCGCCGGGCTCCGGGCCGGGGACCAGCGTGTAGGGCACCACCGTCACGTGGCCGTCGCCGACGCGGCAGTGGGCCTCGACCGTGCCGTAGTCGGCGAAGTCGACCTCGGCCCGCACCAGCCGGTACGTGAACCTGCCCGGCTCGACCTGCAGCGGCTGCACGTTGCGGGCCACCTGCTCGCCGCCGCGGCGGAACACGGTCTCGAGCACCCCGCTCCCGTCCTCGCCGTCCGCGCAGCGCACCAGCACGACTAGGTGCGGCGCCACCGTCACCGGCGGCGGCTCCGGCGGCGCGGCCGAGAAGTGCACCCCGGTCAGGTCGATCCGGGTCGGCCCGCCCGGGAACGCCGGGTGCAGGTCGATGTTCTCGACGAACAGGGCGGCGACGATGTCCATCCCCTCTGAAGCTAGCGGGGTGGTGCGGGGACGCCGGTGCCTATGCCGGAAACGAACGAGCGCTCCCCGGGTACGCCGGTAGCCTCAGGGCGTGGCGTACGAGGGAGAGGCCGGCTCGACTCGTGAGGCCATCCTGCTCGAAGCGCGCCGCTGCTTCGCCGACAACGGCTACGAGGGCACCTCGCTCAACGACATCGCCGCCGGCGTGGGCATACGCCGCTCCAGCGTGCTGCACCACTTCGCGTCCAAGGAGGCCGTCTACCAGGCCGTCTTCGAGCGGGCGCTGTCCGACTGGGGCCTGCGCATCAACCGGGCCGTCGACGACGCGCCCCGGGGGCACGAGGAGGAGGGGTGGACACAGGTCGACCGCGTGCTGACCGCCGCGGTCCGCTGGTTCGCCGACAACCCCGACTTCGTGCGCCTGGTGCGCCACGAGTCGCTGGCCGCGGGCAGCCACCTGGGGTTCGACCTGGGCGAGGCCGTGCGGCCCTACTTCCAGCGGGCCGTCAACCACTTCGACCGGGAGATGGGCGAGGGCCGCCTGCGCAAGCACGACCCCGAGCAGCTCATCATCAGCGGCTACGGGGCCGTCCTCAACTACTTCAGCGACGTCCACTTCCTGCGCGGCCTGCTCGGCCGCGACCCCATGGCCGAGGACGCCATCGAGGCGCGCATCCAGGCGATCCGGGAATTCTTCCGCGCCGCCCTCGAGCCGTAGCCTGGCCGGCCATGCCCACCCTCTCGGAGGCAGCCTCCAAGGAGCTGCTCGGCCCCTTCGGCGTGCCCTTCCCGGCCGAGCGCCAGACCGCCACGGCCGCAGCCGCCGTGGAGGCCGCCGACGCCCTCGGCTACCCCGTCGTGGTCAAGCTGGGCGGCGACGGCATCGCCCACAAGACCGAGCGCGGCCTGGTCCGCCTGGGCCTCGGCTCGGCGGAGCAGGTGCACGAGGCGGCCGCCGCCCTGCTGGCCGCGGCCACGCCCGAGGACGGCGCGGTCCACCTGCTGGTGGCGCCGATGCTGCGGGCCACCCGGGAGCTGATCGCCGGGCTCCACGACGACCCCCAGTTCGGCATGACGGTCATGCTGGGCGTGGGCGGCATCCTGGCCGAGGCGGTGGCGGACGTGGCCTTCCGCCTCGTGCCCATCGAGCGCACCGACGCCGAGGACATGCTCGACGACCTCGCCCTCCAGTCCCTGCTGGGGCCGTTCCGGGGCGAGCCCGCCGTCGACCGGGACGCGGTGGCCGCGGTGCTGCTCGGACTGTCGGCGGCGGCCGCGGCCCGGCCCGACGTCGCCTCGGCCGACCTGAACCCGCTGCTGGTGGTGGACGGCCGCCCGGTGGCGGTCGACGCGCTGGTGGAGCTGCGTTGATGGCCGCGGGGATCGAGCGCTTCCGCCCCCTGTTCGAACCCCGCGGGGTCCTGGTGGCCGGCGCCTCCACCCACCCGGGCAAGTTCGGCTTCGTCAGCCTCCACAACATCCTGGCCTGCGGCTACCGGGGCAAGGTGTTCGCCAC
>DASSUD010000358.1:0-10598 GCA_035707385.1 Acidimicrobiales bacterium
GACGTCGATGATGTCGCGGGAGTCGCCGTCCTCCTGCACCCGCAGGGCGATCCGCATGTTGGTGTTGGCCTTGATGTTCTCGTTGATGGCGCCCTGGGGCCGCTGGGTGGCCAGCAGCATGTGGACGCCGAGGCTGCGGCCCCGCTGGGCCACGCCCACCAGGGCGTCGATGAACTCGGGCAGCTCGGCCTTGAGGGTGGCGAACTCGTCGATGATGACCAGCAGCCGGGGCATCGGCTCGGGCGCGCCCTTGCGCAGGTAGTCGGGCAGGTCGACCGCCCCCGCGTCGCGCAGCGTGCGCTCCCGGTACTTGAGCTCGGCCTCGAGGCAGCGCAGCGCCCGCTCGGCCAGGTGCTCGTCGAGGTCGGTGACCATGCCGACCGTGTGCGGCAGCCGGGCGCACTCGTCGAACGCGCTGCCGCCCTTGAAGTCGACCAGCACGAACGTGAGGTGATCGGGGTCGACGCTGGCGGCCAGGCTCGCCACCAGGGTGCGCAGCAACTCGGACTTGCCGGCGCCGGTGGTCCCGCCCACCAGGGCGTGGGGCCCGTCGGCCACGAAGTCGACCGAGAACACGCCGTCCTCGGTCACGCCCACCGGCGCCGCGGGGCGGGGATCCGCGCCCCCGGACTTCCAGCGGGCCAGGACGGCGTCGGGCGTGCACTCCTCCAGCTCCAGCAGGGGCAGCAACCGGATCGTCGCCGGCAGCCCGGCGCCCACCAGGTCGAGCTCGGGGTCCTCGAAGCGGGCCAGCGACCGGGCGCAGTCGCGGGCCACGTCGTCGGCCATGCCCGCGGGCAGGAACCCGGCGATGTGCTCGCCCCGCTGGGGCAGGGTGAGGTCGGCGCCGCCGTCGGGGTCGGTCATCTCGACCACCGTCGTGCACACCGCCGGCAGCCGGTCGGCGGTGGAGGCGATGACGATGCCGGCCACCGCACCGCCCTCGCCCCGCAGCAGCGACCTCGTGGGCGCCTTGCGGCCCTCGGTGAGCAGCTCGTCGTCGACCACCACCAGCAGCGGGGGGCCGGTGGGACGGCCTTCGCGGCGGATCGATCGCGGCCCCGTGCGCTCGCTGGCCGCGTAGGCCTTGAGCCGGCCGTCGACCAGGCGGGTGGACATCTCGGGGTCGGAGGACAGCATGCGCCCCGACCCTCCGGCGTCGCGGGTGTGCGGCAGCCACTTGGCCCAGTCCCAGGCGGGCGCGGTCTCGGCCCGGGCCAGGATCAGCATCGGGAGGTCGGCCGGGCCGTGGAGTATCGCCGCCTGGCACAGCAGCGAGCGGGCCAGCGCCAGCGCCGCCGGCCGGTCGCCGACGATGCCGATCACCCCGCCCTCGGACAGGTCGACCGGGACCGGGCTGCCGGCCAGCAGGGCCTGCTCGTCGAGCGCGGCGCGCAGCTCGTCGGGGGCGTCGGCCGGGACGTCGACGTCGGGCACCGGGGGCCGCCAGGGCACGTCGCCCACTCCGGCCCGCATGCTGAGGAAATCGGCGTGCCCGAGGCGGCGCTCCCACAGCGTCGTGCTGGGCAGCGTGACCCGGCGGGCGATCTCGGCCGGATCGGGGCAGGCCTGCTCGCGCCGCGCCCGCTCGGCGTCGGCCGCCTCGGCCAGCCGCCCGCGGAAGTCCACCATCTCGCGGGTGAAGCGCTCGTTCTCGGACCGCTCGGACTTGCGGCCCTTGCGCTTGCCGTCGACCGCGTTGGCCACCGCCATGATCGGCGTCAGGCCGGCGAACATGAGCATCTGCGGCGACTTGGTGGTGACGTACATGCCGCCGGCCAGCGCCAGGGGCGCCAGGCAGCCGAGGAGCGAGAACGGCACCTTGCCCTGCCCCGACCGGGGCGCCCGGGGGGCCCGCACGTCGGGTGCGGGCGGTGGCGGGGCGGGCCGGGGCGGCCGGTTGAACGGGATGGTGCCGGCCGGGGTGGTGAACCGGAGGGGATCGACGGCCACCGGCCGGTCGTCGTCGCGCACCGCCCGGACCTCGAGGTCGAGCGCACCCAGCCGCAGGGCCACGCCCTCGGCCAGCGGAATCGGGTCGAGCACGGCCTCGCCGGCCACCCAGGTGCCGTTGTGCGACTCGTAGTCCTCGATGGTGACCTCGCCGTCGGGACCGGTGACGATGCCGGCGTGGCGCCGGGACAGGGTGCCGTCGCGCAGCAGGACGTCGCAGCCGGGGGCCCGGCCGATGACCAGCGTGCCCGGGACCAGCGGGAAGCGCCGACCGGCGTCGAGCCCGTTGACGACCACGAGCTCGCGGGCCGGCGCGCCGCCGAGCACGGGGGCGGGCGGCAGGGGCGGGAACGCGCGCACCGCGTCCCGGGGTGGGCCGAAGCGGACGACCGCGCCCTCGTGCAGCCCGGCCTCGGTCAGCTCGAAGTCGGGGTCGGCCGGGTGGTCGCCGACGAGGAGCGTGCGCTCGGCGCCGCACGGGTCGAGTGCGAGCGCGAGGTCCTCCACGGTGGCCGACGGGTTGTTGACCCGGACATCCAGTTCGTGACGGTCCCGGCCGTCGAAGTAGACGATCTGCACGGCGGCCCAACGCTAGTGGCGGGCTGTGACAGGCAAGGACCGCCCCCACACGGAAATCCCCGCCGGTCGGACCGGCCGCGTCCCTAGCCTCGGACCATGATCAACCTGGACGAGGCCTTCGCCCGGTTCGACGAGGTCTGGGCCCCCCGGATCGTGGCCAAGGTCAACGACTACGACGTGCGCATCGCCCGCTGCGAGGGCGACCACACCTGGCACGTGCACGACGACACCGACGAGTTCTTCCTGGTGCTGGAGGGACGGTTCACGATCAACCTGCGCTCCGGCCCGGTCGTGCTGGGCCCCGGCGACGTCCACGTCGTGCCCCGGGGCGTCGAGCACTTCCCCCAGGCGGATCCCGGCACGCGCATCCTCATGTTCGAGCCCACCGGCACGCCCAACACGGGCAGCGGGCCCACCGAGGCGACCCACATCACGACGACGACGGGGATCGACCTGACCTGAGGGGATGCGGCAGCTCCACGTCGAGGGCCGTGTGGGGCAGCCCCCACCCGTCGGGGTCGTCGCGGGCGAAGTCCGGGGGCAGGGTCCCGAGGTGGTCCTCGATGCGGCGCAGGGACGCCTCGACCTTCTCGTCGGTGTCCTTGGACTCCGCGCTCCCCTTGTGGATGAACAGGGCCGACAGGGCCACGAACGCGAACAGCTGCAGGAACTCCGACTGCCAGTTCTCCAGGGTGGCCTGGCTGAACAGGGACACGAAGTCGCCGATCGAGGTGGACTCGCCGTGCGCCCGCTGCTCGTCGGTGTAGACCTGCCACTCGGCGATGGCGTGCGCGATCCAGCTGCCGAAGAACAGCAGCATGAGCGCCAGCCCCAGGCCGAACTCGCGCCACAGGCTGCGCCCCGCCGTGTGCTCGTTGCGGATGCTGCGAACCAGCGCGAACACCACCACCAGCAGGGCGCACAGCGCGATCACGGTGGCGAGCAGCATCATCCAGGCACCGGCGGTCATGCGCTGCTCCTCTTGCGTTCCACCGCCTTGCGCGTACCCGCGCGGGAACGTGGCGAACCCGACTACGCCGGTGCGGCTCCGTCCATCGTCGCCAGGACCTTGGCCGCCGGCCGCCGCACCCCGTCCTCGGGGTCGGACGTGGCCAGCCGCTCGATGTCGGCCCGCAGCTCGGGCCACGCGGGGATGGCGGCCGACAGGGCGGCGGTGACCCGCACGTGGGGATCGTCGTGGCCGAAGCCACGCCGGAACAGCTCGACCAGGGCCGGGTCCGCGGTGGCCGGCGCGACGGCCGCCAGGATCGCCAGGCGGAGGTCCCACCCGTAGATCGGGTCGTCGAACACGGCGGGCATGTCGCCGGGGCCGTAGGTGCGGATCCGGCGGCGCAGGTCGTCGGCCAGGCGGTCGGCGTCGTCGCCGTCGACGGCCAGCTGCGTGACCCCCTCCTCGAACAGGTGGATCCCGGTGTCGCCCCGGCGCCACGCCGCCAGCACGCCCTCCTCAGGATCGGCGGCCACGGCGCCGGCGTCGACCATGGCCCGCTCCAGGTCGTCCCAGGAGACGTCGTACCAGGGCACGAGGTAGCGGCGGGTCACGGCACGGGGGCGGGGTTGGGCAGGTTCATGGCGTCCCGCAGGCGGCTGAGGAGGTGGTCCTTGAACTTCGTGCGGATCCAGGCGATGCACTCGGCCTCGGTCTTGAACAGCGCCGGGTTGGCCGCCAGCAGCGTCTCAAGGTACCGGGCCGTGACGGCCCGCTCCCGCTCCATGTGGGCCGCGCCCGCCTCGAGCTGCGCCTCGTTGCGCAGGACCAGGGGCTGGCGGGCGTAGCGGGAGGCGCCGGTGGCGCCCTTGGGCGACATGGGGTTCAGGTCGGTGACGACCTGCTCCATGGTGGTGCCCTCGTGGCCGACCTGGCTCAGGCCCATGAAGGTGGTGGCGTGGGCGGCCGGGTGGCGACCCGGCTCCACCGCGGTGATCAGCCGGGTGACGGCGCCGAAGCGCTCGCGCAGCGCGGGGTCGCCCTGCAGGGCCGGGTGGGTCGGCGCCTGGCCCCGCACGAGCAGGAACATCTGCTGCTGCATGTCGGCATCGCTGAGGCCCGCGGCCCGGAACTGGCCGACGGCCGCGGTGACGTGCGGGTCGTAGTGGCCGGACCCGCCGATGCCGAGCACCTTCATGCCGGCGGCCGTCGACTGGAACATCTGCTGCTCCCGGACGGTCGTGCCGGGGGCGATCTCGACGTCCTCCCGGGCGAACCGGGGCCGCCCCTCCACGCCGAAGCTGCCCTCCAGGGCGGCGGCCTCGGCGGCCGGCGACTGGCCGGGCCGGGCCGGCTGGCCCAGGCCCACGCTGCTGGGCCTGTCGGCCGCGATCTGGCGGACCTGCGCCTGCACGGCGGGGTCGGACATGAGCTCGTGGCCCACCCGGGTCAGCAGGATGTTCAGCTCGCCGCCCATCTTGGCCACGGCCGCCGACACCACCGCCGACGGGTTCACCGTGGCGGTGATCTGGGGCCGGGTGCCCTCCCCGACCGCGAGCGACGACAGGCGGTAGCGGGTCTTCCACCACAGCAGCTGGGCCCGCAGCCGGACCTTGCCCACGCCCCGGGACAGCATCCGCTCCAGCGGGGGCCGGATGGCGGCCACGGCCCGGTCGAGGCGGGCCTGCTTCTCGTCCTGCTCGCGGCGCCGGCGGTCGGCCGAGGATTCGCGGCGGCGCCGGCGGCCGCCGGTGACGCGGTCCCGCAACCGGCGCCCGGCGGCGCGCAGGCGGCCGCCCACGCGGCGGACGGCGCCGCGGAGGCGCTGGCCGATGCGCTGGGCGATGGAGCGCAGCTTCTGGCCGACGCGGCTGGCGCCGCGGGCCAGGCGGGCCAGCAGGAAGTTGGCCAGGAAGTCGAGGACGGCCGTGGCCGCGGCCGCCACGGCGGTGGCGAACTGCGGGCCGGCGTTGCCGCCCCGCACGGCCCGGAGGAAGGCGAAGAACCGCTCGAACGCCTGGAGGATCCGGCTGGCCGCGCCCCAGGCGGCCTGCAGGCCCTGGATGATGAGCAGGACGGCGCCGGCCGCCGGCATCAGCATCGAGACGAGCTTCTCGATGAGCAGGGCGACGAGCGCGGGCGGGATGGCGGCCTTGATCCCCTCCCACACCATCGTGCCGATCTGGGCCAGCGTTATCCCGCCCCGCACCAACAGGTTCCACACGGTCCGCCCGACGCCGACCACCTGCTCGACCTTGTCGCCGAACCAGCCCTTGACGGCGGTCTTGAAGGCGCCCCACAGGTGGTTGCGCACGCCGTCCACGAGGGCGGCCCCCAGGTTGCGCAGCCACTGGGCGGGACCGGCGGCGATGTCGCGGGCCAGCGCCGCGAGCTGGCCGAGCATCTCGAGCGCCTGGCGGGCCTTGTTGATGATGCCCTGGACCGCGGAGGCCACGAACTCGACGGCGGCCAGGTAGGCGCGCTCCATCAGGTCGAGGATCCCCTTGAGGGCCCGGCCCAGCAGGTCGAGGGCGGCGGTGATGCCCTCCTTCAGCTTGTCGGCCAGCGCGTTGATGGCGGCCTCGGCGGCCCGCACCCGGCTCCGGATGAAGCCGACCGCCGCCTCCCGCAGGCGGGGGAACGCGGCCAGGGCGACGTTGGCGATGGCGGTCAGGGCCGCGCCGGCCGCCCGCACCAGGGCCACGGCGGCCTGGCGGGCGCGCTCGATGGCGGCGTGGGCCAGTTGCTGCGCCTTGGCCAGCGCGGCCTGGACCGCCTGGCGGGCCAGCGCGAAGGCGGCCTGGATGCCCCGCTTGATCCCGTCGAAGAAGGACCGGGCCTTGGACGCCACCCAGCCGAACAGGCCGCCGCCGGAGGTCTCCTCGCTGGCCTTGTCCCGCTCGCGGGCGGCCTCCTCCTCGCCCCTGGCCCGGGCCTCGGCCGCCTCGGTCTGGCCCTCGGCGTGGTGGCGGGCGGCCTCCTCGTCGCCCTGGGCCCGCTCCCGCGCCACGCCGCTGTGAGCGTCGGCGCGGGCCGCGGCGGCGTCGGCGCGGGCGGTGGCCACGACGCCGGCCTGCTGGGCGCGCCACTCGGCCCGCTTGCCGGACACCTCCGCGCGGGCCTGGTTGCGCTCGGCGGCCTGCTCGCGCGCGTTCTCGGCCTCGAGCCGGGCCATCTCCTGCTCGCCCCGGCGCCGCTCGCCGACCTCGGACTCGGCCCGCTCGCTCCGGGCCGCCGCCATCCGGCTCCCGCCCTCGGACACCGCGGCCCGGATCTCGCCGCCGTACTCCTGCTGGGCGACGATCGAGGCGGGGTCGTCACCCACCTCGGCACCGCCGCCGGGCGCCCCGGCCCCGCCGCCGGCGCCGCCGCTGCCGCCGCCCTCGCCCCCTCCTGCGGGTACTTCGGCCTTCAGCGTCTCGGGCTCGACGTCGGGGTACAGCTCGTCCTCGCCCAGCGGATGGCCGGCGTCGGCCGCGGCGTGGCCGGCGGCGGCGTTGACGTCGGCCGCCCCCTCGGCCGCCTGGGCGTCCACGGTGCCCGGGTCGGCGCTTCCCTCCAGCTGGACCCGCGGCGCGGGCGCGGCGGGGATGCGCAGCGCGGGGTCGCTGACCGGCAGCCGGTCGACGGCCGCCCGCACGGCCTGCGCCCCCTCGGCGCCCATGGCCCCGCCGTCGGGGGTGTCGGCGATGCGGGGCGCGGGCGGGGCGGGCGGGGCCGACGTCGGCACGGACGGTGCCACCGGGGTCGGCGCCGGGCGGTCCGGTCCCTCCGGCACGGCGGCCGCGTTGGCCGGCCCGCCGCCGGGTGGGGCGGTCACCCGCCGGCTGGCCGGCCCGGGGACGGTGGCCGGCGAGCCGGCCGACCGCTCGCGGGTCGGCGGGGCGGCCTCCAGCTCGGCCCGGGCCGCGCCGGCCTCGCGGCGGGCGGCCGCGGTGACGCCGCCGAGGGTGGCGAGCAGCTGGGACGGGGGCAGGGCGGCAGCCCGGCTCAGCCCCTGCTCGGGCGCGTCGGCGGACACGTCGGGCGGGGCGGGCGCCGGGGGCTCGGGGACGGCGCCTCCGCCACCGCCGCCTCCCCCGCCACCGCCGCCGTCGTCGGACCCGGCGTCCTCGGCGGTGGCGGCCTCGACCTCCGCGTTGGCCGCGACCGCCACGTCGGCCTCGGTGGCCTCGGGCCCCTCGGCGGCATCCCCCTCGGGCGCTGCCCCCTCGGGCTCGGGGCCGGCAGCCGCCTCCTCGGCCCGCTCGGTCTCGGCCTCGGCTGCCGTGTCCGCCTCGGCGCCGCTCGTGGCCTCGGACAGGGACGGCACCGGCTCGGCGTCGAGGCCCAGGTCGGAGCCACCGCCTCCCCCGCCACCGCCGCCGCCCGGGCCCGCGTCCCCCGTGACCGGCTCGGGTCCGGCCGGCTCGGGCGCCGGGGCGCCGGCGTCAGGCTGCTCGGCCGGTGCCTCCTCGTCCGGTGCCTCGGGCTCCTGGTCCTGCTCGGGCGGGGCGTCGATCGAGGCCTCCAGCTCGCCCAGCTCGCCGTCGGACGTGCCCGGCTCCGGCTCGACCGCCGGCGGCTCGGAGGCGCCGCCCCCGCCGTCCAGCACGGGAGCGGGGCCGGCGCCGGCCGGGGTCGGGCCCCCGCCGGCCGGCACCGTGTCGACAGCGGGCGCAGGGCCGGGGGACGGCGTGGGCGCGGGCTCGCTGCGGGCCGGGCCCGGCGCGGGCGGCGCGACAGGCCGCAGGGCGGGGGCCGGGACGGGCGGGCGCCTACCCACGACCGCCCGGGCCATCGGCGCGGGACCCGCCGCGCCGCCGGGCGCGGGCGGGGCCACGGGTGCGGGCGGCGCGCCGGGCGCGGTGTCGTTGGCCACCGCGGGCCCGCCGACCACCGCGGGCTCGGCGCCCGCCGGTGCGGAGTCCTGCTCCTCGCCCGGCCCGGGGCGCTCCTCCCCGGGCGGGGCGACGGCCCGGGCCTTGCCCCCGGGCGGCTTGACCAGCCGCTGGACCGCCCGGTTGCCGGCGGTCCCCTGCAGGCGCAGCAGCGCCGCGGGCCGCAACGGGGCGCGGGCGCCGGGCGTGACCGCGTCGTCGACCCGGGTGGCCGGGCGTGCCCGGTCGGCGGCGGGCGCAGGGCCGGCGGCGTCCGGCCGGCGGCGGGCCGGCTCGTCGTCGCGCGTGACCGAGGCCAGGCCGTCGCCAGCCATGGGGCCATCGTGGCGGCGGGCACCGTTGGCGCCAGGGCCGACCCGGGCAGCCTTTCGGCCCCTCCGGGTGCCCGATCGGGCAGGTGGGCCGTCAGCCCGTGGTGCTGGGGGTCGGGACCCAGGCGTCCCGCAGGGCTCGCAGGCCCCGGGCCGCCCGCTCGATGACCTCGTCGTCACGGGCCGGGTCCCCGACTTCGAGCCACACGAACACCGCGTCGACCAGCCAGCCGAAGGTGGACAGCGCCGCCCACCGGTCGAGGGCCGGGTCGTCGGTCTGCAGGCCCATGAGGAAGGCCGTGGCGCCGGCGGCGGCCTCCCGCAGCTCGTCGGCGTAGTCGGCGAACTGCGGCTCCCGGCTGGCGTGGCGCCACAGCAGGGTGAAGCCGGCCTCGTCCTCCCGGGCCACGGTCAGCAGCGTGCGCATGCCCAACCCCCGGGGGTCGGGGCGGCTCATGCCCTCGGACAGCTGCTGGCCCAGGCGCTCGAACACCCGCTGGAGGATGGCCCGGTACAGGTCCTCCTTGGTGTCGAAGTGCCGGTACAGGATCAGCTTGGTGACCCCGCACGCGGCGGCCACGTCGTCCATGGACGTCCCCGCGAACCCCTGGCGGGCGAACGCCTGGGCGGCGTTCCGCAGGATCGACGCCTGGCGCTCGGACCGGCTCAGCAGGGCCACGGGACCAGTGTAAACGCCTTGGTATATACTCACCAGTGACAGCCCGTGACCAGGACCTTTCACCACGGCGGAGGAGGGCGCGGTGACCGCACAGCTCGAGTTCACGGCCGAAGAGCTCTTGGCCGACCACCGCGTGGCCGAGCCGCTCATCGCCGGCGGTGTGCGCTGCCACGGCGGCTTCGACGACGACGGCTGCTACGTCTCGCCCCGCACGCGGCACCGGGTGCCGGCCATCGCCGCCTGGCAGGCGCAGCACCGCCGCCTGTTCGGCACCGAGATCATCGACGTCCCGCTGGCGACCTGGCCCGAGCACTTCCCCAACGAGGCCCAGGCCCGCTTCCTCATCGGTGCGGGCGTGCCCGAGCCCCTGCTGGCCACCCTCACCCGCATCGGCACCGTCGAGGGGCTCGGCGCCGCCATCCGCGGCCTCGACCCCGGCGACGCCCAGCGCTGGTTCGACGAGGACGTCAGGGCCACCGCCATCGACCACCTGGGCCGGGGGCTGTTCGAGGCGCACGGCCGCGACGAGGCGGGGTGGGAGGCCGAGGCCGGGCACCGCGACATGTGGTTCGCGGCCCGCGACATCGCCTTCGACGGCGCCACCGCCACGATCGACGTCGAGGCCATGCTCGCCCGCATGGGCTTCGGCGCCGCCCGGTCCGGCGCGGCGACCGCCCGGCTGCTCCCCGACGATGTCGACGCCGACCTCGAGGCGACCGCCACGTTCATGATCCGGATCCTGCTCATCGAGGTCCAGGCGTTCCACACCTTCGCCTGGGCCGAGTCGTTGCTGTCCGACCCCGACCTGGTGGCGGGCGACGGCGCGGCCGCCGACCTGGTGGCCTGCATCCGCCAGGACGAGACCCCCCACGTCGCCTACCTGGCCACCGCCCTGACCGAGATGCGCGACCGCACGTGGGTGGGCCAGGGCGGCCGCAAGCACGCCGGCACCGACATGATCGGCACGCTGTGGGACAAGGCGCTGGCGGCCTCGCTCGGCGCGGGCCGTGACCAGACCCGGGCCGCGGTCCGCGCCGAGATCGAGCACTGGTGCAACAAGCGCCCCCACGGCGCCGACCTGATCGCCCAGTTCAACGCCCTCGCCACACCGGAGGTCGCCGCCCGATGAAGTTCGGGATCTTCTACGAGCACCAGCTCCCCCGCCCGTGGGACGAGGGGAGCGAGCTCAAGCTCATCCAGGACGCCCTCGAGCAGGTCACGCTGGCCGACCGGCTCGGGTTCGACGT
>DASSUD010000359.1:0-10424 GCA_035707385.1 Acidimicrobiales bacterium
CGGTAGACGGGATAGACCCGGGGCAGGCGGCGGACCTCGGTGGCCACCGGCTCGGCCGGCGGCAGGCCCTGGGACTCGAGGTCGGCGGCGACGGCCGCGCCCAGGGCGTCGGGCTCGGCCCGCCAGGTGTCGTCGCCGACCGAGCACGGCACCTCGGCGCAGAGGACGGTGCGGTCATCGGGCTGGGTCGGGTCGTCGCGGTAGTTCCGGGGCTCGGACAGGCGGGCCGGCGCCACGTCCTCGCCCGGGCCGTCGACCCGGCCCCGCCGCCCGGAGCCCTGGCGGCCGCGGGCCGGCTGCGCCACCGGGCGATGGTCCTGCTCTACTTGGTCGTCGACCGGCCCCGGTGGACCGAGTTCGACGCCCACTACTTCCCCGGGCCCGAGGTGGTGGCGGCCCGGGTGTCGGAGCCCCGGAACTACCGCGACGACCCGACCCAGCCCGCGGACCGCACCGTGCTGTGCGCCGAGATCGCCTGCTGGGAGGGCGACGACCTGTGGCGGGCGGGGGACGCCGACCTCGCCGCCCGCCTGGCGGCCGAGCTGGCCGCCCTCGGCCTCCCGGAGCCCGTGCCGGCGGCGGTGGAGAGCCGGCGCCTGCCGCGGGTCTACCCCGTGTACGGCCCCGGCTTCGCCGCCGACCTCGGTGCCCTCGAAGCCTGGGCCCGGGGTCTCGAGAGGCTCGTCACGTTCGGTCGCCAGGGCCTGTTCACCCCCGACAACACCCACCACGCGCTGGCCATGGGCTGGGCCGCCGCCGAGTGCCTCCAGCCCGACGGCACCCTCGACCACGCCCGGTGGGTGGCGGCCCGGGACGGTTTCCGCCGCTTCGTCGTCGAGGACTGATCCGTATCATCGTCCGATGGGCACGCCGGCAGCGGTGACGGTCACGGACGCCGAGGTCGACGCCTTCCGGGTGGACGGCGTCGTGGTGCTGCGGGCCGCGGTCGACCCGGCCGCCCTGGCCCGCGAGGTCGACGGGGCGCTGGCGCGTGGCTTCGCGCGACCCGGCGCGGTCAACGAGAGCGACGAGGCGGCGATCTCTTTCCGGTACCTCCCGATGATGTCCGAGCTGACGCCCCGCAGCGTCGAGCTCTTCCGCCGGCTCGCACCGGTGGCCGAGCGGGTGCTGGGCACCCCGGTCCTCCCCGTGCGGGCCAAGGCGGTGGAGTACCACGGCGGCTCCCGCTGGCACCGCGACAGCGAGCTGGCCCTCCCGAGCGTGGGCCTCGCGTGCTACCTCGAGCCGCTCACCGCCGGGACCGGCGCGCTGCAGGTGCGTCCCGGCTCGCACCTGGCCGGCGGGCGCGATGCCGACGCGGCGGCCGGCGGACCGCTCGCCCTCGACACCGAGCCGGGTGACGTGATCGTGCTCGACGAGCACCTGCTGCACGCGAGCGAGGGCGGGCGCGTGCGGCGCCAGTGGCGCTGCGACTTCGTCGCCCGGCCGGCCGGCGCCGGGGACGAGGCGGTCGTGCGGGCCTACTACGCGGCGATGTTCTCCCCGGAGTGGGACGGCGGCTACGACGTCGATGCCTTCCCCACCTACGGCGAGCACTGGCGACGGGTGTGCCCGCCCGGCCACGACGCGCTGCTCGAACGGGTCGGCGCGTACGCCGCGGCCACCGAGGAGGAGGCGGCCTCGCGCCGGCGGAGGCAGGAGTGACTCCTGCTCCATAAGATAATCCAAATTAGACTAGTTTGGATTATCTTATGGACACGTTCGCCTGGCCGCTGGCCGACGCCTTCCGCGGCAGGGAGGACGCCCTCGCCCGGCTGGAGGACTGGTGGCAGGGCGACGAGCGGATGCCGATCGCCCTGTACGGGCGGCGCCGGGTCGGCAAGTCGTGGCTGTTCCGCCGGTTCGCCCACGGCAAGCCGGCCGTCGTGCTGGTGGCCGAGCAGCTGGCCCCCGGAGCGCAGCTCGACCGCTTCGCCCGCCGGCTCGAACCCACGCTCGGGTTCCGGCCGGACATCCCCGATGTGCCCGAGCTGTTCCGGCTCCTGTTCCGCATCGCGGGGCCCCGGCGGCTGCTGGTCGTCGTCGACGAGTTCGGCTGGTTGATACCCACCTCCTCCGCCAAGGCCCGCCGCCTGCTCAGTGCGCTCCAGGCCGTCATGGAGGAGGAGCGCGACGCATCCGGGCTCAAGCTCGTCCTGTGCGGTTCGACGGTGTCGCAGATGGAGTCGCTGTTCAGCGAGCGCAGCCCGCTGCACGGGCGCCTCGTCCGCCACGAGCTGGCGCCGCTGGCCTACGAGGATGCCGCCGGCGCCTTCCTGGCCGGACTGGACCCGGTGGACCGGTTCGAGCGCTACGCCGTCGCGGGCGGCATGCCCCGCTACCTCGACCTGCTGGCCACCGGATCTCTGCGGGCCACCGTCAGCCGCCAGATCCTCGACCGCAACGCGCCCCTGTGGAACGAGGGCCGGCTGGTCGTCGAGCAGGAGCTGCGCCAGCCCCGGGTCCACTTCTCGCTCCTGGAGCAGCTGGCGACCGGCGGCAAGACCCACAACGAGCTGGCCCAGGCCCTTCACGTCGAGGGCAGCGCCACGTCCGCGTACCTCGCCGCCCTGACCGAGCTCCGGCTGGTGCGGCGCATCCTGCCGGTCGGTGCCTCCGCCACCAGCCGGTCGGGCCAGTGGCGGCTCGACGACCCCTTCTTCCGGTTCTGGTTCCGGTTCGTGTTCCCCTACCAGACCGAGCTGGAGTCGGGCCTGCGCCCCGATGACCTCTTCACCGCGGAGGTGGCGCCGGCCATCGCCCACCACGTGGCCCCGGAGTTCGAGGCGTGGGCGAGGTCGTGGGTCCGGGCGCAACGCGGGGCCGTGGCGACCCGGGTGGGCGCCTGGTGGGGGCCGGCCCTGCACGCCCTGCGCCGCTCCGGCGCGCGGTCGAGCGAGGAGGTCGACGTCGTCGGGATGGCCCGGGGCCGGGTGACCGTGGTGGGGGAGGCCCGCTGGACCAACCGCCGGCTCGGTACCGAGATCCTCCACGACGTGGAGGCCTACAAGCTGCCTGCCATGCGCCAGGCGGGCCTGCGGCTCGCCGCCGATCCGGAGATCGTCCTGTTCTCCCGGTCCGGCTATGCGGCCGACCTGCGGCGGGCGGCCGGCGACGGCCACCGCCGCCTCACGCTCGTCGACGTCCCCGCCGCCCTCGGACGCTGACTCACGCCGCCCGGAGCTCCGCCCGGACTGCCGGCACCACCCGGCGCAGGTAGGGGACCAGGCGCACGAACGAGCGCCCGTGCCGGCGGAACCGGTAGGTGATCGGCACCTCGGCGTAGCGGAAGCCCTTGCCCAGGAGGTCGAGGGTCAGCACCTGGGCGTAGTTGAAGTCGTGGATGATCTCGGCCGCGGCCGCCGCCCCGGGGGACAGGGCCCGGTAGCCGGACTGGCCGTCGGTCAGGCCTCGCACGCCCCAGCGCCGCACGAGCAGCTGCACCCAGGCGGTCAGGACCCGGTTCCCGACCCATCGGTGCGGGTGCATGCGCCGAGGTAGTCCCGCGAACCGGGACCCCACCACGTAGTCGGCCCGCCCGGCCAGGATCGGTGCCACCATCGCCGCCAGCTCCTCGGGGGCGTACTCGCCGTCGGCGTCGAGGAACGCCACCGCCGCCGGCGCCCCGGCCACGGCCAGGGCCAGGCCGGTTCGCACCGCGGCGCCCAGGCCGCGGTTGGCGCCGTGGGAGTGGACCGTGGCGCCCGCGGCCAGTGCGGCCGCCGCCGTCCCGTCGGTCGATCCGTCGTCGACGACCACGACGCGCACGGGATGCCCGTCCACCTCGGCCGGGGCGCGGCGCACCACGCCGGCCACCGTCGCCTCCTCGTCGTGGGCGGGGAGCAGCATCACCACGGGCGCACGCATTGTTAGGCATTCTTCACGTTTGACGAGCAGCATGGCTAGTCTGCGCAGCCATGAGGGTCAGACACACGATGGTCGGGGCGCTGGCCGTCCTCACCCTGGGGGCGCCGGCGCTGGCCGGCTGCGGATCCGACGGCGACCGGCTCGTGGTCTACAGCGGCAGGACCGAGAACCTCATCAAGCCCTTGCTCGACGACTTCGCGGCGGAGAGCGGCATCGGCATCGACGTCCGCTACGACGACTCCGCCAACCTGGCCCTGCTCATCGACGAGGAGGGCGACGCCAGCCCCGCCGACGTGTTCATCTCCCAGAGCCCGGGCGCCGTGGGCTACCTCGACGCCGCCGGCCGGCTCGCCGCGCTGTCCGAGGACATCGTCGGGATGGTCCCGGAGGGCGACGCCGCCGCCGACGGGGGCTGGGTCGGCGTGTCGGGACGGGTCCGCACCCTCGTCTACAACACCGACCTGGTGGACGCCGCCGACCTGCCGCCCTCGGTCCTCGACCTCACCGCGCCGCGCTACGCCGGCCAGGTGGCGCTGGCCCCCACCAACGGCTCGTTCCAGGACTTCGTGACCGTCCTGCGGGACCAGCTCGGCGACGACGAGGCGGCCGCGTGGCTGGAGGGGATGGCCGCCGGCGATCCGCCCACCTTCAGCGACAACACCGCCATCGTCGAGGCGGTCAGCCGGGGCGAGGTCCCGATGGGGCTGGTCAACCACTACTACGCCTTCCGGGCCAAGGCCGAGGACCCGGGCCTGCCGATCGAGAACCACTACTTCCCGGACGGCGACCTGGGGTCCACGTTGCTGGTCACGGGCGCCTCCGTCATCGCCGGCAGCGACCTCGACGACGAGGCCGAGCAGCTCATCGAGTTCCTCCTTGGAGCCGAGGCCCAGCGGTACTTCAGCGACGAGACGTTCGAGTACCCCCTGGTGGCCGGGGCTACCGTCAACCCCGCACTACCGCCGTTCGACGAGATCTCCGCCACCCGGGTCGACCTCGACGAGCTGGGTGGCGGCCTGGAACGGACCACGGAGATGATCGACGAGAGTGGCCTCAACCGATGAGCTGACGCCTGCCCCGGTGCCACCGAGCGCGGGGGCGATCCCGGCCGCCCGGGTGCCGGGCAGCGCCCCCCTGGCGCTGCGGGTGGTGTGCGGCGTGGTCGGGCTGCTGTTCGCCGCCCCGCTCGGCTACCTGGCCTGGCGCACCCTCACCGGCGACGAGTCGCTGGCCTCGCTCTACACGTCGGGCACCACCCTGGTGCCGCTGCGCAACACGCTGGTCCTGGCGGCCACCACCGCGGCGTCGACGGCCGTGGTGGGGACCGCGCTGGCCTGGCTGACCACCCGGACCGACCTGCCGCTGCGCCGCCTGTGGGCCGTGCTGGCCGCGTTGCCGCTGGTGTTCCCGTCGTTCGTGGGGGCGCTGGCGCTGCTGGCCGCGGTCGGCCCCGGCGGCCTGCTTGACGGCCCGCTCGGGTGGGTGGGCGTGTCCCCGTCCCGGCCCGAGGGCTTCGCCGGAGCGTGGCTGGTCCTCACGCTGTTCACCACCCCCTACGTCCTGCTGCCCGTCAGCGCCCGGCTGGCGGCGCTGCCGCCGTCGTTGGAGGAGAGCGCGCGGCTGCTCGGCCGCCGCCCGGCGGCGGTGTTCGCCACCGTGGTCTGGCCCCAGGTGCGGGGGGCGGTGGGGGCGGGGTCGCTGCTGGTGTTCCTGTACGCCCTCAGCGATTTCGGGGTGGTCGTCCTGCTCCGCTACGACACCCTGACCCGCGTGATCTACACCAACCGGGCGCTGGACCGGGACCGGTCCGTGGCGCTCAGCCTGCTGCTGGCGGTCCTGGCTCTGGCGGTGGTGGCGGGGGAGCGGACCCTGGCCCGCCGCCACCCGCCGGTCGAGGGGGTGCGGGGCCGGCGGTCGCTGCAGGTCCCGCTGGGTCACTGGCGCTGGCCGGCCGTCGCCCTGGTGGCGGCGTGGGTGGCGGTCGCGCTGGGGGGCCCGCTGGCCTCGCTCGGCCTGTGGGCGTGGCGGGGGTTCACGGGCGAGGGCAGCAGCCTGGCCTCGGGCAGCGGTGGGCTGGGGGACCTGGTGGAGCCGGCCGCCAACACCGTCGGGATCGGCCTGGTGACGGCCGTGGTGGCGGTGGCGGTGGTGCTGCCGCTGGCCTACCTGTCGGCCCGCCACCGGGCCCGGGCCGGCGACGTGGCCACGGGCCTGGTCGCCTCCGGCTTCGCCCTGCCCGGCCTGGTCATCGCCCTGGCCGTGGTGTTCTGGAGCGTGCAGCTGCCGCCGGGCTGGGGCCTCTACCAGAGCTTCGTGATGCTGGTGTTCGCCTACGTGGTCCACCTGGGCGTGCAGTCGCTGCGGGCGGCGCAGGTGGCGGTGGGGTCGGTGCCCCGGCGGCTGGACGAGTCGGCCCGCATGCTGGGGGCGGGGCGGGCCCGGCGCTTCGCCACCGTGGACCTGCCGCTGATGGTCCCGGGGCTGGCGGCCGGCGGCGGACTGGTGCTGCTGTCGACCATGAAGGAGCTGCCGATCACGCTGCTCACCGCCCCCACCGGGTTCGAGACGCTGGCCACCCGCATCTGGGCGGACGCCGAGGCGGTGTTCCTGGCCGAGGCGGCGCTGGCCAGCGTCGTGCTGGTGGCGCTGTCCGGGGCCCTGACCTGGCTGCTGGTGGTGCGGCGGTCGGACCGGCTGGCGTGAGGGCGACCGCCCGCCTGCCCCGGGCGGCCCTGGTGGTGGGGATCGTGGTCGGGGCCTGGGCCCTGGTGGGGTTGCCGGCACGGGCCACGGTCGGGGCCCGCACCACGGCCGACGAGCCCCAGTACCTGCTGTCCGCCCTCAGCCTGGCCGAGGACCGCTCCCTGGCCGTCGACGACGAGTTGGCCGAGGGGCGCTACCGGGACTTCCACGAGGTCACGTTGCCGGTCCAGACCGAGGTGGGCAGCGACGGTCGCCAGATCAGCCCGCACGACCCGCTGCTGCCGGTCCTGCTGGCCGTGCCGGTGGGCATCGGGGGGTGGGCCGGCGCCAAGGCGACGCTGGCCGTGCTGGCCGGGGTGCTGGCCGCCCTCCTGGTGTGGACGGCGCAGCGCCGCTTCGGCGTGCCGGTGGCGGTGGCCGCCGGGACGGTCCTCGCCTTCGGCGTGACGGCCCCCCTGACCGCCTACGCCACGCAGGTCTACCCCGAGCTCCCCGCGGCGCTGGCCGTCACGGTCGCGATCGCCGCGCTCACGGGCCGGAGCTCGCGGCGGGACCTGGTGGTGTGCGGGCTGGCGGTCGTCGCCCTCCCGTGGCTGGGGGTCAAGTACGCGCCGGTGGCGGCCGCGCTGGCGGCGGTGGCCGTGTGGTACCTGGTGGGCGAGGGCCGGCGGCGGGCCGCGCTCGCCCTCGCCGGTGGCTTCGCGGCTGCGGGCGTGGCCTACCTGGTGGCCCACCGGGTCCTGTACGGCGGGTGGACGGTGTACGCGGCCGGCGACCACTTCGTAGGCGGCGAGCTGACGGTGATGGGCCACGACCCCGACCGCATCGGGCGGACCCGCCGGCTGGCCGGCCTGCTGCTCGACCGGGGCTTCGGCCTGGCGGCCTGGATGCCGGGCTACCTGCTGGCGGTGCCGGCGCTGGCGGTGCTCGTCCGGCGACGGCCGCCGGGGTGGGCGCTGCTGGTCCTGCCGCTGGCCGCAGGGTGGGCCACGGCCACCTGGGTGGCGCTCACCATGCACGGCTGGTGGTGGCCCGGGCGCCAGGTGGTGGTCGTCGTGCCCTGCCTGGTCCTGGCGGTGGCGTGGTGGGTGGCCCGGGTCCGCGCCGCCCGGTGGCTCCTGGGGGCGGCCGCGGCGTTCGGCGCCCTGGCCTGGGGCTGGCTGGTGGTCGAGGTGCTCGACCGGCGGCGCACGCTGATCGTCGACTTCGAGGGCACCCGCAATCCGCTGTACCGGGCCTGGCACGGGGTCCTGCCCGACTACCGGTCGCCGGGCCTCGACGACTGGGCCCTCCAGGCGGTGTGGCTGCTGGTGCTGGCGGCGGCGGTGGCCGGCGCGCTGCGGCTCAGGCCGGCGCGCCCGCGGTCGCGGCCGCCGCAGAGGCAGCCTGCCCGGACGTGACCAGGATGCGGGCAGCGGCGAAGGCTCCGATGCCCACGTGGCGGCCGTCGATCTCGACCGTCGTGGTGCCGTCGGGCGACACGGCGGTCACCACACCGGTGTGGCCGGGCTGGACGGCGGCGTCCTCGAGGAAGTCGAGCAGCCCGGGCGTGAACTCCAGCTCCTCGGGGATGCGGGTCACGGTGAAGCCCTTCCCGACGGCGACCGCGGACAGGGCCACCAGGTCGGGCGCCGCGTAGCTGGACCCGGGGATCGGGTTGCCGTGGGGGCAGGTCGTGGGGTTCTTGAGGAGGCGGTTGATGGCCCGCTCGACGGGCTCGGAGATCACGTGCTCCCACTTGCCCGCCTCGATGTGGGCGTCGGCCCACGACAGGCCGAGGATGTCGGTGAGCAGGCGCTCGGCCAGCCGGTGGCGGCGGACGACCTGCTCGGCCAGGCGCCGGCCGTCGTCGGTGAGGTTGATGGTGCTGCCGTCGAGGTCGACGAAGCCCTCGCCGTGCATCCGCTTGATCATCTCGGACACGGCCGGCCGGGACACCCCGAGCCGCTCGGCCACCCGGGCCTGGATGACGGCGACCTCGTCCTCCTTGAGCTCCCAGATCGCCTCGCAGTACTCCTCGAACGCGGGGTGGAACTCGGGGGTCTGGTAATCGGCCACGATGTCCAGGTTACGGCCCCTGCCGGCCGTAATGTGGCGGCCGGGGCGGGTTCCGCGGCGCCGCGGCACGCCGTTCTGCGGAGAAATTCCGCAAAGTTTCCGCCGCGGGTGTTTGTCCCTGGAGGCCGTGGGGTAACTTAGTCACACAGGCCAGCTGGGGGCGGGGTGCCTGTCCGCCCGCCCGCCCCGCCCCCCTGGCTGTCTCGCCGGAACGGGACCCTCGACGGGTCCCGTTCTTCGCGTTCGGGGCGGCCTCCGGCTGTCACACCCCGTCGGTAGGTTGAGGGTGTGGTGACGTCGCTGTTCTCGCCGGCCGTGCGCGCCTGGTTCGAGTCCAGCTTCCCCGCGCCCACGCCGGCCCAGCAGCAGGGGTGGCCGGCCATCGCCGCCGGCGACCACACGCTCGTCCTGGCGCCCACCGGCTCGGGCAAGACGCTGGCCGCCTTCCTGTGGGGCATCGACCGGCTGGTGAGCAGCCCGGCGCCCTCCTCGGCGGGCACCCGGCTGGTCTACGTGTCCCCGCTGCGGGCGCTGGCGGTCGACGTCGACAAGAACCTGCGGGCACCCGTCGCCGGCATCCGGGCGGCGGCCGACCGGCGGGGCGAGCCGTTCCGCGAGCCGACGGTGGGCCTGCGCACCGGCGACACCCCGGCCGACGTGCGCCGCCAGATGCTGCGCACGCCGCCCGACATCCTCATCACCACCCCCGAGTCCCTGTACCTCATGCTCACCTCGCGGGCGCGGGACACGCTGGCGGGTGTCGAGGCGGTGATCGTCGACGAGATCCACTCCCTGGTCCCCACCAAGCGGGGCAGCCACCTGGCCCTGTCGCTCGAGCGGCTGGCCGACATCTGCGAGCGGCCGCCCCAGCGCATCGGCCTGTCCGCCACCCAGCGCCCGCTCGACGTCGTGGCCCGGTTCCTCGGCGGCTACGAGGAGACGGCCGAGGGGCGCCGCCCGGCCCCGGTCACCATCGTCGACGCCGGTGTCCGCAAGCCCCTCGACGTCGAGGTGGTGGTGCCGGTCGACGACATGGGCGACCTGGGCCAGGTCGTCGAGGGCGAGCCGGCCACCGGGCCGGCGGCGTCCGGTCCGGTGCGCCGGTCCATCTGGCCGGCCATCCACCCCCGCCTGCTCGAGCTGGTCGAGTCCCACCGCTCGACGCTGATCTTCGTCAACGCCCGGCGCCTGTCCGAGCGGCTGGCCACCCGGCTCAACGAGTTGTGGCACGAGGGCGCCAACCGGGCGGCCGAGGCCGAGGGCACGTCGCTGCCGGTCGAGTCCGAGGAGCTGGTGAAGGCGCACCACGGCTCGCTGTCCCGCGAGCGCAGGCTGCAGATCGAGGACGAGCTGAAGACCGGGCGGTTGCGGGGGTTGGTGGCCACCTCCAGCCTCGAGCTGGGCATCGACATGGGCGCGGTCGACCTGGTGGTCCAGGTCGAGTCGCCGGGCGCGGTCAGCCGCGGCCTTCAGCGCATCGGCCGGGCGGGCCACCAGGTGGGCGAGCCCAGCCGGGGCAAGCTGTTCCCCAAGCACCGCCACGACCTGCTGGAGGCGGCCGTCGTCGTGCAGCGCATGGTCGACGGCCAGATCGAGTCCACCCGCTACCCCCGCAACCCGCTGGACGTCCTGTGCCAGCAGATCGTGGCCATGGTCGCCCTCGACGACTGGAAGGTCGACGAGCTGGCCGCGCTGGTGCGGCGGGCGGCGCCGTTCGCCGAGCTGTCCGACGAGGTGCTCGACGCCGTGCTCGACCTGCTCTCGGGCCGCTACCCGTCCGACGAGTTCGCCGAGCT
>DASSUD010000360.1:0-6088 GCA_035707385.1 Acidimicrobiales bacterium
AGCCTGGAGACCGTGTACTACGGGGCCTCGGCCATCTCGCCCACCCGGCTGCGGGAGGCGATCACCAGGCTGGGGCCGATCTTCTTCCAGTACTACGGGCAGGCCGAGGGCCCGATGACGATCTGCGTCCTGCGCAAGGACGAGCACGACGTCGACGACCTCGACCGGCTGGCCACCTGCGGCCGCCCGGTGCCGTGGGTCCACGTCAAGCTGCTGGACGCCGACGGGGTGGAGGTGCCCCGGGGCGAGCCGGGCGAGATCTGCGTGCGGGGCCCGCTGGTGATGCGGGGCTACTGGAACAAGCCGGAGCAGACCGCCGAGGCGCTGGCCGGCGGGTGGCTGCACACCGGGGACATCGCCCGGGAGGACGGCGACGGCTTCTACACCATCGTGGACCGCAAGAAGGACATGGTGGTCACCGGCGGGTTCAACGTTTTCCCCCGGGAGGTCGAGGACGTCATCTCCGGGCACCCGGCCGTGGCCAACGTGGCCGTCATCGGCGTGCCCGACGAACGGTGGGGCGAGGCGGTGAAGGCCGTCGTGGTGCTCCGCCCCGGCCAGTCGGTGTCGCCCGACGAGCTGATCGCGCTGGTCAAGGAGGCCAAGGGCTCGGTCCAGGCGCCCAAGACCGTCGACTTCGTCGACGAGATCCCCCTGTCCCCGCTGGGCAAGGCGGACAAGAAGGCCCTGCGGGCGCGGTACTGAGCGTTCCGGCGTCCCTGGTGCGCAATCTGCATCATGAGGGACGCCGGAACGGCACGCCCCCGTGGATGGTCAGGGCCACGTGGTCCGACGACGGCGCCTCCAGGACCCGGGACAGGGGGGCGTCGAGCAGGCACAGGTCGGCGGGGGCCCCGACCTCGACGCGGCGGGGGCGGCCCCCGGGGGCGTCGGGCGGGGTGAGGAACAGGGCCAGGGCCCGCTCGGGGGACACCGCCTCCCGCACCCCCAGCGGGGCGCCCTCCGACGTGCGCCGCTCGATGGCGGTGGCGATGGCCCGCCACGGGTCCGGGTGGCCGAACGGGGCGTCGGTGCCGCCGCCCACCGGGATGCCCGCCTCGATGAGGCTCCGGCACGGGTACAGGTGGGGCAGGTCGCCGGGGTGGACCTCGGCCAGGTACCGGTCGCCCCGCTCCAGCACGAAACCGGGCTGGGTGACCACCGCCAGGCCTTGGCCCGCCACCCGGGCCCGCAGGTCGGGCGGCACCACGGATCCGTGCTCCACCCGGTCGCCGGGAAGCACCCCGACCTCGTCCCAGGCGGCCAGGGCCGCCGCCAGGCCGGGCCGGGTCACGCAGTGGACGGCGACCGGCCGCCCGGCGTCGTGGGCGGCCGTGATCCAGCGGACCAGGTCCCGGTGGGCGGGCGGGGCGTAGTCGGCCCACACGAGCTTGACGGGTCCCCACGACAGGTGCGCCGGGGCCTCCATGGCCGACAGCCGGGGCCCGCCGGTGATCGTGACCCGCTGCGGGAGCGCCCCGCTGGACGCGGCCTCCGCCAGGGGGGCGAGGTCGTCGGCTCTGGCCACCGGGGTGGCGTCGGTGACCCCGGTGACGCCGTAGCGGGACAGGCGCCGGCCCACGCCCGCCAGGTCGGGCTCGGGCAGGGCCGGGACGCGCTCCTGCAGCCACCGGTCGAGGCCCCGGAGCCGCCCGGTGGCCTGCCCGCGGCCGTCCCGCTCGACCCCCGGCCGGTCGTCGGCGGCAGACGGCTCCGACGACCCCCCGGCGCCGTCCAGGCCCACGGCCGCCAGCGCCGGGGAGTTCAGCACCCACTCCGCCCCCGTGCGGTGCTGCACCCGGACCGGCCGCCCGCCCACCAGCGTGTCGAGCCGCCAGCGGTCCAGCCGCCCGGTGACCGACTCGTGGTAGCCGACGGCCCGCAGCCATTCGCCGGGGCCGAGGGCGGTGTCGGCGTGGCTCAGCGCGGCGACGAACTCGTCCCCGTCGTTGACCACCGGCGGCCCCACGAACGGCGCCTGCTCCGCGGCGGCCAGCGCCACGAGGTGGATGTGGTGGTCGTGCAGGCCGGGCAGGAGCGGGCCCCGCCGGCCGTCGACCACCTCGTCGCCGGGCTCGGCCGTCAGGGGGCGGTCGATGGCCGCCACGATGCCGTGCGAGACGCGCACGTCGACGAGGCGCCCCTCGACGACGACATCACGCAACAGCAGATCAGGCACGGTGCCCCCCGGGATCCGCCCACTCCGGGGAGGAGCGTAGTTTCGGGGCGGCTACCCGGTGGACACGATCGGGAACGCGTTCTGCACGAGCATGGCGAACTGGGCGGGGAACCACCGCCCGGCGTGGGGCGCGCCCGCCAGTGCGTTGGTGGGGAACGCGCTGTTGTAGCGGTTGCGGGCGGTGGGGTCGCACATGGCGTCGAACCCCTTGGCGGGGTCGTCGGGATCGACGACGCCGGCCTGGGAGACGCCGTCGGACTCGCCGGGCGGCTTGACCCACACGAAGGCGTCGATGCCCGGCGTCCCGGTGGCGGCGGTGGGCCGGACCCCGAGGCCGGCTCCCGCCTGGTTGCACCACCCGCCGCGATGGGGCCGGCGGTCGATCCGGCTCTGGTCCACGTAGGTGTTCAGGTCTGTGGAGGTGCTCACCTGGCCGGGGCGCGCCGCACCGCCCCAGCCGTTGCGGGACGTGTCGACGAGCATCCCGCAGCCGGCGCAGCCTCGGGCGGCGAACGCGGCCTGCAGGTCGGTGGCGAAGTCCCGCTCGTCGAGGCGGGGGTTGAACTCGTAGAACGTGGACGACATCACCTGGCCGCCTCCGACCTGGAGCCCCGGGTTGGGCAGGAACACCTCGTCGAGCGGGGTGTAGTTGGCGGTGTTGGTGACGAACCCGTGGATCTTGTCGTAGCCGGGCCCGCCCTGGCCGGCGGCCAGCGTGCGGTCGAACTCCCCGAGCGCTCCCTCGAAGTTGTTGGGCCAGCCCAGCCAGCCCGAGTGGGCGATGTCGAGGTAGAGGTAGGTGTTGGGCAGCGAGGACAGGCGGCTGACCGCGTAGCGGATGCCGTCGCGGTAGGCGCCGGTCTGCTGGGCCTCGACGCAGCGGGGCGACGCCTGCGGGCCGCTCACGTTGGTCACGAGGTTGGGGAGCGAGTCGGGCTCGACGACGAGCACGATCCGCAGGCCGGCGTAGGCCGGGTCGGCGAGCACCGCCCGGATGGGGTCGATGTACTCGGCCCGGTAGCGGGCCAGCCCACCCTCGGCGATCAGCAGCTCGCCGTTGGAGGCCAGGGCCGCGCAGTCCCGGTTCGGCAGGTCGTAGATCACGATCTGGATGGTGAGCGGCGAGGGGCCGGTGGCACCGTCCTGGACGCTGGCGGCGTCGAGGTGGTCGCGCAGGCCGAGGGCCGACCCGGGCGGATCGATGGCCCCGATCCGGTCCATCCACACGGCGGTGGACTGCTGCCCGACCACCCGCATGCGGGCGCCCAGCGTCCCACCCGTGTCCGAGGCGGCCTGCTCGACCTGGGCCCGCCAGGCCGGGTTGACGTAGCCGGTGGCCCCGGCGAAGGGGTTGTCGACCTTGCCGCCCGGGCCGGGGTCGCTGCCGGCCACGGTGAAGGCCACGCCGGCCGAGGTCGTGGACGCGGCGGGGGAGCCGTCGTCGACGGCCCGGGCCGTGGCGGTGTGGCCGCCGGCGCCGAGCCCGGCCGCACCGGCCGTGTACGGCGCGGTGGTGTCGGTGGCGACGAGGGCCCCGTCCACCAGGAACTCGACCCAGACGACGCGGCCGTCCGGGTCGGCGGCGGTGGCGGCCAGGGGCACGGTGGCTCCGGCGGCGAACGACTGGCCGGCGGCCGGGCTGGTGAGGGACACGGTGGGCGGCTGGTTGGCCGGGCCGCCCCCGCCGCCGCAGGTCGTGCCGTTGAGCGTGAAGGCGGCCGGGTCGGCGTACGTCCCGCTCCAGCGCCCGTTGAAGCCGATGGTGGTGGAGGCGCCGGTGGCGAGGTTGGCGTTCCAGGGGGCGTTGGCGGCGGTCAGCGGGGGACCGGGGCTCCAGGTGGCCGACCAGCCCTGGGTGAGGCTCTGCCCGGCGGGAAGGGCGAACCGCAGCGTCCAGCCGGCCACGGCGTCGCCGGTGTTGGTGATGGTCACCGAGGCCGTGAACCCGCCCTGGCCGGGCCCCTCGGTCCAGGGTTGGGCCTGGTAGGCGACCGAGCACCCGGGGACGGCCGCCGCCGGGACGGACGTGAGGGCGGCGCCGCCGGCCACCAGCGCCACGGTCAGCGCGATGCGAGCGAGCTTCATCGGATCCCCCTCCCGATCGGGCTCGCCGCCCGGCACCGATCATATCTGACCCCTACGTCAGTACGCCTAGAATCCGCCGCGATGGCGAGCAGTGTGGGAGCGGGGCAGGCGGGCCGGCGCGAGGAGCGGCGGACCCAGCGCCAGGACCTCGGCCGCGCCCAGCTGCTGGACGCGGCCGAGGACCTGTTCGGGCGCAAGGGCTTCCACGAGGCGACTCTCAAGGAGGTGGCGGAGCTGGCCGAGTTCTCGGTCGGGTCCGTCTACTCGTTCTTCGACAACAAGGACGACCTGTTCCGCCAGATCTTCCTGCGGCGGGGCCAGGAGTTCGGCCCGGCCCTGCGGGCGGCGCTGGACCCGTCCGACGGCACCCCCACGGACCAGCTCCACCGGCTGGTCGACGTGGAGGTCGGGTTCATGCGGCAGCACCCCCGGTTCGGCCGGCTGTACCTGCGCTACGCCAACATCACCACCATGTCGGTCGACCAGGCCGTCGACGCGGAGGTCACGGCCAACTACACCGAGTGGCTCGGCCTGCTGGCCGACCTGTTCGCCCGGGGCCAGGGCTCCGGCGACTTCCGGCCCGGCGAGCCGCGGGTGCTGGCCCGGCTGCTGGCCGGGCTCATCGCCTCCTACCAGGCGCTCGACCCGGCGATCGCGTCTGGCGGCGCGGATAAGGGGGAACGCTTCCCCCTGGCCGATCTCCACGAGTTGGTCGAGCGAGCGTTCCGGGCCTGACCATCCGACATACTGGGCGGCCGGGGCGAGCCGGAGGAGGTCAACGCCATGGACGCGCACTGGCAGACGTCGACGTCGGCCACCCCGACGCGCCTGGCCGGTCGCTACGCCCTCGGCGAGCCGCTGGGCCGGGGTCGTTCCACGGTGTACAGGGCCACCGACACCCGGCTCGAGCGCCGGGTGGCGGTCAAGCAGGTCGAGTTGCTGGCCGGGCAGGAGGACGCCGAGCGCGTGCGCAGCCGGGCGCTGCGGGAGGCCCAGGCCGCGGCGAGGCTCAACAACCCGTGCGTGGTCACCGTGTTCGACGTGGTCGAGGAGGCCGGCTCCATCTGGCTGGTGATGGAGCTGGTGGACGCGCCCAGCCTGGCGCAGGTGGTCGTGGACGGGGGGCCGATCCCCCACCCCCGGGCGGCCCGGCTGGGGCTGGACGTGCTCACCGCCCTGGAGGCCGCCCACGTGGTGGGGGTGGTGCACCGGGACGTGAAGCCGGCCAACGTGCTGGTGCAGAGCGGCGACCGGGCCAAGCTCACCGACTTCGGCGTGGCGACCATCCGGGACGACTCCCGGCTCACGGCCACGGGCCTGATCGTGGGGTCGCCGTCGTACATGTCGCCCGAGCAGGCCACAGGGGCCGACGTGGGCCCGCCCACCGACCTGTGGGCGCTGGGGGCGTTGCTGTACTTCGCCACCGAGGGCCAGCCCCCGTTCCAGGCCGGGTCCGCGCTGGCCACCGCGTCGGCCGTCGTCCACGGCGAGCCGCGCCCCGCGCAGTTCGTGGGCCCGCTGACCGAGATCATCACCCGGTTGCTCACCAAGGACCCGGACCGCCGGCCCACCGCGGGCGAGATCCGGGCGGGGCTGTCCCGGGTGGCCCGGGGCGAGCGCTCGCGCCTGCGCACCGCCCGGCTTCCGGCCGTCGCCCCGCCGGCGGCGGCCGCCGCTCCCGCGGCCCCGGCCGGCCCCGAGGCGGACACGACGCCCGAGGTGTTCCCGCCGGTCCCGGCGTCCGCCGCCGCGGCTGCGGCGGTGGCCGCCGCTCCCGGCACCGAGCCGCCTGCGCCCCCGCACGTGCCGGAGCCGGACCCGGAG
>DASSUD010000361.1:0-4594 GCA_035707385.1 Acidimicrobiales bacterium
CGCGCCGGTCCCGGATCGCCACCGGGGTGGTGCGGGTGCCGCTGCCCGAGTGCTCGGACGAGATCCTGACCCTCCTGGCCAACATCGTGGCCCTGACGCCGGGGACCATGCCGGTCGAGGTGGAGCGCGACCCGCCCGAGATGACGGTCCACGTGCTCCACCTCCGCAGCGTGGACGATGTGCGCCGCGACATCTGGTCGTTGCGGGACCTGGTGGTGCGGGCCTTCGGCACGCCGGAGGCGATCGCGGCGGTGGCGGGGCGGTGACCGCGGCGGCCATGGTGGTGCTCGCCCTCGCGGCCACCGGGTTCGGCTACCGCCTGGTGGCCGGCCCCTCGCTCACCGACCGCATGCTCGGGATCGACGGCCTGCTGGTGGTGGGGGTGAGCGCCCTGGCGGTGCGGTCGATGCAGACGGGCGAGGGGGCGTTCCTGCCGGTGGCGGTGGTGGCCACGCTGGTGGGCTTCGTCGGCACCGGGATCGTGGCCCGGTTCATCGAGGGGGCGGGACAATGACGGGCTCGGTGCTGGCACTGGCCGGGGCGGTGCTCACACTGCTGGCCGCAGTGGGGGTGGTCCGCTTCCCCGACGTTCTGGCCCGCATGCACGCGCTGACCAAGGCGTCGACGCTGGGCACGGTGCTGGTGCTGGTGGGGGCGGCGATCACGCTCGACCACCCCAACGACGTCACCTCGCTGCTGCTGGCGGCGGCCCTGCAGGTCCTGACCCTGCCGGTCGGGGCCAACCTGTTGAGCCGGGCCACGTACCGGGCCGGGCAGGAGGCTCGCAGCGGGCTCACGGGCGACTCCCAGGATGGCGTGGTGTGATGCCACCCATGGAATCCACCGCCGGCCTCCGGCCCACCACCCGCCGCACGTTCCTGGCCGGGGGCGCCGCCCTGGTGGGCGCGGTGTTGGCCGGCTGCTCGCGGGGCGGCGACGGCGAGGACGCCACCCCGGGGACGTCCTCGTCCGAAGCGGGCGCCGGCGGGTCGACGACCTCGACCGCCGCGGCTGCGGGCACGTCGCCGGCCGGCGCCGCCCTCACGGCCGCCGACTTCGCCGGGCTGGGCACCTGCCTGCTGGCGCCGGAGCAGACCGAGGGGCCGTTCTACATCGACGTCGGCCTGGAGCGCCGGGACGTCACGGAGGGGCTGGGCGGGCACCCGCTGCGCCTCGGCATCCGGGTGGTGGACGAGGAGTGCAACGCGCTGCCCGGCGCAGTGGTCGACGTGTGGCACTGCGACGTGGACGGCGACTACTCGGCCTTCAGCGACGGGGCGGGCAGCTCCGACGACGCGGGGGAGGGGACCACGTTCCTGCGCGGCTCGCAGGTGGCCGACGCCGAGGGCATCGTCGAGTTCGCCACCATCTACCCGGGCTGGTACCGGGGCCGGACCGTGCACGTCCACACCAAGGTGCGCCTGAACGACGCCGAGGTCCTGACCACCCAGCTCTACTTCCCCGACGACGTGACCGACGGGATCTTCACCGAGGACCCCTACGCGGCCCGCGGCGAGCGCGACACCCGCAACGAGGATGACGGCATCGCCGGCGACCCGGCGGCGGCGGGCAACCTGCTCGCCGTGAGCCCGGCGGGGGACGGGTCACGGGGGCTGGTCCTGCTGGGCGTCGACCCGGACGCCTGAGGGCCTCAGGCCAGCGTGGCCGGGTCGACGTTGGCCCCGCACAGGACCACCGCCACCCGCTCGCCGGGGTCGGCGAGGGCGCCGGTGGTGAGCGCCGCCAGCGCCGCGGCGCCGGCGGGCTCGGTGGCCAGGCGCAGCGTGGACCACAGCCGGCGCTGGGCGTCGACCACGTCCTCGTCGTCCACGACCACGACCCGGTCGACCCACCGGGTCGCCGACGCGAAGGGGAGGTCCCCGACCCGGCGGGCCCCGAGGGCGTCGGTCCCGATGCCGGTCACCGCCACCTCGACGGGGTGGCCGGCGGCGAGGGCCGCGGCCAGGGTCCGGCAGCCGGCGGTCTCGACCCCGGTGACCAGGGTGTCGCCGCGGTGCCAGGCCGCGACACCGCCGACGAGGCCGCCGCCGCCCACCGCCACCACCACCCGATCGACGTCGGCCTGGCCCGCCAGCTCGGCGGCCAGGGTGCCGGACCCGGTGATCATCTCGGGTTGGTCGAAGGCGTGGAGGAAGCGGGCGCCGCTGTCCGCCGCCCGCTGCCGGCTGGCGGCCAGGGCGTCGTCGTAGACGCCCGGCACGACCTCGACGGCGGCGCCCAGCGCCCGTAGCCGGTCGTGCTTGGCCGGGGCCGAGCTGTCGGGGATGAACACGGTGGCCGGCACCCCGAGCCGCCGGGCGGCGTAGGCGACGGCCGCACCGAAGTTGCCGCCCGAGGCGGCCACCACGCCGGCGGGGGGCAGGTCGGGGGCGAGCAGGTGGAGGTGGGCGCCGCGGGCCTTGAACGACCCGCTGTGCTGGACCATCTCCAACTTGAGCACGACCGGGGCCCGGCGGTCGTTCAGGCCGAGGTCGGCCGGATCGACGGTGAGCACGGGCGTGGTGCGCACGTAGGGCGCCAGGCGGGCGGCGGCCGCCTCGATGTCGCCGCGGGAGGGGAGGGCGGGGGTCACGGGAGGAGTCTGGCGTCGATTTGGCGGCTCTCACGCCGCATATGCGACGTGGGAGCCGCCAAATCGGTGGTGGTGGGGTGTGCCAAACGACCACTCGCGCCTCCGACGTAACGTCGATAGCTTCGACCCGTGTTCGCTCGACTCGGGCGCTGGTGCTTCCAGCGCCGATGGATCGTCGTCATCGCGTGGGTGGCGACCCTGTTCACCGGCTTCGCCGCGCTGTCCGCGCTGGGCACCGAGACGCGCTCGGAGTTCGAGCTGCCCGACGTCGAGAGCAAGCGGGGCAGCGACATCCTGGAGGAGAGCTTCGGCGGCTTCGGCGCCGGCTGGGGCGGCTCGGTGGTGTTCCGGGCCGAGCAGGGGGTCGAGGACCCCGCGGTCCGCGGCGAGATGTCCGCGGCCTTCGACCGCATCGCCGCCCTCGGCGGGCTGAACCTCGTCAGCCCCTACTCGCCGGAGGGGGCCCGCCAGATCGCCCCCGAGGGGCCGGAGGCGGGCCGCATCGCCTACGCCGCCATCGAGCTGCCCTCCGACGTCACCCAGGAGGAGGCGACGGCGCTGGCCGAGGACATCCGGGCCGAGCTGCCGGACGACCTCCGGGGGGTCGACGTCGAGCTGGGGGGCGAGATCTTCGCCGAGTTCGAGGCCCCGTCGTCCGAGGCGATCGGCCTCGGCTTCGCCATCTTCATCCTGGTCGTGGCGTTCGGGTCGGTGCTGGCCATGGGACTCCCCATCGGCGTGGCCCTGGCGGGGATCGGCGTCGGCACGGTGCTGGCCGGCTTCCTCGGCCACCTCGTGAGCATGCCCGACTTCGCCTCGATCCTGGGCGTGATGATCGGCCTCGGCGTCGGCATCGACTACGCGCTGTTCATCGTCACCCGGTTCCGGGAGAACCTGCACGCGGGCCACGACATCGAGCGGGCCACGGTGGTGGCCATGGACACGGCCGGCCGGGCCGTCCTCTTCGCGGGCACGACCGTCGTGATCTCCCTGCTCGGCATGCTGGTGATGGACGTCAGCTTCATCACCGGCCTGGCGGTCGGCACCGCCGCGGTGGTGGCCACCACGCTGGTGGCGTCGCTGACGCTGCTGCCTGCGCTGCTCGGCTTCGCGGGGCACCGGGTCGAGACCACCCGCTGGCGGGGCCTCATCGCCGCCGGCCTCGTGGCGGTGGCGCTCATCGGCGTGGGCGCCGGGGCCTCGGCGTTCCTGCTGGCCCTCCCCGTGGCGGTGGTGGTGCTGCTGGCCGGCTTCGCCGTGCGCCCCCTGCGGGCCGAGGTGCCGCGCCGGGCGCGCCGTCTCATCCGCGACACGGCCGCCTACCGCTGGAGCCGGCTCATCCAGCACCGCCCGTGGCCGGCGGCCCTGGGCGGCGGGCTGGTGCTGGTGATCCTGGCCCTGCCCGTGTTCGGGCTGCGCCTGGGCTTCCCGGACGAGGGGAACTACCCCGAGGACACGTCCACCCGCCGGGCCTACGACCTGCGGGCCGAAGGCTTCGGCCCCGGCTTCAACGGGCCCCTGGTGCTGGCCTCCACGGTGCCGGACGACCTCGATCCCGCGGCGCTGGAGCGAGTGACCGCGGCGCTGGGCGAGGCCGATGGCGTGGCCTTCGCCAGCCCGGCCGTCCCGGACGACCCCGGTGACCCGTCGGCCGTGGTGTGGCAGGTGATCCCGGACACCGCCCCGCAGGACCAGGCGACCACCGACACGGTCGCCCGCCTGCGCGCCGAGGTGATCCCCGAGGCCACGGCGGGTACGGGCCTCGACATCCTGGTCACCGGGACGGTGGCGGTCGGCGTGGACTTCTCGGACTACCTGGCCGAGCGCCTCGTGGTGTTCTTCGCCGCGGTGCTGGCGCTGTCGTTCCTGCTGCTGATGGTGGTGTTCCGGTCGATCCTCGTGCCGCTCAAGGCCGTGGTCATGAACCTGCTGTCCATCGGCGCGGCCTACGGCGTGGTGGTGGCCGCGTTCCAGTGGGGCTGGGCCGGTCCCGTCCTCGGC
>DASSUD010000362.1:0-23875 GCA_035707385.1 Acidimicrobiales bacterium
CCGTCGTCCGGCCCGAGGATGCGGGCCACCCCGGCCCGCACCACGGCCTGGTCGTCCACGATGATCACCCGGATCACGGCCGGACCGCCTTTGGGCGGCGGCGCACCGGCAGCCGGGCCTCGACCCGCCAGCCGTCCGCGGAGGGCCCCGCGTCCAGCTCGCCGCCGACTGCGCGGGCCCGTTCGGCCATGCCGACCAGCCCGAAGTGGGGGCCACCCGCAGGCGAGGCGGCCGCGGCTGCGCCCGAGTCGACGACCCGGAGGCGGACGCCGTCGCCGGTGGCCGCCAGGCTGACGGCGACCCGGTTGCCGGGGGCGTGGCGGGCCACGTTGGTGAGCGCCTCCCGTGCGATCCGGTGCAGCGCGGTCCCGACCGGACCGTCCAGGTCGGCCAGGTCGCCGTCCACGGAGTAGTCGACGTCCAGGCCGGCCCGCCGGTAGTCGTCCACCAGGATCTCCAGGTCGGCGGCGCCGGGCAGCGCCGGGTCGGTGCCCAGCTCGTCCGCCCGCAGGGCCGCCACCGTGGCCCGGATCTGGTCGAGGCTGGAGCGGCCGACCGCCTCGGCGTCGCGCAGCGCCCGCTCGGCCTCGTCCACGTCGCGGCGCAGCACGTGGCGGGCACCGGTGACGTGGAGGAGGACCGCGGCCAGGGTGTGCCCGGCCAGGTCGTGGAGGTCGCGGGCGATCCGGCGGCGCTCCTCGGCCACGGCGTGCTCGGCCAGCTCGCGCCGGGTGTCCTCCAGTTGCTCGATGAGGGACTGCTGGTGGCGCAAGGTCCGGCCCAGGACGAACGTGAAGATGTTGGCCATGGCCCACGGCGCCCAACCGATGCGCTCGTCCGGGACGAGGAGTTCGGCCACCCACCACTGGACCGCGGTGGCCACCACGGCGAGGAGGCAGGCCCGCGTGAAGGACCCCAGTGTCCACGACGTGTAGAGCACCATGGTGGTCACGAGGAAGAACGAGCCCTCGAGGTTCCCCTCCCATCCCACCGCCAGCACCACCGAGCCGAGGACGACCGCGGCGAACAGCTCGGCGGGGAGCCGCTCGCCGAGGGCCCGGGCCCAGTAGGCCGCCACCGCCGGGACCAGCAGCAGGACCTCGACCAGCGAGCCGGGCCGGGTGAGCTGCGACACCACCACGATGACCACCGGGATGACCAGGTAGTAGCGGCGATCCTCACGGGGCGTGGGCGTCTCGGGTCGCCGGAGGTCGGCGAGCCAGCGGTCCCACATCTGCACCCGTCGAGGTTACGGCGGCGCGGGCGGCGGTGTCGTCCGTCCCGGGGTGGATTCCGGCGCCTCCGCCCCCGGGGGGAGGGCCCACGGGGCCACGTGTCCCCGGGTCGGGCCCCGCGGGCTCACTCGGGCGTCTCAGTCCAGCAGGGCCCTGGCCAGGTGCTCGGACAGCACGGTGAGGGCCTGGTCGAACCACCGGGCGGTCCCGCTGGCCGAGCGGGTCCACAGCGTGAGGCACTGCACGACGGGGCCGGCGGTCACACAGCCGTGGGCGGCCGGGAACACCTCGCCGCCGGCGGCGACGGTCATGGTCAGGGTGGCGGCCCGGGCGTCGAGGGCCACCCCGGCGGGGACCGGGGCGGGCGCCCAGCCTTCGGTGACCTGGCCGTCGCTCTCGGACCGGGAGCACGCGTCCAGCAGGTCGAAGGTGGCGGCCAGCGACGCGGTGGCGGCCGTGGCGCTGTGGTGGACGGTCGTCGTCTGCACCATCTCGACGAACTCGGCCGGCGGGGCGCCGGCCGGGGAGCGGAAGACGTTGCGGGCGGTGAGGAACCGCTGGTCCGGCACCGGGATCGGCTGCCCGCACGCGGTCCACTCCCGGCGATCGGACGAGGCGCCGGCCGGGTCCTCGATGACCCCGGCCAGGCTGCCGGTGATGGCCGCCTGGGTCTGCAGCGCCCGGGCCGCGGCCTCGTTGAGCACGGCCGTGCTCGTGGTGGCCGGGAGCGTGGCTGGTGGGCCCCCGTCGTCCTCGTCGTCGCCGCCGCCGCAGGACACGACGAGCGCCACCAGGCACTCGAGCGCGACAGCCCCCCAGAGGCGCCGTGCGCCAACCCTTCCCATCCCCTCGGAGTAGCACACCGGCGGCCTCCGGCGATGACCTGCGGGCGGCCGGCGCTTTGACCTTCGATCTGGGTCGAAGGCCTATCGTGACGCCGTGACGACCTACACCATCGGCGAGGTCGCCGAGCAGAGCGGGTTCACCGCCTCGGCGCTGCGCTACTACGAGGGGATCGGGCTCCTCGACCCGGCCGGCCGGACCGCCGCCGGGTACCGCCTCTACGACGACGACACCCTGTCCCGGCTGGCGTTCATCGCCCGCGCCAAGCAGCTGGGCTGCACCCTGGAGGAGATCCAGGACCTCGCCGGGCTGTGGGACGGCGAGCTGTGCGGACCTGTCCAGCGACGGTTCCACGAGCTGGTCACGGCCAAGATGGCCGCGGCGGAGACCCGGATCGCCGAGCTGGCGGCGTTCCGCACCCAGCTGGGCCAGGCGGCCTCGGGCCTGGCCGGCACCCCGGTCGACGGTCCGTGCGACGCCGGTTGTGCCTGCCTGGCGGCCGTGCCCGACCCGGGCCCGCCGGCCGTGGCGTGCAGCCTCGAGCCCGGCGAGCTCCCCGGGCGGGAGGCGGCCTGGCAGGCGATGCTGGCCCGGGCCACCGACCGCAGCCCGCTGCCGGGCGGCGGCGTGCGGCTCGGCTTTCCCGACGCAGGCGTCGCCGGGGACCTGGCCCGGCTGGTGGCGGACGAGCAGGCGTGCTGCCCGTTCTTCTCGTTCGCCCTCACGGTCGACGCCCGTGGCGTGGGCCTGGAGGTGTCGGCCCCCGGGGAGGCCGGGGCCGTGGTGGAGGCGCTGTTCGGCCCGCGATGAGTCCCGGGGCCGGACTCCGTTGTACCGGCATGGCGACGTACGTGTTGATCCACGGTGCAGGCTCGGACTCCTGGTACTGGCACCTGGTGGCGCCCGAGCTGGCCGCACGGGGCCACGCTGTCGTGGCCCCCGACCTGCCGGCCGACGACGACTCGGCGGGCCTGGCCGAGTACACCGACGTGGTGGTGGAGGCCATCGGCGACCGGCGGGACCTGATCGTGGTGGCGCAGTCGATGGCCGGGTTCACCGCCCCCCTGGTGGCCGAGCGGGTGCCGGTCGACCTGATCGTGCTGGTGGCGGCGATGGTGCCGCTCCCCGGCGAGCCGCCGGGCGAGTGGTGGGCCAACACCGGCCACGCGGTGGCCTCGTTCGGCGACGGCGACCCGGCGGACCCGGTGGCGTTGTTCCTCCACGACCTGCCGCCGGACGTGCGGGCGGAGGCCATGAGCCACGGGCGCGAGCAGTCCGGCACCCCGTTCGAGAAGCCGTGGCCGCTCCCGGCCTGGCCCGACGTGCCCACCCGGTTCCTGCTGTGCCGGGACGACCGGTTCTTCCCCGCTGCGTTCCAGCGCCGGGTGGTGCCGGAGCGCCTGGGCATCGTCCCCGACGAGATGGACGGCGGCCACCTCCCGGCCCTGGCCCGCCCCGCCGAGCTCGTCGAACGGCTGGAGGCCTACCGGGAGGAGCTGGCGGCGACCTGATGGGGTGGCCCCACTAGCCCTCCAGGTCCGCCAGCGCGGCGCGCGCTTCGTCCAGGCGGTCGCGGGCTGCCGCCTCCGCCTGGGCGGCGTCGTCCGCCTTGCGGCGGGCGGCGGCGGCCCGGGCCTCCACGTCGGCCGCGGTGTCCGCCTCCCGCCGGGCGGTGTTGGTCGCGGTCCGCAGCGCCCGCTCGGCGGCGGCCAGCTCGCGGCGGGCGGTGCGGAGCACTGCGGGATCGGGCCCCGCCGGCTCCGGCTCGGTGGCGCGGGCGGCTCGGGTCGCAGCCGGGCCGGCCGGTGCCTTCGCCGTGGATCTCGGCCTGGCCTTCGACGGGGGCCTGGCCGCCTTCTCGGGGCGCGGCTGCGCCGGCTCGCCGCCCGGGAGGGCGAGCCCCAGCCCGCCGGCGTCCGGCGTGTCGACCAGGCGGACGGCCCGCAGGTCGGCCAGGGCGCCGGGGTCGGCGATGACGGCCCGCACGGCCCCGCCCAGCGCGGCGGGATCGACCCGCTGCCCGTGGCGCTCGGCCGCGGCCGCCGCGGCCTCCACCACCCGGCGCTCGGCGGCCCGCAGGTCGGCCACCGCCGCCCGGACGTCGCCGTCGCCCGACTGCGCCGCCCCCACCGCCCCGGCGGCGGCCGCCAGGTCCGCCACCGTGTCGGGCGCCGCCAGGCCCGCGGCGTCGAGCGCCCAGGCGAGCGCCCGGGGCTTGCGCAGCGCCTTGACCTCCGCGGCCCGCTCCTTGTCGCCGGCCGCCCGCAGCTCGCGGACGAGCGCGTCCCGCGCCGCCACGAACTCGTCGAGCGGCCCGCCGTACAGCTGCGCCACCTGCTCGTCGAGGCCGGCCATGGCCACCAGGTTGCCAGGTGGGCCGGCGCCCTAGTGTCGGGCGATGGCGGTGGGCTGCTATCCCGGATCGTTCGACCCGCCCACGATCGCCCACCTGGCGGTGGCCGCCGCCGGGAGGCGGCAGGCGGGGCTCGACCGGGTCGACCTGGTGCTGTCGCACGACGCGCTGGGCAAGCCGGCGGGTCTCGGCCCGCCGGTGGCGGCGCGCCGGGTGGTCCTGGAGGCGGTGGCCGCGTCTAGACCGTGGTTGGGCGTGGTGGTGACGGGCGCCCGGCTGATCGCCGACATCGCCGCGGGCTACGACGCCGTGCTGCTGGGCGCGGACAAGTGGGCGCAGGTCCTCGACCCGGCCTGGTACGCGGGCTCGGTGCCAGCCCGGGACGCGGCCCTCGCCGCCTTGCCCCGCGTGCTGGTCGCGCCCCGGGCGGGGGACCGTCCGGCCGGCGTCGAGCTGCTGGAGCTGCCCGAGCACCTCGACGGGGTCAGCGCCACCGGGGTCCGGTCGGGTCATGACGGCGCCGGGGCCTGGATCCTCCCGGAGGCCCGGGACTCCGGGCTGTGGGGCTGAGCTCAGGCGGGCGGCGCGATGCCGGCCGGGACGCCGAGCGACGACAGGTCGAGCGCCAGGCTCAGCGGCGGTCCACCGGGCACGGTGGCGATGGCGACGTGAACGGGCTGGTTGCGCCGGTCGAGCACGAGGACGACGCTGGCGTCGACCGCGCGGCGACCCCGCTCGGTCGGGCCGAGGAGGGCGGCCGGGATCGTGGCCCGGTACTGCCGGCGTCCCTGCCCGTCGACCCCGGCGTCGACGGGGTCGACGGCCCCGGCCAGCCAGCGAGGCAGGTTCGTGATCCCCTTGGTGGCGGGCTCGGCGGTGGACAGCGAGGGGATCCGCTCGTAGCCGCGCCCGGCCAGAGCCTCGGCGGTGGCGGCGCGGCGGCCCCAGACGTCCGTCCCGTCCGCGACGGTCTCGGCGGCCTGGCCGGACGGTGCGACGGCGACCTCGTGGAGCCTGCCCGTGGCCAGCTCCACCTGGCCGTCGACCGTGGTGTCGACGGCCACCCACAGCGAGGGGCGGACGGCACTGACGTCGGTGGCGCTGGCAGTGCCCCGGTAGGCGAAGCTGCCTGCGGTCTCCAGGTGGCTGGCCGCCAGCGCGAACGCCTCGGCGGACCGGGGAGGCGCCACGGTCGTGCTGGTGGCGCGGGGTGCGGTGGGGGCAGGCTGGCCGCCGGCGTCGGACGTGGCGGCCTGCGGCGCCTCGCCCCCCGACCCGGCCACGACCAGCGCTCCCCCGCCGAGGACGGCCACGGCCACCAGTGCCACCAGCACCCCGACGACCCCCCGGCGGCCGCCCGCCCGCTCCAGGCCGCGGGGCGCCCGCGGCGGGACTCCCGCGGCCCCGGTCGTGGCGCCGGCACCGCCCGCCGGCGCGGCCGTGGCACCGGCACCGCCCGCCGCCGGCGCGGCCGGGTGCAGGCGGGGCGAGGCCGCGGGCGCGCCCGGCGCGGGGCGGGGGTGGGCGGCGGTGGCGGCGCCGGGGGTGGGCGCGGTGGTGCCGGCGCTGTGCGGCGTGGTGCCGGGGCGCGCGGCGGGGGGCAGGGGGTCGGCCGTCCCGGGGGTGTGCGCGGTGGCCGGGCCGCGGGGGCCCGGGCCGGCGGTGGGCGCGGGCGTGTCGGCGGCGTGCGGTGGTGCGGCCGGGGGTCGGGGGCCGGGCGCGGTCGGCGTGCGTGGGCCGTCGGCGCCCATGTTGCCGGTGCCGGTGCCGGTGCCGGTGAGGGGAGGGGAGGGGTGCGGCCGCCTCCCGGGGCGCGATCTCCGGCTTCGTGTCAGCGTGGCGGCGGCGAGCGCGGTCACGGCTGCCGCCGCCACCAGCGGCCCCGCCCGGCGCAGTTTCCCCATCGGCAGCAAAACCTAGGCGAACCGGAGACCCGTTCTGGCCTCCGTGGCGGGGTGTTGCTAGCCCGGTGGGGTCACCGGCAGGCAGGTGGGCCCCTGGCCGGCGGCCACCCGGTGGAGGATGGCGGTCGTCGGCCGGACCTCCAGCGGGAGGTCCGGGTCGGCCGGGGGCTCGGCCACGCCGTCCACCAGCAGGCTGTACTGGCCGTCGGGGCCGGCGGGCCACAGGAGGGTGACGGACGGGCGCGCCGCGGCGTTGCGGCGGGTCGTGTTGCCGGCGGGCACCGACAGCGCGGCGCCCTGGCGTGCCACCGTCACGGACACCACGTGGGGCGCGCCGCCCTCGCCGACGGTCACCATGTAGGCGGCCGGGCCGTAGTCGTCGATGCGGTCGCCGAGGCCCGCGAGGTCCACCTTCTCGGTCACGGTCGGCCCGCCACCAGTCGGACCGTGAACCGGTCCGGTTCCCGGACCAGCGTGACCTCGTCGCACAGCTGGCTGCTGATCCACATTCCCAGCCCGCCCCGGCCGTCCCCGGAGCCTCGGCCCGGCAGGAGGCCGGCGAAGGGGTCGACGGGGCCGGCCCCCCGGTCGCTCACCGTCACCAGCATCCGGTCGGGCACGGCCCACGCCAGCACCTCGACCGGCGGGACGCCGTGCAGCACGGCGTTGGCCACCGTCTCGCTGACGCTCACCACCAGGTTCTCGATCGTGGCCGAGTCCAGGAACGACCGGAGCGCCAGGTCGGCCACCGCGTGGCGGGCCTCGGCCGCGGTGGGCGCCAGCAGGGACACGGCCGGCGGGCGCTGCTCCAGCACGTCGGGCGGCGGGACCCCGCGCCCGCTCATGAAGAGCACCGGGTCCTCGTAGCCTCCGTTGAGGTCGTGGGCGCCGTCGGTGGTGCCGACGAACGGGTGGGTGCGGCGCACTTCGTCCAGCACGTGGTCGGGGGCGGTGCGGGTGTCGTAGGGGCACAGGCCCCACACGGGGAACTCGACGAACGCGTGGTTGGCCGCCGCCTCGTAGCGCCCCCACGCCTCCCACGGGACGCCGACGCCCGGATGGGGCACGTCGCCCACGATCCGGATCCGCCCCGCTCCGCCGTCGACCAGGTCCGCGAACACCTGCCGGTAGCGGGCGATGGTGACGGCCGGCCGCATGTACTGGTCGCGTCCGGCCAGGTAGATCAGGTCGGGGGCGTGCGGCATGGCCCGCCGCACCAGGTCGGCGTTGTGGTGGTCGAAGGCGACCACGGTCGCCTCGCCGGCGGCCAGCCCGCCCTCGAGGAACGGGACCGTCACCGCCAGCAAGTCGTCGTCCGAGCCGTAGAACGCGGTCTCGTGGACGAAACCATGCAGTGTGGCGGTCGGTGCGCACGTCACTCCGCCCGAGGCTACCCGCCCACCCCGCGCGTCTCCCCCCGGGACGGATCGGCCCTCAGGTCGCCCGAGGGGTGCGCCACATCGCCCACAGGGGAGGGCAGCCGGCGCACCGCAGCTCGCGGGTGGCGACGAAGCCCCGGCGCTCGTACAGCGCGCGGCAGCGGGGCGAGGTGGCCTCCAGGTAGGTCGGCATGTGCTCGCGGTCGGCCCGGTCGAGGACCTCGTGCAGCAGCGCCGAGCCGATGCCGGCACCCTGCCGGTCGGGGATCACGCCGAGCAGCATCAGGTGGTAGTGCGGCTCGGTCGGCCGGCCGGCCTCCAGCGCCTCCATGAGCTGACCCCAGCGCCCGATGCCCTGGCCCGCCAGCGCGGCCAGGCCGGCGCCGAGGCGCTCCTCGGACTCGGGGGAGTGCTCCGCCTCCGGCGGCAGCCACAGCGCGGCACCGGTGCCCGACTCGTTCACGCGGTTCTCGCCGTGGGGCTGGGTGTGCTCGGCGAACAGCTCCATGACCGCAGGCAGGATGGCCCGCCGGCGGACCGGGTCGGGGACCAGCCAGGAGTAGGTGGGGTCGTCGTGGAAGGCCGCGGCCAGCACGTAGCCGGCGGCGCCGATGTCGGCCGTCGTGGCCCTGCGGACGTGGCGCTCGTAGGCGCCGATGTCGTGGGGAGCGGAGGTGGTGATGGGCACGACCGGATCGTGTCCGGCCGGCCCACCACCTCACATGGGTAGATGTACCTACCTACCCCTCAATTCCAGTTCTTGGACCGGAACTCCGACCACGGCGAGCGGCACAGGCCACAGTTGGTGCCGACGAACTGGGCCCGGGCCTGGGCGTTGCCGTAGAGCGTGGCGTCGAGCCAGTCGGCGGCCACCCCGATGATCTGCCGCTCGATGTTCGGGTCCGTGAACATCGCCATGTGGCCGACGTCGCCGTAGGACCCGAAGACCGCGGGCACCCGCGAGGGCACCCGGCTGTAGTCGTCCTGGGCGTTCGAGTAGGCGATGTCGGACGGGCCGCCGTTCAGCCAGGCGGTCGGGCCGTGCAGCTCGTTGAGCGCCGCCTTGGTCACGCCGCCGATGCCGCCGCTGGCGAAGATGCCGCTGTTCCACAGGATCGTGGAGCGGACCCGTGCGTCGCTGGCGGCGTCGATGGCCTCGATGCCGCCGCACGACTGGCCCATCGTGGCGACGGCGGAGGTGTCGATCTTGCCGAAGTACTTGCTGCCGGAGCGGGAGTTCTCCGCCAGGGCGAAGTCGATGCCGTCGATCAGGAGGTCCGACGTGGTCGAGCCCGAGCCGCCGGGCCGGCCGCTGGCGATCACCAGCACGCCGTGCGCGGCCAGCGGCTGCAGGAACTCCTGGAACCAGGTCCCGTCGGCCCGGCAGGCGCCGTTGCCCCACAGGACCACCGGCATCGGATGGGTGACGGCCGCCAGGTTCTGGGGCCGGTACACGGTGCTGTTCGGCAGCCGTGTGTCCGTCTCGAAGATGGCCGTGTACTGCTGGGTCAGCGGCGGCCTGGTCCCCGCGTCGGTCGTCGTGGTGGTGGACCCCCCGGGACCGGACGTCGTCGTGGTGGCCGGGGCGCAGGAGGCCACCCGCTCCCAGACGCCGGGCCCGGACTGCTGGAGCGAGGTGGTGCTGAAGCCGAAGCCGAGCGCGTCGTTGGAGCCGACCGCCCGGATCGTGAACAGGCCCCGGACGGCCCGGCCGGCGCTCACGTGCTCGGAGTTGCGGGCCGTGACGCAGGTGGCCTGCGCGCCCGCGGCATCGGTGGCGTCGGTCCCGGCCTGCACGGCGGCGGTGACGAGCAGGGCGGCGACGAGCAGCACGGCCGGCGCTCGTCGCCAGCGGTGGGCTCTGGGCTGGTTGGACTCGGACACGGTTCCCCCTCGGATGCGGTTGCCTGGACGCCCGCACCCTCCGTGTAATCGGACCTGACGTCGATTTCAAGTCCTGATGGGCAGATTTCTGTGACGACCATGGGACGCACGAACCTAATTCTGCCGACTATTGCCCTGCGACGTGCCGTTACAGGGACGCATGGTCCCGGTCTCGGTCGGTACGTCCGACGACTGTGAGGACGACCTTCGAGAAACGTGTCACATCACGGTCGCCAGGTGGGCGAAGTGCGCACGAAGCGGCGGGCTAACTGTCCTCGGTGTCACTATGATCGTGGACAGCCCGGGGGGCGACAGAGGAAGACGGAGATGGCCACCAGCACGTCGAGCAGCGTGCGGGACGCGTCGGCCCCGCAGCTCGTCACCGCGATGTTCCTCGCGTACTGGTTCGGCAGCCCGCAGTTCGTTCCCTCGGCCCTGCTGGTGGCGCTGCTGGGGACGCTCGGGGTCGCCGAGCCCGCCGCTCGGGCCGCGCTCAGCCGGCTCGCCCGCCGGGGTCAGCTCGAGGGGTCCCGGTCCGGCCGCCACACCGCCTACCGCCTGGCCCCGGCCAGCTTCGCCGCGGCCCGTGCCCAGGGGTGGCGCATGATGCGCTTCGGGACGCCGCGGGCCTGGGACCACCGGTGGACCTGCGTGGTGTTCTCGATCCCCGAGGCGGAGCGGGGCCGCCGACCGGCGCTGCGCCAGCGCCTGCGCGACCTGCGCCTCGGACCGCTGTTCGACGGCTTCTGGATCACGCCCCTGGCCCCGCTCGAGGCGATCGACCGGTCGTTGCGCGATCTGCATGTGCGCGACGTGGCCGTGTTCCGGGTCGACGAGGTGCCCCGGGCCGGGGGCGTGGACCTGCTGTCGGCCTGGGACCTGCCCGCCCTGCGGGCCGGCTACGACGACCTGGTGACCCGGCTGGAGCCGGTCGTCCGGAGCGCCCGGGCCGGCACGCTGGCGGCCCACGAGGCGCTGGTCAGCCGGGTCGACGTGTGCAACCGGTGGCGGGCCCTGGCCGCCGCCGATCCGGGGCTGCCGCCCGAGCTGCTGCCGGCCGACTGGCCCCAGCGCCGGGCCCGGCAGCTCTTCGTCGAGGCCTACGACACCCTGGGGCCACTCGGCGCGCAGCACGTGCGGCGCCTGGCCTCCACCGCGGCCCGGGGCCGGCCCACGCCGGTCCCCCGCAGCCGCCGGGTGGCTGACTGCGTGGGCCCGGTGGCCCTCGGCGCGTGACCGAACCACCGATTTGGCGTCTCTCACGTCGCAAGAGCGACGTGAGAGACGCCAAATCTCTGCTGGCGCAGCGCTGCAGACCCACCCAGTGTGGCCGCTCCCCGGGTTAGGGCATAGGTGCCAGCGCCGACGGCCGAGCCGCCCAGTCCTCGAAGAAAGCCGCGCCGGCTCACACGGCTGATCACGGCGTCCTCGTTTGGGCGCGCCAGATCGAGTCATTTGCGGTTCCATGGATCCCCCCTTGGGGAAGGGGCTCGACGGTCCCGCCGGGCAGCGCGAGCTGAGCCCCCATCGATCGGCGCCCTCCGGCAGCACAAATCGGGCACTCACCATACGAAGGTAAGTAGCCGCGACGACCCGGCAATTTGAGGTCGATTTCACATGGACATTCAGGCGGCTCCGATCGGGGTCCCCCGTTCGGAGACCCCCTCGGACCTACTCAAGAGAATTCGTGAAAAAGCTCTTGTCCCAGCAAAGACACGGCGAACAAATGGGCGTATGCTCGGCGTGGGGGCACAGTGTCGGAGGGGAAAGATGGCACGCTGCGAGTCACGGTCCAACCGCGTGTCTCACTCGAAGGAATCGTTCGGGTTCAGCCCGACGGTCACCACGCGGACGCACAACGCGTTTGCAGAGCGGCGCATCTCCGTCGTGGTGGTGGACGAGGGGTCCGGGGGCCGGGCCGGCGAGCCGGTGGTGCTCGCGGGCCCGCCGATCCACGTCGTCGGCCAGGCGCCGCCGGGGCCGGAGGCCGTGGCTTTGGTCGAGCGTGAGCGCCCGGACGTGGTGCTGGTCAGGGTCGACGCCGACCACCCGGTGGAGCGGGCGACGATCGACGCCATGCGGGCCAAGCACCCCGTGGCCCGGCTGATCCTGATGGAGCACGACCACGACGAGGCCGCGGGGGGCCACCACCAGGGGGTGGCGGGCGAGGACGGCCCCGTCGTGAGCGGCGACGGGTTCGTGCAGGTCGTGGCCCGTATCCGCCAGGTCACGGCCTCACGCCCGGCCGAGCACAACGGCGCCTCGCCGGGGGCCGACGGGGCGCGGACCGGCGTGCCGGCTCTCACGCGCCGCGAGCACGAGATCCTGCGGCTCGTGGCTCTCGGCAACACCAACAACGAGATCGCCCAGCGCCTCGGTCTCGCGGCCAACACGGTGAAGACGTATTGGCAGAGGGCGCTGCACAAGCTGTCGGCCCGCAACCGCGCTGAGGCCATCGCCCGGGCCCACGATCTTCACCTCATCTAGCGCAACACGGGACGCGTGACATTGGCGCTAGCTGTAGGTATGCGCCGAGTCATTGATGGTGAACCGGGCGGACTCATTCCCCCTTGGGGGCGAAGAAGTCTGCGGCTGCCGCCGACGCCACCGATGCCAGCGCTTCGGTGACCGCCTCCTCGTAGTCGGACCGGAAGGTCGGCGCCCCGGTGCCCGGGCGCACCCGGGGCGGTAGCTCCAGCTGGGCGCCGGCCCCGCGGGGCAGGTTGACCGGATTGCGGGGATGCTGGCCGCGCAGCGGCAGGGGGATGTGCTCGACGTCGTCCACGACCCGGAACCCGTCGCCGAGCGTGCCCTCCAGCGCCGAGCGCAGGGCGGCGGCCAGCGAGCGGTTGCGCCCCCCGACCAGCAGCGTGGTCCACATGTCGGGGCGCCCGTAGCCGTGCACGGCCACGGCCACCTGCACGTGGTCGAGGAAGCGGGACAGCGCCGGCGATGCGCCGGGATCGAAGGCCACGGACGGGACGTGCCAGCGCAGTCCGGGCGGCTGGCGCACGACGTAGAGCGAGGCCCCCGCCCGCTCGGCCGCGGCGGCGGCGATGACGTCGGTCCCCCGCTCCAGGTTGCCGCCGTGCAGCGCCATCACGCCGAAGCGGCTGCGGAGCTCGCACACCTCCTCCACGCCGGGCTGCGCCAGGAGGTCCTCGAGCACGGCACGGACCCCGCCGGGTCAGCAGGCCTCGGCGACGTAGGGATAGGGGTTGACCGGCGAGCCGCCGCCCGGATGGACCTCGAAGTGGAGGTGGGGGGTGCCACGGGCGTTCCCCGAGTCGCCGACGTAGCCGATCGTCGTGCCGCCCTCGACCCAGCCGACGCCCTGGTTCTCGTAGCCCGAGAGGTGCGTGCCGTAGTAGGTGTTGCCGTTGTCGCCGTAGACGTACCAGGACAGGCCGCCGATGCTGCTGCTGCGGTGGACGACCTCGCCGCTGACCGGGGCCACGGTCGGCGTGCCCCGGGCAGCCAGCATGTCGACGCCCACGTGGGTGCGGCCGCCGGAGCGGGGGGCGCCCCACGTGTCGGTGAAGTTGACCGGCCCGTTGACCGGGCAGAACATGGCGCCGATGGCGAGGCGCCGGGCGTTGGCCGCCTCGACGGCCGCCTGCGCCTCGGCGATCTCGCGGGCCTCCTGGGCGGCGCTCATGGCGGCGGTGATCTCGTTCACCCTGGTGGCGAAGGCCATCGCGTCCTCGGGGCTCTCCGGCGGGGGCGTCTGCCCGGCGGCCAGCGCCTCCTGCACCTCGGACACGAAGCGCGCCTGCTGGCTCAGCGCCGCATCCAGATCGGCCACGGTGGCCTCGGCGTCGGCCCGCGCCGCCTCGGCGGCGTCCTGGGCCGCCTGCTGCTGCTCCTCGAGCACGTCGAGGTCCGCCCTCGCCGCCTCGAAGGCCTCGAGGTCGACGGCCGCCTGGTCGGCCTGCATGTCGAGGATGGCCTGCTTGACGGTGGCGTCCTCGGTGGTCTCCGCGGTCAGGACGTCGAGGGCGGTCGCTGCGGGTGGGTTGACGAACTGGTCGATCACCAGGGTGTCGGTCTGGTTGGTCAGCTCGGAGATGCGGAACTGCACGTCGCTGAGCGCCTTGTCGGCGTCGGCCAGCGCCTGGTTGGCGGCGGCGACCGCCGCGTGGGCCGAGCCCAGCAGGCCGAGCTGGCGCGCCACCTCCGCGTGCAGCTCGCCGAGCGTGGTGGTCACGGTGTTGATGCTCAGGTTGTCGATCGACACCATGGCGAACTCGCCGGGGGACCGGTCCTCGCCCGCCTCCTCCTGCCCGGGCGCGGCCGGAGCGGCGCCTGCTCCGGTCGGTAGGCCGAGCAGCGCGAGGGTGAAGGCCGCGATGGCCCACCGTCTGGCGTCCAGCATCGACCCGGAACCGTAACAAGGACGTCGAGGTGATGTCATGGCAACGGAGCGTGATGGCCGAGGAAACGGCCTGCTTGTCCCCCGTTCGCCGATGTTGACGTCGGTTTCATGTCCGGGTATGTTCGCTTCACCGCTCGTCATGCTGGCCGCCGGTCCGGGCCCACCCAGGATGCGGTCCGGGCCGGCAGCAGCCGGCTTCCGGTGGCGAGATCACCGTTCGTGGTGTGGGGGCGGGGACCCCTTCCCGCCCCGCCCCCGCCCACTACCCTTCTGACGTGGCCATCGAGGTCGACCCACTGAGCACCGAGCCCGCCGAGGGCGGGCAACGGGCAGGACAGGCTGCCGGAGGGCGGTTGCTCACAGCGCGCGGGCTCCGCACCCGGGCGACGCTGGTGGCCGCGGCCAAGCAGGTCTTCGAGGAGATCCCCTTCCCCGACAGCCGCATCACCGACATCACCGCCCGGGCCGGCGTCGCCAGCGGCACCTTCTACACGTACTTCGACTCCAAGGAGGAGATCTTCCGGGAGGTGGCGGCCGAGGTGCTGGCCGAGATGTCGGCGGCGCCCCGCCGCGACCCCGACAACCACGACGGCGACCTCATCCGGGACATCGAGTACGCCAGCCGGCAGTACTTCCTGGTCTGCGTGCGCAACCCGGGCATCGTGCGGTCCATCGAGCAGGTGGCGCCCGGCGACCGCAAGGTGATGGCCGCCCGCCGCTCCACGGTCATCCAGAACGTGAAGCGGGCCGAGCGCTGGATCAAGCGCCTCCAGGACCAGGGCGTGTGCGACGACATCGACCCCTGGACCACGGCGATGGCGCTGCACACCATGAACGTGCGCCTCGCCTACGACCACCTCCTGCCGCACGGCGAGGAGGCCGAGGCCGACGTCGACATGCTGGCCAAGGCCGTGACCCGCATCTGGGCCCGCACGGTCGGGCTGGAGAAGGTGGAGCCGTGAGCGAGCGAAGCGAGCGAGCCATGAGCACAGTGCGGTACTCGGCCCGAAGGGCCGATCGGTCATTGCGCGCATCCCGAAGGGTGCGCCAATGACCGAGCGAAGCGATCTAGCCATGACCGGGACCGGGCAGGAGCGACCGTTCGAGCTGGGCGGGATCAACCACCTGGCGCTGGTGTGCCGGGACATGGCCCGCACCGTCGAGTTCTACTCGGGGGTGCTGGGCATGCCCCTGGTCAAGACCATCGAGCTGCCCTTCGGGATGGGTCAGCACTTCTTCTTCGACTGCGGCGGCGGCGACTGCCTCGCCTTCTTCTGGTTCCCCGACGCTCCCGAGCCCGTCCCCGGCGTCTCCGCGCCGCGGGCGCGGCCCGACCAGGGCGAGCTGACCAGCGCCATCGGCTCGATGAACCACGTCGCCTTCGCCGTGCCCCCCGAGCGCATGGAGGACTACCGGGACCGGTTGCGGGCCGCGGGCGTGGCCTGCACCGAGGTCGCCAACCACGACGACAGCGAGTACGGGTTGGCCGACGAGATGCATCCGGGCGTGTTCGTGCGCTCGATCTACTTCCAGGACCCGGACGGCATCCTGCTCGAGTTCGCCGCCTGGACACGGCGCCCCACCGGCACCACCGGGGACGTGCGCCACCGGCCGGCCGGCGCCGGGCGGCCGGCGCCTACGGCGTGACGGACTCCATGTCCTCCGGGTAGGACCCGGTGGCCGCGTGCCACGCTTCCGCCGCGCCCCGCTGGGCGACGAGGCGGGCCAGGCCGAGGGCCACACCGGAGGCGACGCTCCAGGCCACCGCCTCGGCCCACGTCGTGCGCCGCGAGGCCGGGTTGGCGGGCGGATCGCTGTCCCGGAAGAACCGCCACGTCGCCAGCAGCAACCGGCGGGCGGCCAGGCCGGCCAGCATGCCGCTCAGCGAGCCCACGATCCTCCAGGCCATCCGTCTGCTCATCGCCTGCACCCTTCCCCGCCGCCTCGCGGCGGATACGTTCCGCCGATGGACGCCGACAGCTTCGAGCCGCTGCCCGACGACGTGGCGGCCCGCTGGGCCACCTTCGGCCGCTGGGAACGAACCTACTTCCCCAAGCTCCTCGGCCTGGAGGTCGAGGACCTGCGCACCGGCTACTGCCGCATGCGCCTGCCCTACCGGCCCGAGCTCGACCAGCCGTTCGGGGTCGTCCACGGCGGGGCCATCGCCAGCCTGATCGACACCGTGGTGGTGCCGGCGGTCGGCGCCGCCTACGAGGCCGGCTGGGGCTATGCGACGCTGACCATGGACATCCAGTACCTCGGGGCCGTCGTCCGGGAGGACGCGGTGGCCGAAGGGTGGGTCACGCAGCGGGGCCGCTCCGTCGTCTTCTGCCGGGCCGAGGTCCGCACCGCCGGCGGGCGGCCGGTCGCCAGCGGCGCGCTCACCTACAAGGTGTCGCCGCCCCGCTGAGCCCGCCACGTCTGCCCGGTCGAGCGCACGGGTACTCCGGGGGCCGACACCGACAGGGCGAACGCCGCTGGGGAAGCGCTCCGGTGCGCCATGCTCGCCCGCGACCCACGGAGGGAACATCCATGATCCGACGAGCCGCAGCACTGTCGCTCGCCGCCGCGCTCGCCCTGGTCGGGGCCGCCGCCTGCGGCGACGACGAGGACGGTGACGGAGGCGTCACGGACGAGGAGATCCAGGAGGGCGAGGACACCGTCGACAGCCTCGGGGACGAGGCGGAAGAAGAGCTCGACGCCCAGGACGAGGGCTCCAACGACGACGGCGAGTAGCCCCATGATCTGCCGGCGTCCACCGTGCGGGGTGGGCGCCGGCAGCACCGCCGGGCGGCACGGCCCGCTCAGGTGGTGGGTAGCCGGACGATGGAGATGAAGAACTCGTCGATCTGGCGGATGACCTCGACGAAGCGGTCGAAGTCGACCGGCTTGGTGACGTAGGCGTTGGCGTGGAGGTCGTAGCTGCGGAGCACGTCCTCCTCCGCCTCCGACGTGGTGAGGACCACGATGGGGATCCGCCGGAGGTCGGGGTCGGTCTTGACCTCGGCGAGGACCTGCCGGCCGTCCCGCCGGGGCAGGTTCAGGTCGAGCAGCACCAGGTCGGGGCGGGTCGCGGTGGAGAAGGGCTTCTCCTGGCGGAGGTAGGCGATCGCCTGCACCCCGTCGCCCACGACGCTCAGGCGGTTCAGCACCTTGCCCTCGTCCAGCGCTTCCCGGGTCATCAGCACGTCACCCTCGTCGTCTTCGACGAGGAGGACCTCGATGGGTCGGACTGCTTCAGCCAGCATCGGCGGTGTCTTTCTGTGATTGTGACCCGGGTGCGGCGGGCAGGGTGAGCTTGAAGGTGGCGCCAGGCGGTGGCGTGGGCTCCAACCAGATCCGCCCCCCGTGGAACTCCACGATCTTCTTGGCGAGGGCGAGACCGATGCCGGTCCCCGCGTAGTCGGTCTTGCTGTGCAGGCGCTTGAAGATGGTGAAGATCTGCTCCCCGTACTGCGGATCGACGCCGATGCCGTTGTCGGTGACGGCGATCACCCACTCGTCCCCCGCGGCGCCGTCGCCGAGCGTAGCGTCGATCGTGATCACCGGCGCGTCCGGCCCCCGGAACTTGAGGGCGTTGGCGATCAGGTTCTGCAGCGTGGCCGCCAGGAGCCGACGGTCGCCGGCCACCACGGGGAGGTCACCCACCGTGACGGAGGCGTGGGAGTCCTCGATGGCCGGGGCCAGCACCTCCAGCACGCCGGAGGCCACCTGGTCGAGGTCGACGGGCTCGAAGGACTCCGTCGTCCGCCCCACGCGGGAGAAGGCCAGCAGGTCGTTGATGAGGTCCTGCATGCGCTTGGCCCCGTCCACCGCGAAGTAGATGTACTCGTTGGCCCGCTCGTCGAGCTGGTCGGCATAGCGCATCTGCAGCAGCTGGCAGAAGCCCGACACCTTGCGCAGCGGCTCCTGCAGGTCGTGGGATGCCACGTAGGCGAACTGCTCGAGGTCGTCGTTGGAGCGGGCCAGCTCCTCGGCCTGCTCGGCCAGGTCGGCGGTCGCCGCGTTGAGCTGGGTGACCTCGTCGAGGATGCGCCGGCGCATGGCGTCGACGTCCGCCCCCAGGCGCACCAGGTCGGGCGAGCCGTCGCCCCGCACCTCGTGCCCGAGGTCGCCGCCCGCCACCACCCGGGCGTCCCGGCCCAGCCGGGCGAGCGGCCCGGTGACGACCCGGCCCAGCGCCGTGGCGATGATGGCGCCCGACGCCACCAGCCCGGCCACCTGCAGGAACATGGCGGCGGTCGCGCCGCGGGCGGCCGCGTTCAGGTCCTCGCGGGCGTCGCGGAGGATCTCGGTGATCTCACGGTCGACGGCGTCGATCGAGGCCCGGAGGGCCTCGAACTGCCGCCGGGCCTCGTCCTCGGAGGCGGGAGACTGGCCGGGCCTCTGCTCGTCCGCGCCCTCGACCGACGGCTCGGCGGTCTCGGTCCGCCACGTCGCCAGGCGGTCGGCCACCTCCGCCAGCTCGTCCTCCGTCCCCTCGTCGCCGCCCAGGGCGGCGTCGAGCTCGGCCAGCGCCTCGTCCGCCGCCCGACGCCCCCGCTCGTAGGGCTCGAGGAACCGCTGGTCCCGGGTGAGGACGTAGCCCCTGACGCCGGACTCCTGGTCGAGCACCGCGGACCGCAGGTCGGCGACCGTCACCCGGGCCGGCTCGATGCGGTCCAGCAGGTCGTTGCGCACGTCGCGCTGGCGGGTCTGGAGCAGGAGCTGGGTCACCAGCGTGGCCGCCAGCAGGACGCCGACCGCGCCGAGCAGCAGCCGGAGACGGGTGCGCAGCGGCCAGCGCGCCGGCCCGCGGGCGGCTCGCGCCTCAGCCACCGGGGTGCCGGTCGGGGATCGACACGAGGCTGAGGGCGACGTCGTCGGTCAACGGCCCGCCGTTGCGCCGCACCACCTCGGCCAGCAGGCCGTCGAGCAGGGCCGAGCCGGCCAGGCCCCTGCCGGTCAGCTCGTCGGTCAGGGTGATCAGGCCGGCGATGCCGACCCGGTCCTGGCTGCCGGGAGCGGACCGGCCTTCGATGAGGCCGTCGGTGTACAGCAGCAGCGAGCACCCGGCCCCCAGCACCACCGGCACCGGCTTCCAGGCGGGGTCGGGCATGACCCCGAGCAGGTGGCCGTGCTGCCCGTTCCCCACCGCCCGGCACGGCGGCCCCACGACGACCGGCGGCGGGTGCCCGGCCATGAGCAGCTCGCCGGCCTGGCGGTCGGGCTGGATGACCAGGGTCGCCACGGTGGCGAAGGTCAGCGACTCGACCTCGGTGCGCAGGAAGGTGTCGAGGGTGGCCAGCGTGTGGAGCTGGTCGAGCCCGGCCAGGGTCAACGCCCGCCAGGCGCTGCGCAGCCGGGCGGCCAGGGCGGCGGCGTCCGGCCCGTGCCCGGCGACATCGCCGATGAGGACCGTGAGCTCGCCGTCGGGCGCCTCGATCGCGTCGTAGAAGTCGCCCCCCAGCTCGGCCCCCTCCCGGCCGGGCCGGTACCGCACCGCCACCTCCACGTCCTGCGACCGCAGCTGGAGCGGCGGGGTCAGCGCCCGCTCCATGCGGGTGTTGTCGGCCCGGCGGCGCTCGGCCTCGAACAGCTCGCGGGTCAGCCGGGCGGCCCGCTGCCGCTCGATGGCGTAGCGCACCGACCGGGCCAGCAACTGGTCGTCCACCCGGCCCTTGACCAGGTAGTCCTGCGCCCCGGCCGCCACCGCGCCCACGCCCAGGCGCTCGCTGGCCGCGCCGGTGAGCACCACCACGGCCGTGTCCGGCGCGTCGGCCACCAGCTGCTCGACCCCGGACACCCCCTCGGCGTCGGGCAGTCCCATGTCCAGCAGCACGCAGTCGACGAAGCGGACCGCCTTGCGGGCCTCGGCCAGCCGGGAGACCCGCTCCACGCGCGAGTTGGGGAGGCCGTCCGCCAGCATCTCCCGCACGAGCAGGGCGTCGCCGTCGTCGTCCTCGACGACCAGGATCTGCCAACCGACCGCTGGGGCCAGGTCCGACGCGAGCTCTCCCAGGGGGTGCTCGCTCACGGGTCGACCCCCCGGCCGGTCACGATGCGTAGCGTGGCGGGCTCCCGTGCCCAGCCCCTAAACACGAACAGCATGTCCTCCTGAGACGCCGCGATGCGCCCCGGCATCCTTTCACGTGGTGATGGCATCACGAATACCCGCCTCGCGGTAGTTCTGCCTCCCCCCGTGGCGCGTGTGTGCGCAGGGTGGTCCGGGTAGGGACGGAACATGGCCGCCTCTCCCGCACCCGGTCCCGTACGCGTCGTGCTCGCCAACGACGACCACATCATCATCGAGGGACTCCGGGCCATGCTCGCTCCCTACCAGGAGCAGGTCGACGTGGTCGCCACCGCCGAGGGTGATCCCGAGATCGTCCTGGCGGCCGAGGCGGTCTCCTTCGCCGACGTGATGCTCATCGACGCGTACACCCGTGCTGCCGGGGGCATCGACGCCGCGGTCCGGGTCCTGGCCGAGGACCCGCCGTTCGCGGTGGCGGTGTTCACCGACGCCGACGACCTGCGGCTCATGCTCCAGGCGCTGCGCGTCGGTGTCCGGGGCTACCTGCTGAAGTCGTCCAAGCCGCCGGACCTGGTCGACATGCTCGTCCGCATCCGCGACGGCGAGACGGTCATCGACCCGCGGCTCGCCACCGAGGCCACGCTCCTGGCCGCCCGCACCATCGACCTCGGGGACTGGCCCGGTGCCCACCTGGGCCTGACCCGCCGGGAGGCCGAGCTGCTGGGTCTGCTGGGCCAGGGCATCTCCCCCCGGGCGGCGGCCGAGACCATGGGCCTGTCCAACGAGACGGTCCGCACCCACACCCGGAACCTCTACCGCAAGCTGGGTGTCGGCGACCGCGCATCCGCCGTCGCCATCGCCTGGCGCGAGGGGCTCGTGCGCTGAGCGGCTGCGCCGGGCCGCCTCAGCGCATGGTCACCGTGTCGACCACCTCGACCCGGGGCGGGTGGGACGTGGGGGTGATCCAGGCGGCCTCGGGGTCGTCGGCCTCGGGCACGGCGGCCCAGTGGCGGCGCGGGACAGCCCGGGGGATGCCGAGGGCGTAGACGGTCAGGGCGCCGTCGGGGTCGACGTGCATGCGCAGGAAGCCCTTGTAGCGGGTGATGCGGGCCGCCGCGAACGCCTCGTTGGCGTGGGCGTGCACGCCCGGGGCGGCGCTGGCGGCCGCCAGGTACAGGCCGACGGCCGTGGCGCCCGCGGGACCGCCCAGGACCGCGGCCACCATGCTGGCCACGACTGCGAACCCCCAGCCGTCGAGTCCCGACGCGACCGACAGCGCCGCCAGCATCACCGCCACCAGCACCCCGAGCTGGAGGGCCAGGTGGACCAGGGCCGCCACGGTCTTGGCCACCCAGCGGGACACGCCCTGCGCCGCCCAGTCCGGGGTGCGGGCGAAGGCCCACAGCGCCCCGAACAGGCCGAGCACCAGCACCGCCGACAGCGCGCTGCGCCCCAGGCCCGAGGCCAGGTCGCGGTAGCCCCAGCGGGCGGCGGCCTCGGACCACGAGTCGCCGGGCCGCTCCAGGCTCCGCAGGCCGAACTGGGTCGACCACAGCAGGGCCAGGGCCACCACGGCGGGAACGGCGCAGAAGCTGGGGTTGCGCAGGGCCAGCCCCAGCGCCGAGGCCGACAGCCACCGCGACCGGCGGCGGGAGGGGTAGGCGGCCTCCATCTCGTAGCCCGTCACGTCGTCCGGGTCGTCGGGATCGACGCCGATCGTGGCCCGGGCCGGCAGGACGTGGGTCGGGTGGAGGAAGGCGCCCCCGCCGCCGCTGGTGATCTTGTGGGTGGGGCCGATCTCCTCCTCCTCGCCGCGGTGCTCGTAGCGGGAGTAGTGGTGCAGGTCGCCGGCCACCGTGAGCTTCGGCACGATCCCGGCCGGCCGCAGGATCGCCCGTTCCAGGTAGGCCAGGTTGCGGTAGGCCTGCGGGTCGCGGTCGAGCCGGGTCCAGGTGGGCACGGCCGTGGCGAGGATCAGCCGGTCACCCCGCTCGGCCCGGCCGGCGACGTCCCGGAAGTAGGCGAGCTGGGGCTCGTCGATCAGGGCGCCGGACTGGATGTCGACGCCCCACAGCCACCAGCCGTGCGGCAGCTTCACGGCCCAGTAGCTGCGGGTCTGGTTGGTGTGCCAGCCGCCGACCCACCGGCCCTGGCCGAACAAGCGGAGGAAGCCGGTGAGCCCGTCGTACCAGTCGTGGTTGCCCGGGATGGCGTAGAGGGTCGGGTGCGGCGGCGCCGTCCAGGGCAGCGCCGCCCGCCACGGGCCTTCGAGGCGCCGCTCGTAGCCGTCGGCGCTGGCCGCCGGGTACACCTCGTCGCCCCCGAACACGAGGATGTCACCGCGCGGCAGCGCCCGGTCGAGCCCTTCGGGGAGCACCTCTCGGCGCCCCACCATCGAGGCCACCGTGGCGGTGGCCTCGAACCCGTCGCCGGTGTCGGCCACGTAGTCGATCCACACCTCGTCGCGGGCCGCGTAGCGCAGGTCCGGCGCGCACGGGCGGCCCGCCTGCAGCTCGCGCTTGTCGAGGAAGGACCCGAACACCGAGGTCACGCCCACGTGCAGGCCCGAGGAGGCCAGGACCCCGGGACTGAACCACCGCACCGCCGGCTGGGGGGTGAACCGCAGCTCGCGCGGCCTGAACGCGGCGGGCCGGGCCGGGGGCACGTCGCCGGTGACGGGGTCCATCGCCCCAGTTTCGCGACGCCCGACCGGTCAGGTGAGGACCTGGCGCACGCCGCGGGCGATGGCGACCTCCTCGCGGGCGGCGATCACCAGCACCCGCACCGCCGATCCGGTGGCGGTGACGTCGGCGTCGGGGCGGGCGTGCGCGTTGGCCTCGGGGTCGACGGCCACGCCCAGGAACCCGAGCCCCCCGGCCGCCGCGGCCCGGACCGCCGGCGCGTTCTCGCCGACGCCGCCCGTGAACACCAGGCCGTCCAGCCCGCCCAGGCTGGCCGCCATGGCCGCCACGCCCGCCCGCAGGCGGTGGACGTATACGCCCAGCGCCAGGACGGCGTCGCCGTCGCCGGCGGCCACCCGCCGCACGACCTCGGCCATGTCCGGGGTGCCGGCCAGCCCGGCCAGCCCCGAGCGGTGGGACAGCGCCTCGGACACCTCGGCGGGGTCGATGCCCTGCTGCTCGACGAGCCACAGCACCGCACCGGGGTCCACCGAGCCGGACCGCGTGGCCATCACCATGCCCTCCAGCGGGGTGAACCCCATGGTGGTGTCGATCGACCGGCCCTCCCGCACCGCGCACAGCGACGCGCCGGCCCCGAGGTGGCACGTGACGATCCGGTGCGGCCTCGCCCCCATTTCCACCGCCCGCCGGGCCGCGTACTCGTGGGACAGGCCGTGGAAGCCGTAGCGCCGGACGCCGAGGTCGTCCCGCCAGGCCCGGGGCACCGCGTACACGGCCGCCTCGGGGGGCAGGGTGGCGTGGAAGGCCGTGTCGAAGCACGCCACCGCGGGCACGTCCGGCGCGGCCCGGGTCACGGCGTCGAGCGCCGCCAGCGTGCGGGGCTGGTGCAGGGGGGCCAGGGTCGTGAGCGCCTCGAGGCGCTCCCGGGTGGCGGCGTCGAGCACCACGGGCCCCCGGAAGTCCCTGCCCCCGTGTACCACCCGGTGGCCGACGGCGTCGAACGGGGCGAGCGCCGCCAGCCGGGCGGCGAGCTCGCCGGGTGGCGGCAGGGGCTCCACCGCGGGGATCTCGGCCCGCGCCACCACCTCGTCCCGCCTGTCGACCACCCGCAGCTTGAGCGACGCCGACCCGGCGTTGGCCACGAGGACGCGCACGGCGTCAGTGGGGCCAGGCCCAGTCGCGCACCGCCGGCAGGTCCTCGCCGTGGGTGCGGGTGTGGTCCCGGGCCTCCTGGCGCCGCGCCTCCC
>DASSUD010000363.1:0-5566 GCA_035707385.1 Acidimicrobiales bacterium
CCCGGTCGGCGGGATGTGCAGGTCGTGCACGGGATCGCCGGGAGCGAACGGCGCCCCGGGGGCCGACCAGTGGGCCCGTGCCCGCCGGAACTGCAACCGGCCGAGGTGGACCAGCATCCCCCGGTGGTGCAGCACCAGCCACAGCGGCGCCTGCACGCCCGGCCCGCCGTACATGCGCCGGTGGATCCCCACGTTGCGCCCGACGTTGCCGAGCGTGGCCCACGTCACCGCCTCGGGCAGGCCCCGGCGGCGGTGCAGGTCCGCCACCGCCGGCGCGGCTGCCGCGAACAGGTGGAGGAAGAACCACTCCCACCCCGGCCCCAGCGTGGCCGGCTGGGCCGGCCACCAGCCCCACGGCCCCCGGCCGTCGGCCGCGGGCCCCGCGGTGGCCGGGTCGTCGGAGCCGAGGCCGGCCGTCAGCCGGTGGTACGACCGCTCCAGCACCCACCACCGGTCCGGGTCCGAGGCCGTGGACGGCGCGGCGGCGGCCGCGGCCGGGATCTCGGCCGCCGGCACCTCCAGCCGGGCCAGCAGTGCGACCAGGTCGTCGCCCGCGGGCAGGCTCGGCGGGGCCGGCGGGGGGCCGAGGGCCGCCAGCTCGTCGAGCCAGTCCCCGAGACCGGGCGCGGCCCGCAGCGCCCGGGGCACCCCGCTCACGGCGCCGGTCTCAGTGGTCGCGGGCCTCGGCCTCGTCCCGGTGCGAGCGGTACCACTCGACCGTGCGGCGCAGGCCCTCGGCGAAGGGCACCTCGGCCTTGAACGCGAACGACGCCGCCGCCCGGCTGGGGTCGACCCGCCGCCGGGGCTGGCCGTCCGGCTTGGACGTGTCCCAGCGGACCTCGCCCGCGAAGCCGGTGGCCGCGGCGATGAGCTTCACCAGCTCTCGGATGGGCAGCTCCTCGTCGGTGCCGAGGTTCACCGGCTCGGCGCGGTCGTAGCGCTCGGCCGCCAGCACCAGCCCCTCGGCGGCGTCGTCGACGTAGAGGAACTCCCGGGAGGCGGACCCGGTGCCCCACACGTCGATGTGGTCGGCGCCCGACTCGACGGCCTCCACACACTTCTTGATCAGCGCGGGGATGACGTGGCTGACGGCAGGGTGGAACTTGTCGCCCGGCCCGTACAGGTTGGTGGGCATGAGGTAGATCACGTTCTGGCCGTACTGGGCCCGATTGGCCTGGGCCTGCACCAGCTGGGCCAGCTTGGCGATGCCGTAGGGGGCGTTGGTCTCCTCGGGATAGCCCTGCCACAGCGAGTCCTCGCTGAAGGGGACCGGCGTGTGCTTGGGGTACGAGCAGATCGTGCCCGTCACCACGGTCTTGGGCACGGCGGCCAGGCGGCACTGCTCGATCACGTAGGTGCCCATGAGCAGGTTGTCGAGGTACAGGTCGGCCGGGGCCGCCTGGTTGGCACCGATGCCCCCGACCCGGGCGGCCAGGTGGATCACCATGTCCGGCCGGGTGTCCGCCAGCAGGCGGGCGACGTCGTCCGGCCGCCGCAGGTCGTAGTCGGCCGATCCCGGGGCGATCAGCCGGCCCACCCCCCGCTGCGCCAGGCGGGCGCACACCGCCCGGCCGAGGAACCCCCGGCCACCGGTGACCACCACGGTGCTCTCGGACCACTGCACGGACATGGGGGATCATGGTACCGGCCCCCCACTGCCTGCCCCGCGGCCCGACCAACCCCGATCGCGACGGTCCGGCCACCTATTGTGGCGATGTGTCCTCCGGCGGGTCGTGCGTGCGAGGATGCCCGGCCATGCGTGCTGCGGTCGTGATCGAGCAGTGCTGGCACCGCGTGCCCGGCGGCACCGCCACCGCCGTGATCGACCAGGTGGCGGCGGTGGCGGCGACGGGGCGCGTCGAGCAGGTCGGCGTGGCCGCCCGCCACGCCCAGCCGCCGCCCGACGCCTGGCGCCCCGCCCTGCCGGTGCACCACCTGCCGCTGCCCCGGCTGCCCCTGTACTGGTCGTGGCACCTGGCCCGCTGGCCGACCGTCGAGCGGGCCACCGGGCCCGTCGACGTGATCCATGCCACCGGCTACGCCATCCCGCCCCGCACGGTCCCGCTGGTGGCGACGCTGCACGACCTGGCCTGGCGGCGGGACAGGCGCATGTTCACCCGCAACGGCGTCCGGTTCCTCGAGACCGCGCTGCGGTGCGTGGTGAGGGAGGCGGACCTCGTCCTCTGCCCCTCCCGGGCCACCATGGAGGACTGCGAGGCCGCGGGCATCGGCCCCGACCGCCTGCGCCACGTTCCCTGGGGCATGACGTCGGTGGACGTGACCGACGACGAGGTCGACGAGGTGCGCCGGGCCTTCGGAATCACTGGCCGCTACGTCCTGTTTGTGGGCACGCTCGAGCCCCGCAAGAACCTGCCCCGGCTCCTGGACGCGTTCTCCCGGCTGCCGCACGACGACCTCACCCTGGTGGTGGTGGGCCCCGACGGGTGGGGCGAGGCGCTGGCCGGCCGGGCCGAGGCGCTGCGCCACCGGCTGCGCCTCACCGGGTTCGTGCCCCGGGCCCAGCTGGCGCCGCTGTACCGGGGGGCGGCGGTCGTGTGCTACCCCAGCCTGTGGGAGGGCTACGGGCTGCCGGTGGCCGAGGCCATGGGCGCCGGAGCCCCGGTCGTGACCTCGGCCGGCACCGCCACCGAGGAGCTGGTGGCGGGTGGCGCGGGCATCGCCGTCGACCCCCTCGACCCCGACGCCATCGCGGGGGCGATCGCCGAGGTCCTCGACGACGACGAGCTGGCCGAGCGGCTGCGCAAGGCGGGGCGGGAGCGGGCGGCCGCCACCACCTGGGAGAGCACGGCAGAGCTGACGATCGCCGCCTACGAGGAGGTGGCCGGCCGGTGAGGGTGGCCTGCAACCTGCTGTGGCTGGTCCCGGGGGCGGTGGGCGGCAGCGAGACCGCCACGGTCCACCTCCTGCGCACCATCGCCGACGATCCCCCGGCCGACATCGACCTGTCGCTCTTTGCCCTCGACGCCTTCGCCGACGCCTACCCCGAGCTGGCCCGTGCCTTCCCCACCCATGGCGTGCCGCTCACCGGGCGGCTCAAGCCGCTGCGGGTGGCGGCCGAGAACACCTGGCTGCCCCGCCAGGTCCGGGGCCAGTTCGACCTCATGCACCACATGGGGGGCGTGCTGCCGCTGGCCCGGACCGGGCCCAGCGTGGTCACCCTCCATGACCTGCAGCCCTTCGACATGCCCGACAACTTCAGCCCGGCCAAGCGGGCCTACCTGCAGCACACGATCCCCCGCACGGTGCGCCGGGCGGAGCTGATCCTGACCGCCAGCGAGTTCGTGCGCCGGGGTGTCGTGGCGCGCTTCGGCGTCGACCCCGACAGGGTGCGGGTCACGCCCTGGGGGGTCGGACCGCCCTCGAGCGAGGTCAGCCTGGGCGAGGTCCAGGCCCGCTACGGGCTGCCCCGGCGCTGGTTCGTGTTCCCCTCGTTCACCTGGTGGCACAAGGACCACGCCCTGGCCGTGCAGGCGTTCGCCCAGGTGGCGGCCCGCGAGCACGACGTGGTGCTGGTCCTCACCGGTGGCGAGGGGGCGGCCGAGGCCGCGGTGGCCGAGCGGATCGACTCCCTCGGCCTGCGGGGCCGGGTCCGGCGCACGGGGCTGATCCCCCGGCGCGACGTGCTCGCCATCGTGCGGGGGTCCGTGGCCATGGTCTACCCGTCCCGGTACGAAGGGTTCGGCCTGCCGATCATCGAGGCGATGAGCCTGGGGGCGCCGGTCCTGGCCGCCGACGCCACCTCGCTGCCCGAGGTGGCGGGCGGCGCCTGCCGGCTGCTGCCCCCGGGGGACATCGACGCCTGGGCGTCCGCCATGATCGACCTGCTGGCGGACGGGGCCGAGCGCGAGCGCCTGTCCGCCGCCGGGCGGGAGCGAGCGGCCGGCTACACCTGGGTCCGCACCGCAGGGGCCACGCTGGCGGCCTACCGTGAGGTGGCGGCCGGGGCGTCCGTGCCCGGGCCCGTCGACACCACCGCCCCCACCACCGCCGACCCGGGTGGCCCGCCGCCCGCCGGCCCCGGCGGCCCGCCGCCCGGCGACGAGGTCGCCGCCGACACGCCCCCCACCACCGACGTCACGCCCGACGACAACGAGGTCGCCCCGTGAGGCTGCTGGTCCTCTGCCCCCACTACACGCCCGACACCGCGCCGACCGGCGAGGTCATGGCCGCCGTCGCCGGCGGGCTCGTGGCCCGCGGCCACGAGCTGCACGTGGTCACCGCCCTGCCCTGGTACGCCGAGCATCGCATCGAGCCGGGCTGGACCGGGCGGCCCGTGCGGCACGAGGACACGTCGTGGGGGCGGATCACCCGGGTCCACCCCTTCCCCACGGACAAGCGCAACATCCCGGCCCGGGCGGCGGCGTTCGCCGGGTTCACCGTCCTGTCGACCGCCCTGGCGGTGCGGGGGCGTCCCGGGGCCCGTCCCGACGCCGTGCTGTCGATGTCACCCCCGCTCACGCTGGGCGCGGGCGGGTGGCTGGCCGCCCGCCGGTGGGGTGTGCCCTTCGTGTTCAACGTGCAGGACGTCTTCCCCGACGTGGCTGTCGAGCTGGGGGCCATCACCAGCCCCCGGGTCATCCGGGCCGCCTCGTGGCTGGAGCGGTGGACGTACCGGCGGGCCGACGCCGTCACCGTCCTGTCCGACGACCTGCAGGCCAACCTGGTGGCCAAGATCGCCGGGACCGTGCCCGACGCCCACGACCGCATCCGCGTCATCCCCAACTTCGTGGACACCGAGCGGATCCGGCCCCACGAGGCCGCGGGCAGCCCGTACCGGCGGCGCCACGGCCTGGTCGGCCGGCGGGTGGTCATGTACGCCGGCAACGTGGGGTTCTCCCAGTCCCTCGAGCTGGTGCTGGCCGCCGCCCGCAAGCTGGCGGACCGCACCGACGTCGTGTTCGTGATCAACGGGCAGGGCTCGGCCCGCCCAGTACTGGAGGAGCAGGCCGCGGGGCTCGGCAACGTCCGCTTCGTCGACTTCCAGCCCAAGGAGCTGCTGCCCGAGGTGCTGGCGGCGGGCGACGTCCACGTGGTGCCCCTGCGGCGGGGGCTGGCCCGCTCCAGCGTCCCGTCGAAGACGTACTCGATCCTGGCCGCCGGCCGGCCGCTGGTGGCCAGCGTCGACGAGGGCACCGAGGTGGCCCGGGTGGTGGAGCAGGCCGGCGCCGGGCTGGCCGTGCCGCCCGACGACCCGGACGCCTTCACCCAGGCCGTGGCCACCCTGCTGGACGATCCGGACCGGGCCCGGTCGATGGGGGCCGCGGGCCGGGCGTTCGTCGAGCGCTGGGTGTCACCGGCGGCGGTGGCCGAACGCTACGAGGCCCTGTTCGACGAGCTCGTGGCGCGCCGGCGGCGCTGATCCACCGGTTCGGAGATCAAGGCCCGCGCAAGATAGCGTGGCCTGCCTATGGGTAAGGCGTCCTCGTCCAAGAAGGTGGCGCGGGCGGCGCGCGCCGGCGGCCGGCGTGCGTCGGGCGGCCGGCAGCGCAACCTGATGTTCCCCGGTGTCATCGGCGTGATCGTGCTCCTCGGCGTGGGTCTCATC
>DASSUD010000364.1:0-15209 GCA_035707385.1 Acidimicrobiales bacterium
CCTGCGGCCGGCGGTGGCGGTGCTGGACGAGCTCGACTCGGGCCTCGACATCGACGCCCTGCGGGCCACGTCGCGGCGCATCGAGGCCGCCACCGAGCCCGGCGCCGGCGGCGAGCCGGGTCTGGGCGTGCTGGCCATCACCCACTACAGCCGGTTGCTGCACGAGCTGCGGGCCGACGCGGTCCACGTGCTGGCCCGCGGCACCATCGTCCGCTCCGGCGGCCCCGAGCTGGCACTGGAGCTGGAGGAGCAGGGCTACGCCGGCCTGCTCGGCGCCGATCTGGCCGGCGAGGCCGACGAGGGCCAGCCGGTCGCCATCCGTCCCACCATCGACGACATCTTCGGCGGCCCCGGCCCGGTCTGAGCACCGGAGCCGGCGGCCCGTCAGAGGGAGCGCAGGCCGAGCGAGGTGGCGATCCAGTCGGACTCCGCCCGCAGGCCGGCGATCCACTCGCGGTCCGTGGGCCGGCCGCGACGGTCGAGGACCGTGGCGAGCGCCGCCTGCGTCCACGCCACCCACGGGCGGGCCCGCCAGGCGGTGTGGAGGCGGAGGGCCGTGAGCAGGTGGCGCTCGGCCTCGGCCCGTTCGCCCGCCACGGCCGCCAGGCGGCCGAGGTGGAACGCGGCCGCGCCGGCGAACGTGCGGTAGCCGTCGCCGCAGGCACTCTCGGCGTACGGGGCCAGCGCCTCCCGGACGCGGGCCGCGCCCGTGGGGTCGCCCGCCCCGCCGCCCGCACAGGCGCCGAGGGCGGCCAGGGCCAGGTCGTGCAGGCCGTCGCCCCCCGCCGGGGCCGGCCCGGGTAGCGGCAGGCCGGACCACAGGTAGGCGAGCACCGCCCGGTGGCGCGCCGCGGCCGCGTCCCCCGTGCCCGGGGCCAGGGCCTCGTGGGTCTCGGCTACTCGGGCCAGCGCGGCGACCGCCTCGTCGAAGGGGCCGGTGGCCACCAGCCGGGCCGCGGCGCGATCGGCCAGCGCGGCCGCGGCGAACGGGTCGCCGGGTGGCGCGGCCAGGGCCAGGTCGTGAAGGGCGCCGGCCGCCCCCTCCTCGTCGCCCAGCGTGGCGGCCGCCATGGCCCGGTCGTGGGCGGCGAGCACCCGGAGCGCCGGCTGGCCGGACGCGGCCGCCAGCACCTCCAGCTCGCCGGCCAGGGCGCGGCACTCCTCGGCCGCGGCCGGCCCGGCCAGGGACTCGATCCGGTCGTGCAGCGCCCGGACCGTGGCGGCCTGCGGCCGCGCCTCGCCGCCCAGGCGGAGGCGCCGGGCGAGCAGGCGGGCGTGCTCCGCCGGGTCCGGGCCCGGGCCGGCGGCGGCCGCCGCCTCCACCACCCGGGCAGCCTCGACCCGAAGCGCAGGGTCCGCCTGCGCCGCGTCGGCCAGCGCCAGTGCCGCCGTGGTCAGCACGTCGGGTTGCCCGCTGCGGGCGGCCAGGTCCGCCGCCGCCACCAGGGTGGCGGGGCCCCCGGGGTCGCCGGCCGCCACCAGCGCCGCACCCAGCTCGGCGGTGACCGTCGCCAGCAGCCCGGCGTCACCCGTTGGCACGAGCACCAACGCCTGCCGGCACAGGCGCACCGCCTCGGCGGGTGCGCTGTGGGCCGCGGCCTGCACGGACGCCACCCGGGCCCAGTGGACCGCCCGGGCGTCGCCCCGGGGGCCCGCTCCCGCCGCCGCGTGGTGGGCGAGCACGGCCGCGTGGGCGTCCAGGTCGCCGGCCCGCAGGGACTCGATCGCCGCCGCCAGCGCGTGGTGCAGGGCCCGGCGCCGCGCCCCGCTCAGCTGGGCCACCAGGGTCCGGCGCACGATGTCGTGGGGGAAGCGGTAGCGGTCGGCGTCCTCCTCCACCACCAGGCCCGATGCCAGCGCGGCGTCGAGGGCGTCGAGCATCCGCCCGCCCTCCAGGCCGGCGGCGGCGGCCGCCAGGTCGAGCTCGAAGCGGGCCCCGGCCACCGCGGCGGCCCGCACCAGGTCGGCCGCCTGCGCGCCGAGCCGGGCCATCCGGGTGGTCACGAGGGCCTGGACCCCGGCCGGGATCGCCTCGCCCGCCGTCCCGGCCCGCAGCAGCTCGGTGAGCAGGAACGGGTTGCCGGCGGTCTCCGCCACCAGCCGCCCGGCGTCGGCCCCTGAGCCCAGCCGGCCCGCGAGCTCGGCCACCTCGGCTTCCGCCAGGCCGGTGAGCGGCAGCCGCCGGACCCAGCCGTCCCGCTCCAGGGAGCGCACCACCTCGCCCAGCATGTGGCCCGGCTCCAGGTCGTGGTCCCGGGTGATCGCCACCACGAGGACGGCGGCGTTCCCCGCCCGGCGCAGCAGGTGCCGCATCAGCAGCAGCGTGTCGTCGTCGGCCCACTGCAGGTCGTCGAGCACCAGCAGCAGCGGGCGCTCCTTGGCCGTCGCCGCCACCAGGTCCGTCACTGCCGCGAACAGCCGGGCCCGGCCGTCGCCGCCGGCCGCCCGCCGCGGCCCGGCGAGCGACGGCAGCACGGCCGCCAGCTCGGCGAACGCCTCGTCGCCGAGCGCGGGCAGCTCGTCGGGCGGGGTGGCGGCCACCAGCCCGTCCAACGCCTCGACCACCGGCTGGTAGGGGACGATGGCCTCCTGGTCGCACCGGCCGAACAGGACCACGCCGTCGTGCCCGACGCGCCGGGCCGCCTCGGTCGTCAGCCGGGTCTTGCCGATCCCGGCCTCGCCCGTCACCACCACCACGTGGCGGGCGCCGGCCGCGGCCTGGTCCCACGCCTGGGCCAGGGCCGCCAGCTCCCGCGCCCGCCCGACGAACGGGGCCACGGCCGCGGCGCCGGGCGCGCCCGCGGCCGCCGCCGGGCCGGACCGTGCCGGCGGGCCGAGCAGGTCCAGATAGGCCGCCTCCGTCTCGGGGGAGGGGTCGACGCCCAGCTCGTTGGCCAGCGCCCGCCGCAGCCGCTGGTAGGCCCGCAGGGCCTCGGCCCGGTTGCCACCCGCCGCCAGGGCGGCCAGCCGGGCCCGGTGGGCGCTCTCCCGCAACGGGGCACGGGCCACGGCGGCCTCCGCGGCGGCCAGTGCCCGCCCGGGTTCGCCGGCGGCGAGGGCCGCCTGGCTGGCGGCCTCGTGCGCCGCCACCCGGGTCTCGTCCAGCCCCGCCCGCACGTCCTCGGCCCACTCGCCGGGGTGGCCGGGCAGGAACGGCGCCCGCAGCCCGTCCACGGCGCCGGAGGCGGCGGCCAGCGCCGCGCCGGCGTCGCCGGCGCCGAGGGCGACGCGGGCCGCGTGCAGCGCGGCCTCGGCCCGCTCGACGTCGACGTCCAGCGTCACGCCCGCGGGCAGGGCGAGGTGGTAGCCGGTCTCGCCGGCCACCACGATCTCGCCCCCGGTGGGCACGGCGGCGGCGAGGACCGACCGGACCCGGCTGACGTGGGTCCGCAACGCGGACGCCCAGGTGCGCGGCGGCCCGTCCGGCCACAGGATGTCGGCCAGGCGATCCCGGGGGATGCCGGCGGGGCGTTCGAGGACGAGCGCGGCCAACACCACCCGGGACGGCCCGCTCACCGCCACGTCCCCGACCCTGACGTCACCGGTGAGCGTGATCTCGACCTGCACGGACCTCCTCACGGCGCAGAGAGCCATTGTGCCACCAGGGAAAACGAGCCGGCCAGCGTGACCCTTGCCACGATCCGTGGCCCGTTTGCGCGCCCTTTGCGCGGCGACCCCCATGATGGGACGCACGGAGCAACTGACGCCCTCCCCGGCGGAAGATGATCGTGGCGGATGATCGTGGCGGGATGGCGGGGGCACAGTCGCACCAGAGCGGTGGGCCGGCCTGCGGCGGGGCCGGCCCACTGGCGCGGCCCGGGCGCGGCCGAGTACCAACGAAGGCAGACCGGAGGCGGCCATGAGCGACACTCCCAGCACCTCGGCACCCCACGGCGACATAGGACCTCCCCGACCGCGCCTGTCCCGGCCCCACCACCGCATGCGCGAGCGCTACGACGTGGTGGTCGTGGGGTCCGGCTACGGCGGGGCCATCGCCGCCTCCCGCCTCGCCCGGGCCGGCCGGTCCGTGTGCCTGCTGGAGCGGGGCCGCGAGCTGCTGCCCGGCGACTTCCCGTCCACCCTGGCCGAGGCCGCCGGCCAGCTCCAGGTGCGCACCCGCGCCCGCCGCCTCGGCCGGGCCACCGGGCTGTTCGACCTGCGCGCGGGCCACGACCTGAGCGTCATGGTGGGCTGCGGCCTGGGCGGCACCTCCCTCATCAACGCCGGGGTCGCGCTGCGCCCGCCGGCCCGCATCTTCGACGACGACCGCTGGCCCACCGCGCTGCGGGGACCGGGCACGGGGCCCGCCGAGCTGGCTCCCTACTTCTCGGCGGCGGAACGCATGCTGGGGTCGGCCCCGTACCCCGCCGACTGGCCCGAGCCCACCAAGTTGGCCGCCCTGGGCCGGGCCGCCAACGGCGTGGGAGCGACGGTCCAGCGGCCCCGCATCAACGTCAGCTTCACCGACGGCCCCAACGCCGCCGGGATCGAGCAGCGGGCCTGCAGCCTGTGCGGGGACTGCGTGACCGGCTGCAACCACGGTGCCAAGAACACCGTCGCCGTGAACTACCTGCCCGACGCCGTCGCCCACGGGGCCGAGGTGTACTGCGAGGCCGAGGTGCGGGCCGTGACGCCCGCTCCCGAGGGCGGCGACGGCGGCTGGATGGTGAGCTTCGCGGTGCTGGCGGGCGGCCGCGCCCGGTTCGGCGCCCCGGCTTCGTTCGTGCTCGCCGACGTGGTCGTGCTGGCGGCCGGGACCCTCGGCTCGACCGAGATCCTGCTCCGGTCCCGGGCCGAGGGCCTGCCGACGTCGCCCCAGGTGGGCCGGCGCTTCAGCGGCAACGGCGACGTGCTGGCCTTCGCCTACGACGTGAAGGACCCCGAGCTGCGGGGGATCGGTGCGGGCGGCCGGCCGGTCACGGCCCGCAACGCCGTGGGCCCCTGCATCACCGGCATGATCGACCTGAACGGGTCGGACACCCCGTCCCGGGTGGCGCTCATCGAGGAGGGCTCGATCCCCGGGGCGCTGCGGGCCCTCATGCCCGCCGCCTTCGCCGTGGCCGCCGACATCGACGACGGCGGCAGCCCCGCCGACTTCGCCGCCCGGCTGGTGCGCCGGGCCCGGGCGACCCGGGGCGCCGTGCTCGATCCCACGGGCGGGCCGGCCGAACGGTCGCTGACCTACCTGGTCATGAGCGAGGACGCCGCTGACGGCGAGCTGCGGCTGGACGGCGGCGAGCTGCGGGTCGAGTGGCCGGCGGTCGGCGACCTGCCCGTGTTCGACAATGACGCCGCGCTGCTGCGCTCGGCGTCGGAGGCGCTGGGCGCCGAGTTCGTCGGCAACCCGCTGTGGTCACCGATGCTGCACGAGTCCCTCGTCACGGTGCACCCGCTCGGCGGCTGCGCCATGGCGGACGACGGGTCGCGGGGGGCGGTCGACGACCGGGGCCGGGTGTTCACCGGCGAGGGCGCCGACGTCCACGACGGCCTGCTGGTGGCCGACGGTGCCATCGTCCCCCGCCCCCTGGCCGTGAACCCGCTGCTCACCATCTCGGCCCTGGCCGAGCGGGCGTGCGCCCTGCTGGCCGCCGAGCGAGGATGGACCGTGGCCACCGGCCCGACGCCACCGCTACCGGTCCCGCCCCCGGCGGAGACGCCCGGCGTGCGCTTCACCGAGCGCATGGCCGGCTGGGCGGCCATCACCGACGAGGGCGACACGGTCGAGGCCACCACCGCCGGGGCCGAGCGGGGCCGGGCCGAGGGCACGCGCCTGGAGTTCGTCCTGACCGTCGAGATCGACGACCTGCCGGCGCTGCTCGCCGACCCGTCGACCCCGGGCCGCCTCAGCGGGACCGTGATCGCCCCGTCGGTGTCGCCCCGGCGGCTGCGCGTCGTCGACGGCTCGTTCCGCCTGGCCCAGGAGGACCCGACCCACGTCGACACCTGGAACATGCGCTACGAGATGCTGCTGGTGGCGGACGACGGCCGGCGGTTCGCCTTCCAGGGCTACAAGGTCCTGACCGACCTGGCGTTCGCCCTCGACGCCTGGGGTGACACGACCACGCTGTACTCGACCCTGCGCGACGCCGACGGCCACGTGGCGGCTGCGGGCGTGCTGCGCATCAGCCCGGGCGACTTCGCCCGCCAGCTCAGCACCATGCGGGTCACCGGGGTGCAGGGCGCGGCGGCCCGGGCGATGTGGCTGGCCCGCTTCGGGCGACGCTTCGCCCGCTCGCTGCTCACCGTGTACGGCGGACCCCTGCGGGACGTGGCCGCCTTCCCCGAGGCCCCCGCCCGGCCGGTGCCGCTGACCGGCGCCGGGCACCGGCGGCTGCGCCTGCCCGCCCCCGAGCCCCGCTGGTGCGACGGCGCCGGCCGCTGGCACGAGGGCAGCGACCACGGCGACGACGCCTGGCTGCGGCTGGTCCGCTACGAGGGCGGGCGGCGGGGGCCGGTCCTGCTGGCCGCCGGGTTCGGCATGTCGGCCACCTCGTTCCTGGTCGACACGGTCGGGACCAACCTGGCCGAGCACCTGGTGGAACGGGGCTACGACGTCTGGCTGTTCGACTACCGGGCCTCGATCGACCTGCCCTCGGCCCACACGGCGTTCACCCTCGACGACATCGCCCGGGCCGACTGGCCGACGGCGGTGGCCGAGGTCCGCCGGGTCACCGGCGCGGCCGGCGTGCAGGCGCTGGGCCACTGCGTCGGGTCGGCATCCCTGCTCATGGCGCTGGGCGCCGGCCTGACCGGCGTCCGCTCCGCGGTGGCGATGCAGTTCCCGCTGCACCCGGCCACCTCCTACCTCAACCAGGTGAAGTCGGCGCTGAAGGTCGACAGGGCGCTGAAGTGGCTCGGGCAGCACAAGGTCGCCCCGCTCACGCGGGTGGACGTGCCCAACACCGCGCTCGACCTGGCGCTGCGGGCGGTGCCGATGCCGCGCTCGGAGCGCTGCGACAAGGCGTTGTGCCGGTGGATCAACGCCATCTACGGCTGCACCCACACCCACGCCCAGCTCAACGACGCCACCCACGACCACCTCGACGACATGTTCGGGGTCGGCAACCTGGCGGCCTTCAGCCACATGAGCCTGATCATGCAGCGGCGCCTGGCGGTGGACGAGACCGGCCGGGCCACCTACACCTCGCACCCCGAACGGATGCGCCTGCCGATCCTGCTGGTGCAGGGCGAGGAGAACTACATCTTCCACCCCGAGGGCTCCATGCGGACCCTGCGGTGGCTGCAGTCGAACAACGAGCCGACCCTGTACGAGCGGGTGGTTCTGCCGGGCTACGCCCACCTCGACGCGCTGATCGGGCGGGACGCCGCCACCGACGTCTTCCCTCGCGTCAGCGAGCACCTGGACCGGTTCAATCGCTGAGGCCACGCCGCACGGCGTGGGCGGGGCACCGGCCGCGGTTCACTCGCTGAGCGACGGGTGCGGGGGCGGTAGGGACCGCATCCCCACCTCGGCGGCCAGGGCCGTGGCCTCGGCGCGGCGGGCGGCCGCCCGGTCGGAGTCACCGGGTCCGCCCCGCTCGGCGGCCACGTTGGCGGCCCACGCCGCCGACAGCGCCGCCCACGGGCGGGCGCCGATCGTCCGGTGACGGGTCAGCGCCGCGTCCAGGTGGGTCAGGGCGTCGTCGTGGCGACCGAGGACGGCCTCGAGGGTGCCGAGGTGGTGGTCCACCGCCCCCACGTAGGCGACGTAGCCCAGCACGCAGTTCCGGCCGCTGTAGGGGGCCAGGGCGTCGCGGGCCGCCTGCGCCCACCGGGCGTCGCCCACCGTGGACGCCGCCACCGCCGCCCCGACCGCCGCCATCAGCCAGTGGTAGCCCGGATCCTCGGCCGCCAGGTCCTCGACGGGCCGCGCCGCCAGCAGCGCCTCGACCGCCCGGCGGTGCCCGAGCCCGGCCAGGGCCCAGGCGTGCATCGCCCAGCGCGCCAGGGCACCGGGCCCGAGCTGGCGGTCGCCCTCGATGGCCGGCGTGCCGCCCGGGAGGGTGCCCTGGAGCCAGCGGTGGACGAACACCTCGGCGGCGTGGATGTTGCCGGCCTGCGAGTGCCCGGCCGCCTCCAGCCGCTCCCGCAGCGCGGCCGACCCGGCCTCGGCCTCCGCGAAGCGACCCTCCAGCCCGGCCCACATGATCCGCCACATGGCGTCCAGGCGCAGGTAGTCGGGGTGGCGGACCGTGGCCGCCAGGTCCCCGAACCGCTCGGCCAGGGCCCGGGCCGCGTCGTGGGCCCCCACCACCAGCAGCGGGTGGATGCGGGCCCGCGCCCCCTGCAGGACCAGGTCGGGGTCGCCGGTCTGCTCGCCGATGCGGATCACCTCGGCGCCGATGTCGAGGTGCTCGTCCAGGTCGTCGGGGCCGTCGAGGGCCAGCACCCGCGAGCACAGCACCGAGGCCAGGACCACCGGGGCGTCGAGGCGCCGGGCCATGGCCTCGGCCTCGTCGGCCAGCGCCTTGCGCTCGGCGTGGGGCGCGTCCCCGTGCCGGACGTGCGCCAGCCGGGCGGTGACGAGGGCCCGGGCCCGGCTGTCGCTCCCGGGCAGGCGGTCGAGGACCTCGGCCAGCAGCTCGCGGGCCTGCGGGTTCGACGGCGGCGCAGCCGGCAGGCGGCCGCCGAAGCCGAGCGCGGCCCGGGTCAGCAGGTCGGTGCGAGCCAGCGCCCGGGCGAGGGCGGCCGCCTCGAGGTGGCGGCGGTCCCGGGCCAGGAACTCGCCGGCCCGGTCGTGGGCGTCGGCCAGGTCGAGGCGCAGCTCGCAGGCGAGGTCGGCCGGGGCGCCGCCGCGGGCGTCGTGGACGTCGACCACCCGGCCGAGGAACCACACGGCGCCCTCGAACGCGGTCTCCAGGCGGGCCTGGTCGGCGGCCGCCCGGCCCCAGCGCACGGCTTGGTCCAGGGTGCCGGCGTCGCCCGCCCGCAGGTAGTGGTGGGCGATCTCGGCGGCCGGCACCGCCTGGCCGGCCTCGTCCCGGGCCACGAGGGCGTCACCGATCCGGCGGTGCAGCTCGGCGGCCCGGTCGGGCCCCACGTGGTCCCGCAGCGTGCGGCGGACCACCGCGTGGGTGAAGGCCGCCCGGCTGCCGTCGCCCACCTCACGCACCACGCCGGCGCGGGCCGCGGCGTCGATCCGGTGGGCGAGGTCGAGGTCCCGCACCCCCAGGGTGGCGGCCAGCACGTCGAGCGGGAACTCCTCGCCGACGAGCGAGGCGGCCGCCAGCGCGTCCTCCGCCCCCTCCGGCAGCCCCGCCAGCCGCCAGCGGACGACGTCGTGGACCCGCTCCGGCAGGCGGTCCCGGGCCGCGGCCAGGGCACCCGCCGGGTCGGCGGGATCGAGGCCACCCAGGATCTCGTTGACGAACAGCGGGTTGCCGGCCGTCTCGGCCGCCAGCCAGTCGGCCAGTCCCGCCTCGGCGTCGCCCAACGGACGGCCGAGCGCCCGGGCCGCCAGCCCGTGCACGTCACCGGAGGGCAGTCCGCCCACCGCCAACCGGGTCACCGCCGGGCCGCCCAGCGATCCGGCCGGCTGCAGCGGGCCGGCGGCCTCGCCGTCGTGGTCCCGCGAGGTCAGCACCACCAGCAGCGGCGCCGCCGGCGGGTGGTCCAGCACGTGGCGGAGCAGCAGCAGCGACGAGCGGTCGGCCCACTGGAGGTCGTCCAGCACCATCAGCACCGGCCGGCGGCCGGCGATGGCATCCAGCCAGTCCCGCACGGCTCCGAACAGGCGCAGCCGCTCGGCGTCGGGGTCGTCGACCAGGGGCAGGCGCACGCCGCCGGTGCGGGTCGCCACGTCGGGCAGCAGGCGGGCCAGCTCGTCCGCGTGGCCCGCGACGTCGGCCCGCAGCAGCGGGCGTGGGCACGCGGCGGCGTAGCTGCCCAACGCCTCCCGCACCGCCTGGTAAGGCGCCAGCCCGTCCTCGTCCCACCGGCCGTAGAGGACCGTGCCACCGCCGGCGTGGGCCCGCAGCGCCAGCTCGGCGGCCACCGTGGTCTTGCCGATGCCCGGGTCGCCCGCCACCACCACGACCCGGCGCTCGCCGGCCCGGGCGGCAGCCCACGCCGCCTCCAGCTCCGCCACCGGCGCCTCCCGGCCCAGCACCGGCCGGGACGTGGCCCGCCGGGCCCAGCCCAGGTCGGACGCGGCGGCGTCGCTCTCGCCCGCCGTCGGTGCCACCCACCGCAGCTCGTGGACCCGCTCGTCGCCGAGGTCCCCCAGCGGCACCGCGCCCCTGTCGACGAGGTCGGCTCCCGCGGGCAGGGCGTGGCTCACCATCACCGCGGTCGACGCCGCCACCAGCGCCAGCGCCTCCGGACCGGCCAGGGCCAGGCCCGCGACCGCCTCGGCCCGGGCCCGGGCCGCGTCCACGTCCCCCGTGACCAGGACCATGTCGGGGCGGGCCCCGCCCGTGCCCGCCACCCGGACGGCGGCGGCCGCGGCGTCGGCCGCCACCGGGAACACCGCCACCAGCGCCGCCGGGTCCTCGACCACCTCGCCCCCGGCCTCCTCCACCAGAGCGCGCGCCCACGACGCGTCCCCGGCTCGGGTGGTGATGCGCAGGACGGTCCGGACGGTTCTCACATGATGGTGGGGACCATCGCCTCGATGAGGGACGGCCCCGGCGCGGCGAGGGCCCGGGCGAGCTGGTCGCCGATCTCCTCGGCGGTGGTGGCCCGGGTGGCGGGGACGCCGAGGCCCGTCGCCAGGGCGACGAAGTCCATGTCGGGCCGGGTCAGGTCGAGCAGGTCGCGGGCCTTGGGGCCGCCCGCCTCGGCACCCACCCGGCTCAGTTCCATGTTCAGCACCGCGTACGAGCGGTTGTTGAACACGATGGTGACCACGTCCAGGCCCTCGCGGGCCTGGGTCCACAGCGACTGGATCGTGTACAGCGCGCTGCCGTCGGCCTCCAGGTTCACGACCCGGCGGTCCGGGCAGGCCACCGCCGCCCCTGTGGCGGCCGGCATCCCCTGGCCGATGGCGCCGCCTGTCAGCGTCAGCCAGTCGTGGCGGGGGGCGCCGGCGGTGAGGCCGGGGGCGAACAGGCTGGAGGTGTTGCCCTCGTCGACCACGACCGCGTGCTCGGGGAGCAGCGCCGCCACCGCCTGGGCCACCGACTGGGCCGTGAGGTCGCCGGTGGGCCGCTCCGGCCGGTCGGCCGGCTGGCGGCTGGCCCCGTCGGCCGGTGCGCCCAGCACATCGGCCAGGGCCGCCAGGGCGCCGGCCACGTCGCCGCCGGGGCCGGCCAGCACGTGGACCTCGCAGCCGTCCGGGACCAGGTAGCTGGGCTTGCCGGGGTAGGCGAAGAAGCTGACCGGGGCCTTGGCGTCCACCAGCACCAGGTGGCGGAGGCCGTCGAGTTGGTGGGCGGCGAACTCGGCCAGGTAGGCGAGCCGGTCGACCGCGGGCAGGCCGGCGCCCCGCTCCAACCGGGCGGGGAAGGTCTCGGCCAGCACCCGGGCGCCGGTGGCGTTGGCCACCCGGCTGGCGTCCACCAGCGCGCCCGCCCGCAGCGCCGCGCCCCCCAGGAACAGCCCGCAGGGCTCGCCGCAGCGCAGGGCCTTGGCCACCGCGTCGATCGCGTCGGCGTCCACCGGCGCGGGTCCGCGGCGGGGCTGGGGGGCGGCCTCCACGCCGCCCGGCGACCAGCTCACGTCGGCCGGCAGCACCAGGGTGGCCACCGCCCCCGGAGGGCCGGACGCCACGGCCACCGCCTCGGCCGCGTCGGCGCCCACCTCGCCCGGGCTCTGCGAGAACCGGACCCAGGGGGACACGTTGCGGGCCACGGTCTCGATGTCCGACTCCAGCTGGGCGTCGTACTGCTTGTGGTAGGTGGCGTGGTCGCCGACGACGTTGACGACCGGGGTCCGGGCCTTGCGGGCGTTGTGCAGGTTGGCCAGGCCGTTGCCGAGCCCGGGCCCGAGGTGCAGCAGCGTGGCTGCGGGGCGTCCCGCCATGCGGGCGTAGCCGTCGGCCGCGCCCGTGGCCACGCCCTCGAACAGGGCCAGGACACCGCGCATGTCGGTCACCGTGTCGAGCGCGGCCACGAAGTGCATCTCGGACGTGCCCGGGTTGGTGAAGCAGGTGTCGACACCGCACGCCACCAACGTGCGGATCAGCGCCTGGGCGCCGTTGATCTCGTCGGTCATGCTGGCTCCGTCGGTGCGAGGATCGTGCCGGGGTTGAGGATGCCATGGGGGTCGAAGGCGGCCTTGATGCGGGCGAGGAGCGCCAGCTTGGCGGGGTCCTCGAGCTCGCGGTAGTAGCCGGCCTTCTCGGTGCCGAGGCCGTGCTCGCCGGACACCGCTCCGCCCATCTCCAGACCGGCGGCCAGCAGCGCCCGCACGATCCGGCCCCGGACCTCCGGGTCCTTCTGGAACACGGCCATGTGGACGTTGCCGTCGCCCGCGTGACCGCAGCCGGCGATCCACGCCTGGTGCTCGGTGGCGATCTCGCCCACCCGCTCGACGAAGGCGGGCACCGAGGCCCGGGGCACGACGACGTCGATGATGTCGTCGGCGCCGTTGGCCTTGGCCACCCAGAACGCCTTCTCCCGGGCGTCGATCAGCCCGGCGGCCGACCCCGGTGGCAGGACGTAGACGTCGATGGCGCCCAGCCCGGCCAGCATCTCGGCCACCGCCTCGGCGTCGGCATCGACCCGGTCGGCGTGGTCGCCCTCCAGGGCCACCACCAGGTAGGCGAGGGCCGCCTCCCGCACGTCGTCCGGGATGCCGAGGTCGAGGCCCACGTAGGCGGTGGCGCTGGCCATGGTGAGCATGTCTATGTACTCGAGCATCAGCGGGTCGACCCCGCTGCGCACGACGGCGGGCACCGCGGTGGTGACCTCGGGCAGGGTGCGGAACGGGGCCAGCAGCGTGGCCTGGTGGGGGCGCCGGGGATAGAGCCGTAGCCACACCCTGGTGACCAGGGCGAGCGTGCCCTCCGAGCCGATGATGAGCTGGGTGAGGTCGTAGCCCGAGGACCGCTTGACCATCTTGCCGCCGTCCCGGATGACCTCACCGGTGGCCAGCACGGCCTCGACCCCGAGCACGTGGTGGCGGGTGACGCCGTACTTGACCGCCCGCATGCCGCCCGCGTTGGTCCCCACGTTGCCGCCCAGGCTGGAGCTGTACTCGCCGGGGAACACCGGGTACACGAGCCCGAGCGACGCCAGGGCGGCGTCGAGCTGGTCGAGCTGCACGCCGGGCTCGACCACGGCCACGAAGTTCTCGGTGTCGATCTCGACGATCGAGGCCATGCGCTCGAAGGCGACCAGGATGCCGTCGGGTCGGGGGATGCAGGCGCCCGACAGCCCGGTCCCCGCCCCCCGGGCGGTGACCGGCACGCGGCGCTCGGCCGCGACCCGCACCACCGCCGCCACCTCGCCGGTCGAGCCCGGCAGCACCACCGCCAGCGGCGTGACGGGGGTGGCGGTCAGGGCCTCGTCGTGGGTGTGGTCGTCCTTGACGGCCTCGCCGGCGAGCACGTTGGCGCTGCCGACCACGGCGGCCAGGGCATCGATCAGGTTGGCTGTCATATCGGTCCCCTCCCCGGACGGCAACCCTCCGGGGCGACCCTAGTGGGCCCTCAGGGCACGGCGAAGGTGAGGCTCACGGAGCCGGTCGTCCCGGCGTCGTCGGGGCCGCGCACGTGCAGGGGCCAGCTGAACGTGTAGTTGCCCGGCGCCAGCCCCGGCAGGTCCCGCCACGCGACCATGGTGACCTCGACCGCCCCGCCGGCCGGGGCGGAGGATCCGGACTCCACCAGGGGGCAGTAGGGGTCGGGGGTGCCGCGGGTGTTCACCCAGAAGCAGGCCGAGTCGGCGACGACGAGGCGGGCGACCGGCTCGCCGACCTTGCCGGTGTGGTGGCCGCGGCGGAGGTGGACGGCGGTGCTCCCCGTGTTCTCGAATCGCACGATCGTGTGGAGCCACGCCGGCGGTGCGCCCGCCGGGGCCTCCGCTGGCGCACCGGCCTGCGGTGGACCCACCGTCACGGCCAGCGGGGCGAGGCCCGCGGCGTGTGCGGACACCTCGACCTCCCCCGGCGTGATCGGGGCCGGCGCATCCCCGGTGGCCGACCGCTCGGGTCCATCGCCCGCCCCGGTGACCACCACGGTCGCGACCGCCAGCGCACACGCGCCGGCGATGCCGGCGCCGGCCGGCCAGGTGGTCCGGCGCCCGGCGCGGGAGCTGCGTCGCCGTGCTTCGTCTGCGGTCACCGGCTCGACGTCGTCCGCCCAGCGGCGAAGCTGCTCAGCGAGCTGGTTCACGGTCACCTCCCAGGAGGGCCCGCAGCTTGCGGTCGCCTCCCGCCCCACCTCGCGGGCGATCTTCGTTCTGGCGTCCCTCAGCATTCACATTGCTCATGGGGGACGCCGGAACGACCGTCACTCGTCGGAGAAGCGCACGACGTCAGTCACCCGGCAGGTGAACCGGCCGTCGGCGGGTGGGGGCGTGTCGGTCTCCGCCCGGGCGAAGGTCTGCTGACCCGCCGGCAGGGCGTCGACGGTCAACGTCTCGCTGCCGATCTCGTCGCCGTTCCCGTCGTCGAAGGTGACCCGGATGACGTAGTTCGACCGCTCGGACGTCGGGTTGGTGACGTCCATGACCGCCTCGACGTGACCCTGCTGGTCGACCTGGCACGTGGGCTCGCCGACGTCGGCGCTCTCCGAATCGGATCCCTCGCCGCCGCCGTCGTCCACCGCCACCACCAGGACGACGCAGGCGCCGACGCTGACCAGGGCCAGCACCACCACGGCGGCCAGCAGCCCGATCACGCAGCCGTTGCGGTCGCTCTTCTCGGGCGGGCCCGGCTCGGCATAGGGCGCAATGTCGCTCATATCCGCCCCCTGGCGGCACCTCTCGGCCACCGAGGGTACCCGCCGGCGCGCGACCCGGGACGGCTGGCGGGGCCGGCCAACGGTCACAATGGGCGTATGACGCGCCTGACGCACGACGAGACGGAGAGCCGCCTGGACGAGATCCCCGGCTGGGGGATCACCCAGGGAGCGCTGCACCGGGAGATCGAGTTCCGCAACTTCGTGGAGGCGTTCGGCTTCATGACCATGGTGGCCATCGAGGCCGAGAAGCTGAACCACCACCCCGACTGGTCCAACTCGTGGAACAAGGTGGTGATCGACATCGCCAGCCACGCCGAGGGCGGCATCACCGACACGTGCTTCGCCCTGGCCGCGGCGGTCAACC
>DASSUD010000365.1:0-6929 GCA_035707385.1 Acidimicrobiales bacterium
GACGTCTACAGCTACCTGCACATCCCGCTGGTGCTGGGCGTGGTGTTCGCCGCGGTCGGCATCCACGAGGCGCTGGTCCACCCGGGCGAGCCGCTCGACCCGGTGTTCGCCGCCACCTTCGCCGGCGGCATCGTCCTCTACCTCGGCGGGCTGGCCGCCATCCGGCTCCGCCGGGGCGCCCGGCCGGGCGTCCCCTGCCTGGTGGCGCTGGCCGTGGCCGCCGTCATGGTGCCGCTGGGCGGCCAGGTCGACGCCCTGGCCACGGCCGCGATCCTCGCCGCCGCGGTCCTGGGCGTGGCCTTCGCCGAGAAACCACGCAGCGGGGTGCTTGAATCGTCGGCGTGACCCTGGATACCCACGCCGCGGCCTCCCACGTCGAGAAGGCCTGGACCGACGACGTCCCCCCCGTGCTGCACGACTACATCCGCATCCCCAACGTGTCGGTGGCCTACGACGCCGACTGGGCCGAGGCGGGCCACATGGCCCGCGCCACCGCCCTGCTCCGGCAGTGGTGCGAGGCCCGGGTGGCGCACGGGCTGCCGGGGGCCACGGTCGAGGTCCAGGAGCTGCCCGGACGGACGCCGCTGCTGCTGGTGGACGTGCCGCCGGCGGGCGGCGGCCGGGCGGACGACACGGTCCTGCTCTACGGGCATCTGGACAAGCAGCCGCCGTTCTCGGGCTGGCGGGAGGGGCTCGGCCCGTGGGAGCCGGTGGTCGAGGGCGACCGGCTCTACGGCCGGGGCGGGGCCGACGACGGCTACTCGACCTTCTCGGCGATCACGGCGCTGGAGGCCGTGCAGGCGGGGGGCGGCTCGCACAGCCGCTGCCTGGTCCTGATCGAGGCGAGCGAGGAGTCCGGCAGCCCCGACCTGCCCGCCCACCTCGACGCCCTGGGCGACCGGCTGGGGTCGCCGTCGCTGGTGGTGGCGCTGGACTCGTGGTGCGGCGACTGGGACCGGCTGTGGCTCACCACGTCGCTGCGGGGGCTGGTCGACATGGTGGTCGAGGTGCGGGTGCTCGACGAGGGGGTCCACTCCGGCGCGGCGGGCGGCGTCGTGCCGTCCAGCTTCCACATCCTGCGGCGACTGCTCAGCCGCATCGAGGACGAGAGCACCGGCGCCCTGCTCCCCCGCGAGCTGCACGTCGACATCCCGACGACGCGGCTGCGCCAGATCGCCGCCACCGCCCCGGAGCTGGGCGACGTCGCCGCCCACTACCCGCTGGCGGGCGACACCCGGCCGGCCCGGCCCACCACCGAGCAACTCCTGATCGCCCGCACCTGGGAGCCGTCGCTCGAGGTGGTCGGCATCGGTGGGGCCCCGACGCCCAAGCGGGCAGGCAACGTGCTGCGCCCGTCCACCACGGTGAAGCTGTCGGTGCGGATCCCGCCCACGGCCGATCCCGTGGCCGCCGCCGACGCCATCGAGCGGCGCCTCACCACCGATCCGCCCTACGACGCCACCGTCAGCGTGACCCGGGGGGCGGCCGAGCCCGGCTGGCATGCGCCGGCGGAGGCCCCGTGGCTCGCCCGGGCGCTGCAGCGGGCCTCGCAGGCCGCCTTCGGCCAGGCGCCGCGGGCGCTGGGCGAGGGCGGCACCATCCCCTTCATGGGCATGCTGGGCACGCGGTTCCCCCAGGCCCAGTTCGTCATCACCGGGGTCCTGGGCCCGGCGTCCAACGCCCACGGGCCCAACGAGTTCCTGCACCTGCCGACGGCCCGCAAGGTGACGACCGCCGTCGCGCACGTGCTCGACGCCCACGCGCGCTCGTGAGCCCCGCGCATCGGTTGCGGCGTTGCCCCCGCCCGCGCGGCGCCGGAACCGGGCGGGGTGACTCCGGCGCCCACGAGGGGATCCGCCGCCGCTGCGGTGCACGCCGCTAGCGTCGGCGCTGCAAACGGAAGGCCCCGAGCGTCAGACTGGAGCTAGCCAGTCCGCTGCTCGGGGCCAACCTTTTGACAGGCCGCTTCGGCACCATCGCCGACGGCGCCCGCCGGCTCTGGCACCAGCCGCCTGGGAGCGGACTCCCGAGGTGGCTCGGAGGACTGTCAGTGGTTTTTACGCCACATCAGAACCTCCGTCCGCTGCCTGTCGTTCCCCCAGACTGCCGGTTTCCTCCGACCTGAACTCCGGGGCGGACCCCGTCGTCCCTGCCGTCGGCCCGTACTGCCGTGGTGGGATGTGCAGATACTGCGGGGCGCGAAACCCCACGTCAAGGGCTATTTCGCAATACACAGGGTCGTCCCCAGACATTCTCCGTTCATCCCCAGGAGGCCCCGCGTTCCCCACAGGCGACCCCACAAGTCACCCACAGGTTGGGGGATCGCGCCGCCCTCGGAGTGATCAGACGAAGGTGAACTGGCGGTGGAACACGTCGAGCACCGCGTCGTCGCCGAACCGCTGGACCTCGCCCACCGTCGGCCGCTGGTAGAGGAGCATCTCCAGGTCGCCGACCGCGCCCCGCAGAGCCAGGTCGCCCCTGGCGTGGGCCCGCTCCACCACCACGCCCTCCGGGGCGAAGGTGATCAGCCACTCGGCCGGGCGATGATCGGTGCCGTGGAGGTGCAGGGTCTGGCCGGTGCGGTCGCCCTCCCGCCGGCGGTCGGCCGTGCGGGCACCGCCGTGGGCGATGAGGACGAAGACCTCCTCGATGCCGTCGGCCGCCACCGCCGGCGCCACGGGGTCGGGGGCGGTGCCGGCCGCGAGCTGGGCGTCGACCCGGTGCACCGCCAGCTCGTGGCAGGCGCGCCGGGCCACGAACCCCGCGGACCGGTCGGTCGGGTGCCAGGTCCGCACCTCCAGGTCGGGCGGCGAGGCCCGCAGCTCGGCCACAAGGTGGCCGGTCCACCCGGCCAGCCAGGCCGCTCGCCCGGCCCGGCCGGCGTCCGGGTCGAAGGCCCGCGCCGGGCGGCCCGCGCCCTCGCACAGCCGGCCGGCGTAGAACGCGCAGAAGTCGCCCACGTGGACGGCCAGGTCGTCGAGCGTGTAGTCCGGGCAGGTGGGCACGATCGCCGCCGGGTCGCCGGCCTCGACCGCGGCCGCGAGGGCGCCCGCCTCGCGGGCCACGGCGTCGACGCGGTCCCGGTGCTCCACCGGGGTCACCCTAGGGCGCGGCCGTCAGGTGCTGAACAGCAGGGCGCAGTCGCCGTTGACCGGCTCGGAGCTGACCCCGCCGCACTCGGCGCCGTACGCCTCGTAGACCGACCCGAGCGCCGAGTCGGTGTAGAGCCGGTCGCAGGCGGCCATGTCGCCCGCCGCGCAGGAGTCCACGTCGTCGGTGAAGCCTTCCACGAACCCGGCGTCGCACCCGCCGGTGAAGAGCAGGGCCACCCGGGCGCCGCACGTGTCACCGAAGGCCTCGTACTCCGAGCCGGCGGGCGAGTCGAAGTAGAGCTCATCGCAGGCGCCCAGGTCACCGCCGTTGCAGTCGTCGGTCAGGCTGTCGAGGTCGGGGTCGTCGCCGTAGGTGAACGGCTCGTCCGGGACCGGCGGGACGGTGCTGCCGTCGTTGACCGTGACCTCCGGGCTGCTCGGCGGCGACGGCGTGGTGGGCCCCGGTCCGGCGCCCTCGTCGCCGCCGGACAGGGCGACGGCCGCGCCGATGCCCCCGCCCACCACCAGCACGCCCACCGCCACCAGCGCCGCCACCTTGCCGCCGGACGAGCGCCGGGGCGCCGGAGCCGGCTGCGGCACCGACGGCTGCCACGGGACCGGGGGCGGCGGCGGGGGCGGGGTCGAGCTCGGGACCTGCGGCGCCGGCGTGTCGGCGATGCCCGGCTCTGCGTGCGGGCGGTGGCGGGCCAGCTCCGCGTCGACCTCGACGGCGACGCCCGCGAACAGGTCCGAGCGGCGGCGCAGCCGGTGCAGCAGGGTCAGGACCGCGGGGACGTCCTCCTCCGTGGCCAGGCGCTGGCGGAGGGTGCCCAGCAGGTCCCGCTGCTGGGCGAGCCCGAGCTCGGGCTCCTCCAGCACCGCGGCCAGCTCGTCCATGTAGGAGATCGGCACCGGCGGCGGCTCGGGCAGGGGGTCGGGCAGCGGTGCGGGGGCGGGCAGGTTGACGAGGGCCCGGGCGAGCCGCATGGGGTCGCCGGCGTCGATGCGCTGCAGCCTGGACAGCGAGCGCGGCAGCACGGCGTCGGGCACCGGCTCCCCCACCGCCACCGGCAGGACCGTGCGGTTCGTCGCCAGGGCGTAGTCGAGCTCCGCCCGGCAGGCACGGGACCCCAGCGCCTCCTCGCACACGAGGAACACGAAGCAGCCGCAGGCCCGGATGCGGGAGAGGATCGTGTCCCACCACTCCTGGCCGCCGCTCAGCTCGCGGTCGAGCCACACCTCCTGGCCGAGCTGCTCGAAGTACCCGGAGATCCGCGTGACGTCGTCCGTGCGCGCCCGGGGATAGCTGCAGAACACCTGGGTCGAGGACACCGGTCCTCCTTCCGTCCGCCTGGACTGATAGAGGACCGGGGGCGGCAGGTGATACAGGTGGCGCGGCGACCGCACTAGGTTCGGGGCCATGGCAGGAGGTGGTCACGGAACGAGAGCGGTCGTGGCGGCGCTGCTGGCCAACGCCGGCATCGCAGTCGCCAAGTTCGTGGGGTTCCTCATCACCGGGGCCGGCTCGATGCTGGCCGAGAGCGTCCACTCGGTGGCCGACTCGGGCAACCAGGCTCTGCTGCTGCTCGGCGGCCGGCGGGCCAGGCGGGCACCCACCGAGGATCACCCCTTCGGCTACGGGCGCGAGCGCTACTTCTGGGCGTTCGTGGTGGCACTGATCCTGTTCAGCGTGGGCGGCATGTTCGCCACCTACGAGGGCATCGAGAAGATCCGCCACCCCCACGAGCTGGAGTCCGTGAACGTCGCCATCGGCATCCTGCTGGTGGCGATCGTGCTCGAGCTGTGGTCGTTCCGCACGGCCGTCATCGAGTCCTCGGCCATCAAGGACCCGCAGCTCAGCTGGTGGGGCTTCATCCGCCGGACCAAGCAGCCGGAGCTCCCCGTGGTCCTGCTGGAGGACCTGGGGGCCCTGGTCGGCCTCGTCATCGCCCTCACCGCGGTGACCGTGTCGCACATCACGGGCGATCCCCTGTGGGACGGCATCGGCACGCTGTCGATCGGCCTGCTGCTCATCGGCATCGCCATCGTCCTGGCCATCGAGATGAAGGGCCTGCTCATCGGCGAGTCGGCCAGCGTCACCGACCAGGAGAAGATCGCGGCGGCCATCGAGATCGAGCCCAGCGTGCAGCGCCTGATCCACATGCGCACCCAGCACATCGGGCCCGACGAGCTGCTGGTGGGGGCCAAGATCGAGCTGATCCCGGGGCTGTCGGTGCCCGAGGCGGTCGAGACCGTGAACCGGGTGGAGACCAGCGTGCGCCGGGCCGTGCCCACGGCCCGGGTCATGTACCTGGAGCCGGACATCTTCCGCACCCGCGTCCCGCGCCAGGGCACGGCGCCGGCCCACCTGGGCGCCACCGGGCCGGAGGAGGCGACCGCCGCCGAGCCCGAGCCGAACGGCGAGCCGGCCGAGCCCGAGCCCCGTGGAACCGAACCCGGCACGGCGGCCGAGCGGGCACCGACCAGCGTTGCGGAACCCGGCACGGCGGCCGAGCCCGAGCCCGACGCCAGCGACGCCCCGGCCCCCGCCCCCCGGCAGAGCTGATCGTGGCCGACCCGCCGGCACCCAGCGCCCGGGAGGTCGGCAAGGCCCAGCTGGAGCGCCTCGGGCGGCTCATCCGGGAGCAGCGCACCCACGCCGAGATGTCGCTGCGCGACCTGGCGGCCCGGACCAACGTGTCCAACCCCTACCTCTCCCAGCTGGAGCGGGGCCTGCACGAGCCATCGGTCCGGGTGCTCAAGGCCATCGCCGGCGCCCTCAACACGTCGGCCGAGGCGTTGATGGTGCAGGCGGGGCTGCTCGACGGTCTCCACGAGGACGCGGCGACCCCTTCGGTCAGCGACGCCATCCGGGCGGACCCCCGGCTCAGCGAGCACCAGAAGGTCGCCCTCCTGGCCGTCTACCGCAGCTACGTGGAGGGCGGCGGGGCCTGAGCGCTCGGGCAGCCGGCGAGGCGATCGCCGGTGTGACCGGCGCCGGACGCGACGCGCCGCCCGGCCGAGGGGAGTGCCAGGCGGCGCGTCGTTCTGTGTGAGCGGTGCCGCGTCAGGCCGCGGTCCTGGTGGCCTTCTGCGCCTTGGCGGCGGGCTTGGGGGTCTGGACGCCCACCAGCGGGGACACGGCCTCGGCGACGGCCTTGACGATGTCGTGCTGGGCGGCGAGCAGGGCGGTGACGAACTCGTACTGCGAGTCGATGACCTCGGTCGGGCGGGCGAACCCCGCCGGATAGTTGACCTTGGGCAGCCGGTCGTCGGCGAGAGCGACGCCCTTGCGCACGTACTCGACGATGGGCTCTTGCAGGTCGCGGACGGCGTCGACGACCTTGCCCTCAGCCTCGGTGATGGTGGTGAGGATTGTCATGTGCTAAGTATACAAAGCAGCCGCTAGGTATACCACATGACATCCGCCACAGCTGACGAAATCCGACCACCGGGGTCGCCTTTTCCGCCCGGGTCTCGCTAGGCTCGCCGCGGGCGCCCGACCTGCAACTTCTTCCGTTTACCCGGGCGACTCTGGAGGCACACATGGCGATTCGACTTGGCGACGACGCTCCCAACTTCAGCGCCGAGACGACCGAGGGGCCCATCGACTTCCACGACTGGAAGGGCGACTCCTGGGCGGTCCTGTTCTCGCACCCGAAGGACTTCACGCCGGTGTGCACCACCGAGCTCGGTCGGGTGGCGGCCCTCAAGCCCGAGTTCGACAGGCGTGACGTGAAGGTGATCGGCCTGTCGGTGAACGGCCTCTCCGACCACGAGGGCTGGAGCAAGGACATCGAGGACGTCACCGGCTCGGCGCTCAACTACCCGCTGATC
>DASSUD010000366.1:0-4361 GCA_035707385.1 Acidimicrobiales bacterium
CTACGTGGTGGCCAGCGAGCCCTACGGCGTCATCGAGATGACCCACCGCTACGTGCGCATGGACGGCGAGACGCCCGCCAACCCCGACAACCCGACCGCCAGCCGGGGCCAGATCGTGGTGCTCGACGGCCGCCGGGCGGGCACCCTGGACGGCGTGGGGCGCCTGGCCTACGACGGCACGCCGCTGCCCGTGAGCGAGGCCGACGTGGCCGAGGCCCAGATCACCACCCGGGACATCGACCGCGGCACCTTCCCGCACTTCCTGCTGAAGGAGATCACCGAGTCGCCTGCCAGCTTCCGCAAGACGCTGCGGGGCAAGGTGGTCGACCGGGACGGGTCGCCTGTGGTCACGCTCGGCCCCGACGCCCTGCCCGGCGGCGTGCGCACCGCGCTCCGGGAGGGCGCGATCCGGCGGGTGCTGGTCGTGGGCCAGGGCACCGCGGCGGTGGCCGGCCAGGCGATGGCGGCGGCGCTCGAGCAGTTCTGCCCCGACGCCCGGCTGCACATCGACGCCCTGCCGGCCACCGAGCTGTCCGGGTTCGGGCTGCGCCGCGACATGGCCGACACCCTGGTGGTGGCCATCAGCCAGTCGGGCACCACCACGGACACCAACCGGACCGTCGACCTGGTGCGGTCCCGGGGCGCCCGGGTCGTGGCCATCGTCAACCGGCGGGGCAGCGACCTGACCGAGCGGTCCGACGGCGTGCTGTACACGTCCGACGGGCGGGACGTCGAGATGTCGGTGGCCTCGACCAAGGCGTTCTACAGCCAGGTGGCGGCCGGGATCCTGCTGGCGGCGGCCATCGCCGGCGAGGTCGGCGGGGTGGTCGACCCGGCGCTGCTGGGGGCGCTGCGCGAGCTGCCGGCGGCCATGACCGAGGTCGTCGCCCGCCGGGCGGTGATCGCCGAGGCCGCCCAGCGCCTCGCCCCCTCCAAGCGCCACTGGGCGGTGGTCGGCAACGGCGCCAACCGGATCGCCGCCGCCGAGGTGCGGATCAAGCTGTCCGAGCTCTGCTACCGCTCGATCGCCAGCGACTCCACCGAGGACAAGAAGCACATCGACCTGTCGTCCGAGCCGCTGATCGTCGTGTGCGCCGCCGGCCTCGTGGGGTCGACGGCCGACGACGTGGCCAAGGAGGTGGCGATCTACCGGGCGCACAAGGCGTCGCCGGTGGTGATCGCCACCGACGGGCAGGCGCGCTTCGCCTCGGCCCTGCACGTGCTGCCGGTGCCGGAGACGCACCCGGCGCTGGCCTTCGTGCTGTCGGCCATGGCCGGCCACCTGTTCGGCTACGAGGCCGCGCTCGCCATCGACGCGCTGGCCCGGCCGCTGCGGGAGGCGCGGGCCGCGGTCGAGGCCGTCACCGCCGCCGCCGACGGCGCCCGGCTCAGCGGCGACGCCCTGCTGCGCCGGCTGGCCCGCGAGCTGGAGCCGGTGGTGCGGCGCTACTTCGACGGGCTGCGCATGGGCGCCTACGACGGCCAGCTGGAGGCATCGACCGCGGTCCGCCTGGCGGCGCTGTTCCGCTACGCCGTGGGCATCATCCCGCTGGACGCGTACAGCTTCGACGGCGGCAAGGAGGGCACGCCGGCGGTCGTGATCGACGACCTGACCGCCGCGCTCACCGTGGCCATCGAGGAGCTGACCCGGCCGGTCGACGCCATCAAGCACCAGGCCAAGACCGTGACCGTGGGCATCTCGCGCAGCGACGAGACGCTCCTGGAGGTCCCGCTGGTGCGGGAGGTGGCGGCCACCGGGGCGCCGCGCGACCACCTCACGTACCGGACGCTGCGCACCCTGGCCGACATCAGCCCCAGCGTGGCCGAGGTGGTGGGCTACACCCGCTACGCCATCGACGGGCGCCCGGGCGACGACGGCGCCGCGACGATCGCGGTCGTCGACCGGGGCGGGATCGCCCGGGACCTGCCGAGCCGCACCGAGCGGTCGCCGGAGCTGCGGGGCACCAAGCGCCGGGTGGCCACCGAGCGGGAGGTCCTGGTGGCCCGGGGCCGGCGGGACGGCCGGACCCTGGTGATCGTGCCCGAGGTCAAGGACGGCCAGGCCACGGGGATCACGCTGCTGCACGTGCGCTTCGCCGACCGGCTGCCGGTGGCCACGGCCCGGGGCGTGCTCCAGGGGTACCGGAACCGGTACGCCGTCCTGCGGGACGCCGTGCAGGAGACAGAGCCGACGTTCCGCGAGGACCTGCTGGCCGGCATCCCGGTGGACGTGCTGCTGACCGAGCCGATCAACCAGCTGGCCGACCGCTGGCGGGCGGGGTGAGCCAGTCCGTGGTCGGGGTGGGCGTCGACCTGTGCGAGGTCGAGCGCCTGCGCCGCACCCTGGCCCGGACGCCGGGCTTCGCCGACCGGGTCTACACCGCGGCCGAGCGCGAGCACTGCGAGCGGCGCCGCGACCCGGCCGAGGGCCTGGCGGCCCGCTTCGCGGCCAAGGAGGCGGTCCTCAAGGCCCTGGGCCGGGGCCTCGGCGCCTGCGCGTTCCGCGACATCGAGGTCGTGCGGGCCGCCTCGGGCGCCCCGTCGATCGTCCTGCACGACACCGCGGCCCGGCTGGCCGCCGACCACGGGGTCACCGCGTGGAAGGTGAGCCTGACCCACACGGCCACGATGGCCGAAGCCGTCGTGATCGCCCTGTCCGGGTGACGGGTCTTGCGTAGCGTGGCGCCGTGATCCCCGTCCTCACCCCCGACGAGATGGCCGCCGCCGACGCCGCCGCTCCCGAGCCGGTGGAGGTGTTGATCGGGCGGGCGGGGGCCGCCGTGGCCCGGCACGCGCTCGACCTGCTGGGCGGGGCCTACGGGCGCCGCGTGGTCGTCGTGGCCGGCAAGGGGAACAACGGCGCCGACGGGCGGGCCGCCGCCGAGCGGCTCCGGCGGCGGGGCGTGCGGACCGAGGTGATCGACGCCGCCTCGGCACCCGAGCGGCTGCCGGACGCCGACCTGGTGATCGACGCCGCCTACGGGACCGGCTTCCGGGGCGAGTACCAGCCGCCGGACCCCGGCGGGGCGCCGGTGCTGGCCGTCGACATCCCGAGCGGGGTCGCCGGCGTCACCGGCCAGGTCCACGGGCGTGCGCTCGCCGCGGTGCGCACCGTCAGCTTCGCGGCGCTCAAGCCCGGCCTGCTGTTCCATCCGGGCCGCCGCCTGGCCGGGGACGTGGTGGTGGCCGACATCGGGCTCGACGTGGCCGGGCGCGGGTCCGCCGAGCTGATCGAGGCCCGCGACGTGGCCGCCTGGCTGCCGCCCCGACCTCCCGAGTCGCACAAGTGGCGGGCGGCCGTGGTGCTGGCCGCCGGGTCTCCGGGGATGACCGGCGCCGCCCACCTGGCGGCCCGGGCGGCGCAGCGGGCGGGGGCCGGGATGGTGCGGGTCGCCTCCCCCGGCGTGACCCAGGACCCGGCCATGCCCACCGAGGCCGTGGGCGTCGCCGTCCCCGGCGCCGGCTGGGACGAGGCCGTGCTCGGCCAGCTCGACCGGGCGGGGGCCCTGGTGGTGGGGCCGGGCCTCGGGCGCGGCGCGCCCACCGTCACCGCCGTCCACCACGTGGTGGTGTCCGCGGGCGTACCCGTCCTGGTCGACGGCGACGGCCTGTGGGCGCTCGGCGACCAGGCCGCCGATCTCGTCGGGCGGCGCCGCCAGCCCACCGTGCTCACGCCCCACGACGGCGAGTTCGCCCGCCTGGCGGGGCGGCCGCCGGGCGAGGACCGCCTGGCCGCCGTCCGGGACCTGGCCGCCGCCACCGGGGCGATCGTGCTGCTGAAGGGCCCGACCACGGTGGTCGCCCACCCCGACGGCCGGGCCCTCCTGTCCACCAGCGGGGACGCCCGGCTGGCCACCGCGGGCACGGGCGACGTGCTGTCCGGCATCGTCGGCGCGCTGCTGGCCCAGGGGGTCGAGCCGTTCGCAGCCGCGGCCGTCGGGGCCTGGCTCCACGGCGCGGCGGCCGAGCGTGGGCCCGCCCGGGGGCTGGTCGCCTCCGACGTGGTCGACGGGCTGCCCGCCGTCCTCGGCGACCTCGACGCCCCGGGGGACCCCTGATGGCCCGTGCGTGGGCCGAGATCGACCTCGACGCCGTCCGCCACAACGTCGGCGTCCTGCGGGCCGTGGCCCTCCCGGCCCGGTTCTGCGCGGTGGTCAAGGCCAACGGCTACGGCCACGGGGCCGAGCCCGTGGCCCGCGCCGCCCTCGACGCGGGGGCCGACTGGCTGGCCGTGGCCCAGGTCGACGAGGCCGTCGCCCTCCGGGACGCGGGCATCGACGCCTCGCTGCTCCTGCTGTCCGAGCCCCGGCCCGACGAGTTCGGCGACGCCCTCGCCACCGGGGCCCGCCTCGTCCTCTACA
>DASSUD010000367.1:0-5008 GCA_035707385.1 Acidimicrobiales bacterium
TGCCAGGACTCGTAGGTGAGGCCGCGGGCGCCGAGCCGGGCCACGCCTGATCGAAAGGCGGGGTCCTCGGACAAGCCCGCGGGCGCCCGGCCGGGGATCGTCAGCCCGTCGGCCCGGTCGCCCCGCGCCAGGGAGTGGCGGATGCCCCGCAGCAGTCCCCGCCCGGCCTCGAGGTGGGCGTCGAGCACGTCGTCGAGCTGCGGGAGCCGCAGGTCGGCGTGGGCCACGATGCCGCCGATCAACCCGCCGCTGCCGGCAACCGCGCTCGCCACGAACTCGGTCTCGCCCACGGGGGCCAGCTCCGGCGGCGCCGCGGTGCGGTAGGCCGCCCGGCACTCCACGAACACCGTGCCCACGACGTCGTGCCCGCTGCCGACATCGGCCGTCAGCTCGGCCAGCCCGTAGCGCATGCCCTCGCCCGGAGGCCACAGGTGGTGGTGAGCGTCGACGATCCGCTGGCCCGGATCGACGATCGGCTCGTCGACCAGCGCCCGCCACGCGTCGGTCCCCGCCTCCGGTGCATCCGTCACCGCGACACGATGGCACAGCCGCCGCGCACGCCGGTCGGCGCTCTCACCGGCGCGCTCGGTCACCGGCGGGCGGCGCAGCGGCGCGGCGGTGCTTGACCAGGGCGCCCGTCCAGCCCACGGCGACCAGCACTACCGCGGCGGCGCGGAGCACCGGGGTGTACTCGTCCGGGTAGATGACGTCCTCGACGTAGCGGTCGATGAAGCCGGTGTCGGGCGGGTCGTCGCCGCCGAGCCGGCGGAGGTACCGCTCGAGCGGCGTGAGCGGGCACTCGTAGCCGACCGTCACGATGCCGGCACCCCACACCACCGCGGGCACGTGCAGCCACAGCACCCGGGGCCATCGCCAGGCCAGCAGGCCGCCCACGGCCACGAAGACGACGAACGCGAAGTGCACGACCACGACCGCGTCGGCGAGGGACCGGTACGCCACCGCGCCGAAACCTAGCGGGGTCGCCGCTCCGTCACGCCGGGTCAGATCCGGGTGACGACCGGCCGACGTCACGGTGTACGGGATCTAGGCTGGGGGGGCAACGAGACGGCGACCCTGATGGCGACGGGACCGTGGACGGACACCCGTCGATCGGATCGTGAGGAAGGTTGGGGACCATGAGGCGCGTGCGTGTGGCTGCGGCGGTCGCCGCAGGCTTGGCGGTGTTGGCCCTCGTCACCCCGCCCGCCCTTGCCGACCCGCCGCCGGCAACGGGAACGATCACGGTCGAGCCCCTCAGCGGGCCGCCGGGGTTGCCGTTCCTCTTCTCGGGCGAGGGGTGCGTCAGCGAAGCGGGACCCGGTCTGGTCGAGGTGCTCGCCCTCCTCGGTGACGAGCTGATCGCGACGCTGCCCCCCGAGTTCGCGGGCGTCGACAGCGAGGGCAACTGGCGCGTGGGGATGGTCCCCAACGGCTTTCTCGGCGACGAAGCCGCGGTCGGCGACTGGCACGCGACCGCCACCTGCCGCGACGCCGAGACCGGCGAGCCGATCGTCGAGTATGCGGCCGCGCCGTTCACGGTGACCGCACCGCCGGCCCCTCCGGCCCCTCCGACCACATCGCCGCCCGCCCCGACGACCACCGTTCCGGCCCCGGCTCCGGCCCCGCCGGCCGCACCCGTGGCGGCGCGACCGACCTTCACGGGGTGATCCGGCCCCGGCGTCAGGCGCCGGCCGGGCGGTAGACGAGGGCCAGGTCCGTGGTGTCGCCGGCGCCGCCCCCGTCGTGGTCGACGTCGCCTCGCGCCAGCGCCCCGAGGGCGGCCTTGGCCAGGATGACGCCGTTGAGCCAACCGAGCAGTTGCGCCTGGGCCACCTTGATCTCGTCGAGGCTGGCGTCCTGGCCGAGGGGCGCGACGCCGAGCGTCACCAGCTCTTCGATGAGCGCATCGGAGACCGTGCTCGCCACCTCGATGAGCGCGGCCCGGTGCGTCGCGATCAGACGGCGACGGGCCGAGCGGTCGATGTCCACCCGGTTCATCTCGTCGAGACCGGCACGCAACGCCCCGAGCAGCCGCACGGCCTTCAGGGATGAAACGAGGTCGCCCGGACGCGGTGTGGCCTCGCGGCTGCGGTCGACGCTCTCCGCGTCGGTGGTGGGCATGGTTCGATCGTGGCGGCACGCGTCGCAGCCGGGCCAGGGGCGAACGTCCTGGCGTCAGGACGCTGGACGCCGGCGGCGATGGATTTGGCGTCTCTCACAGCGCATGTGCGACGTGAGAGACGCCAAATCGGTAGGGACGCCGGCTCCGCTGCGCTCCTCGTGCCGTGGGGGTCACTCGACCACACGCAGTGTGCCGGGTATGTCCATGCGGCGCAGCCGGCGCACGGTGAAGAGGGGGCCGAGTGCGACCGCCACCACCCCCAGGACGACGGCCAGGAGGACGGTGCCGCCGGAGATGGCCACGTCCATCCCGATGTCCGGCATCGTGTTGCTGACGGTCGTGGCGACGACCCACCGGACCACCAGCAGGCCGGCGGCGACCCCCACGGCCGTGCCGAGCACGCCGACGAGCGCTGCCTCGGCCGTCTCCAGGGCCACCACCCGGCGCAGGGGCAGCCCGAACGCGAACAGCGTCGCCCGCTCCCGGGCCCGCTCGTCGGCGTTGATGCTGGCCGCGTTGTAGGCGATGAGCAGGGCGAGCAGCAGGACGAATGCCTCCAGCACACGGAACACCGCCGCGAAGTCCGCCAGGCTGTCCTCGACGACCTGCGACGTCGCGCCGACCGGTTGGACCGAGGCCACACCCTCCAGCCCGAACAGCTCACGCTGCACGTCCGCGACGTCGTGGCCCGCGGCCGGCAGCACGTAGAGGCCGTTGACCGCAGCCGGCACACCGAAGTCCGCCAGCAGCGAGCGGTCCACGTAGGCGCTGAAGCGGAACGGGTTGGGGTGGACGGCGGCCACCTCGATCGGGGTCTCCACCAGGGCGAACCCGTCGCCTCGCCGGACGGGGTGCTCCAGCGTCACCGTGTCGCCGGGACCGGCGCCCAGGTCGTCGGCGGCCTTGCGGGCCAGGACGATGCCCCGGCTGCCGGCGGCCACCGTCCCCTCGGCCGCGGTGGGTGCCCACAGGTCGCTGTCGAGGTCGACGGCTTCGAGCAGCACCTCGATGTCGTCCCCCTCGGAGGACCGCAGCGTCGCACCGGTGCGCAGCAGCGGCGCCACCTCCCCGACGCTCGCCGCGCCGCGGACGGCCTCGACCCCGGGACCGTCCTCGGTGCCCAGCCCGTCGAAGGCGACCAGCATCCGGTCGGGGTGGGCGCCGAGCACCTCACGGTCGTGGCGGTCGAGGGTCGCCGCGAACGAGTCGAGCATGCCGAGGATGGCCACCAGCGTCGTGACGGCGGCCCCGATCCCGAGCGCGGTGAGGACGGTCCGGCGCGGGGCCCGCAGCACGTTGCCGACCGGCATCCGGCGGAAGGCGCTGACCGGCCAGCGCAGGCGCCGCAGCAGCGGGGCGAGCCCGCCGCGGCCGGCGCGGTGCGCCGTCGAGATGGCGTCGACCGGCATCACCCGGACGGCCCGCCACACCGGCCAGGCCGTGGCCAGCAACGGCAGCGCGAAGCCGAGGACGGCGCCCTGGGCGAACACGCCGGGCTGGATACCGGTGTGCCACACGGGCAGCGGGAGGAACCCCTCGTACACCGGCCGCAGAGCGGCGACGGCGATCAGGCCCATGGCGACGCCGAACAGCGCGCCGAGCAGCGCGATCTGGGCGCCGACGAGCAGCGGCCGCACGGCGAGCCGGCGCCGCGTCCAGCCGAGGGCCATGCCGACGCCGATCTCCCGGCGCTGCGCCTCCACCATCCGGCTGGCCAGGTTGAACGCCCCGAAGGTCGCGCCCGCCAGGATCAGCCCGGCGAAGATGTTCCAGAAGCGCTGGTCGCTCTCGATGTCGTCGTACAGCAGCCGGTAGGCGTCCTCGTCCTCGGGCTGCATGACCGTGACGCCGAGGCCGGCACCGGACGCGGCGAACGCGGACTCGACCTCGGCGGCGGCGCGGCTGCGGTCGACTCCCGGCGCCAACCTGAGCACGAGGTCGTTCACCCGACCCGGCCGGCCGGCGAGGTCCTGGGCGGTGGCCAGCGACGTGAACAGGACGGCGAAGTTGGCCTCGGCGAAGAACCCGCCCTCCTCGGTCGTCACGAGGAAGTACTCGGGCGCCAGGCCGATCCCGACGTAGTCGACGCCCCGGCCTCCCGCGACGCGGACCGCCCCCTCCGGCGGCAGCCCGTAGTGGTCGGCGAAGTTCCGTTCCAGGAGCGCCACGGGCCGCCCGCCGTCGGCGGCGGTGAGGTCGCGCCCCCCGCCCTCGGCCAGATGGACGTCGTTCACGTGCGGTCCACCGCCGGACAGGTCCATGCCGACGACCCGGCCGGGCACCAGGATCGTCCGGCCGGCCGCGGACGCGTCCACCTGGGTGGCGGCGATCAGCCGCTCCTCGGCGGTGGCCACGATGCCGGGACGCGGCAGGTCGCCGAGCACGGCCAGCATCTCGCCCACCGCGGCGTCCGTCCCCTCCGTGGCCCGGACCCGCAGGTCGTACATGCCGAGCAGCTCGAAGGAGGCGTCGTTGGACTCCCGCCGCCAGGTGGCGGTGCTGCCGAGCCCGGCGTAGATCCCGGTGCCGATCGAGATGATCAGCGCGATGGCCACCACCTGGGGCCAGCGGCGGCGCAGGTCCCGGGCCGCCCACCGGAGCATGAGCAGCGGGCCCATGGCGCTACCAGTGCAGCTCGCTGATCGGCACCCGGCCGCCCTCCGGGGGGCCGTCGCTCACGATCCGCCCGCTCGACAGCTCGATGACCCGGTCGGCGACGCGGGAGATCTCACGGTTGTGCGTCACCACGATCACCGTCCGGCCCGCCTTCGCCTGCTCCTCCAGCAGCTCGAGGATCTGCACGCCGCTGCGGAAGTCGAGGTCGCCCGTCGGCTCGTCGGCCACGACGATCGGGTTGTCGGTGACCAGGGCGCGGGCGATCGCCAC
>DASSUD010000368.1:0-7021 GCA_035707385.1 Acidimicrobiales bacterium
TCTTGACGGCGTTACGTGAAGAATTTGTCCTCGGAGCGGAGTGACCAGCCGCTTCGCGTGGTGGACTTGTTTGTTTCGTGTCATATAGGGTGATGGACACGTTCTTGGCACACGCGCAGTGATTGTCCGCACACCTGATTAGTGCGTAGAGTAGGGAAACGCCTCACTCGAGCCGATCTCGAGGGGGGCAGCGTGGGTCCGGCCGGGCTTCTGGGGAACGGCCGAGGGAGGAAACCATGGACACTGACGTCGAAGTCGAACGCGACAGCGGCTACGCCGCCAAGGTCGGGGCCCGGCTTCGTTCGATCCGGCGCCAGAAGCACCTGTCGTTGCAGGATGTCGAGGCCGCATCGGAGCACGAGTTCAAGGCCTCGGTCCTGGGGGCGTACGAGCGCGGCGAGCGGGCCATCTCGGTCCCGCGCCTGCAGCGCCTCGCCCGCTTCTACCGGGTGCCGGTCGACCAGATGCTTCCGAGCGACGACGAGCTGGGCATCCGCTCGTCCGGGGGCGACGAGCAGATCGTCGACCTCACCGAGCGCATGCGCGGCCCCCGCCGCGACGACCGGCCGGTGACCATCGACCTCGGTGCCGTCGAGCAGCTCGGGGGGCAGGAGGGCGAGATGCTGGCCCGCTACCTGCGGATGATCCAGGTGCAGCGGGGCGACTACAACGGGCGCATGCTCACCATCCGGCGCGAGGACCTGCGGGCGGTGGCCTGCATCCTCGACTGCCATCCTGACCAGGTGCCGGCCCGGCTGGACAGCCTCGGCCTCTGCCTCGTCCGCTGAGAGGGGGCCGGTCGTCGCCAGCGCCTTCGGCGTCTACCTGCACGTGCCGTTCTGTGCGGCACGCTGCGACTACTGCGCCTTCGCCACCTGGACCGACCGGCACCACCTGCAACGCGCCTACCTCGACGCCTGCCTGACCGACGTCGAACGCTCCGTGGCCGCCGGCTTGCCGGCGGCCACCAGTATCTTCGTGGGCGGGGGCACCCCTTCGCTGGTCGCGCCGGACGCCCTGGTGGCCGTGCTCGACGCCGTGCCCAAGGTGCCGGGGTGCGAGGTCACGGTCGAGTGCAACCCCGACACGGTGACCCCGGCGCTGGCCGAGGCCTACGCCGCCGGCGGCGTGAACCGGGTGAGCCTCGGCGTGCAGTCGATGGTCGACCACGTGCTGGTGGCGCTCGGCCGGACTCACGACCCGGCCAACGTGCGGCGGGCGGTGACCTGGTTCCGGCAGGCGGGCATCCAGACCCTCAACCTCGATCTCATCTACGGGTCGAGGGTCGAGTCCCGGGAGGACTGGCGCCGAACCCTCGAGTCGGCCCTCGAGCTCGACCCGCCCCACGTCAGCGCCTACGCGTTGACCGTGGAGCCGGGCACGGCCCTGGCGGCCGACGAGGCCCGCCACCCCGACGACGACGACCAGGCCGACAAGTACCGCCTGGCCGCCAGCTTGCTGGAGGCGGCGGGTCTCGCCTGGTACGAGATCTCCAACTGGGCCCGACCCGGGCACGAGTGCCGCCACAACCAGCTCTACTGGTCGATGGGCGAGTACCAGGCGTTCGGCTGTGCCGGGCACTCACACCGTGCCGGGCGGCGGTTTTGGAACGTACGCACCCCGGAGCGCTACATCGCCGCGGTGACGGCCGGCGAGTCCCCCGAGGCCGGGAGCGAGAGGCTGGGCACCGAGGAGCGCCGGCTGGAGGCCCTGCAACTGGCCGTGCGGACACGGGCCGGAGTGCCGGCCGGGGTGGTGCCGCTCGACGAGGTGGGTGACCTGGTGACGGTCGGCGACGACGACCGGGCGGTACTGACCGTGCGGGGCCGGCTGCTGGCCAACGAGGTGGCGGTTCGGTTGCGCTAGCGGAAAACTCCGCCCCGTGCCCTTCCATCCCCCCCTGGAGGAATGGGACGCCGACGTGTTCGCCGGCGACCCCCTCGCGTTTCCCGGCTACGACGAGCGCCGGCGCGCCCTGCCGGCGACGGGCGAGTCCGTGCGCACGGGCCGGACCGGGCACTACGCGTTCATCGACGGCCGGTTCGAGGTGCTGGGCGGCACGATGGGCGCGGCGGCGGGCGAGCGGGTCGTGCGCGCCTACGACCGGGCGCGGGAGCTGCGGCTGCCGGTGGTGGTGGCCACCCGCACCGGCGGGGCCCGCCTGCAGGAGGGGATGGTGGCGCTGGTCCAGCTCGCCCGCACGGCCGCGGCCGCGGGTCGGCACGCCCGGGCGGGGCTGCTGTCGCTCGGCGTGTACGGATCGCCGACGACGGGGGGTGTGCTCGCCTCCTACGGGTCACTGGTCGACCTGCGGGCCGCCTACGAGCACGCCGTGATCGGCTTCGCCGGCCCCCGGGTGGCGGAGGGCACGCTGGGCGTGTCCCTGCCGGCCCGGTCGCACACGGCCGAGGCCGCGTACGACCAAGGGATGGTGGACGAGTTGCTGGTCCCGGGCGGCGCGGGCGACTGGGTGGACGTGGCGCTGGGCCGGGTGGACCGCCCGTTGCCCACCCGCCCGCTGCCGGCGTGGGACGACCCCGGGGTGGGCGGCGCCTGGGGCGAGGTGCTGCGGGCGCGGGCGGTGGGCCGGCCCTCGGGCATCGACCGGGCGGCCCGGCTGTCGTCGTCGTGGCTGGAGCTGCGGGGCACGGATCCAGTGGTCCGGGCCGGGCTGGCCACGGTGGCCGGCGGGCGGTGCGTCGTGGTGGCGACGGACCGCTACCACGGCAGCGGCCGGCCCACGCCCGCGGGGTTCCGCCTGGCGCAGCGGGCCGTCGCCCTGGCCGGGCGGCTCGGTCTGCCTCTGGTGACGCTGGTGGACACGCCCGGCGCGGACCCGTCGCCGGAGTCGGAGGCCGACGGCATCGCCGGCGAGATCGCCCGCACGTTCGAGGCCATGGCCGCCTGCCCGACCCCCACCGTGTCGGTGTGCGTGGGCGAGGGAGGGAGCGGGGGAGCGCTGGCGCTGAGCTACGCCGACCGCCTGCTGATCTCGGAGCACGCCATCTTCTCGGTGATCACCCCGGAGGGCGCGGCCGCCATCCTGGAGCGCGACGTCGGCCGCTCCCCCGACGTGGCGGCCAGGCTGAAGCTCGGCTCGTCAGACCTCCGGGAGCTGGGCCTGGCCGACGAGGTCATCGCCGAGGGGCAGAGCGCGCTCGACGAGGCGGTGGCCCGGGCGCTGTCGGACGCCGTCGCCGGTGACCGGGAGCGGCGGTTCGACAGGGCGACGGCCCGATGGCTCGTCTGAGCCGAGGCCGCCGCGCGTCTGGGGGCAGGCGCCCCGGTGCCTCGTTGCATCCGTCGCCGTTGGTCGCGGATCGCCGATGCCCCCCAGACGTCCATGGCGACAACCCTCCGCTGCTCAACCCCGCCGGGCGGCTGCACCTGACGCTCGACGACTGGGCCCGGTTCCACGCGATGGTCCTCGCCGGTGGTGGCGACATCCTGCGGGCAGAGACGGTCGAGCGTCTCCTGGCGCCACCTCCCGGTGGGCGCATGGCCACGGGCTGGGCGGCGCCGGCCACCCGCCTCGACGGCGTCGGGCTCGCCATGCAGGGCTCGAACTCGATGTGGTCGGCAGCCGCGCTGATGGCGGCCGACGGCGAGCGAACCGCCCTGGTGGTCGCCAACGACGGCCGCACCCGGGTGCTCACCGACACGGCCTACCTCGCCCAGCGCCTCCTGTCGGCCTGAGGGCCCTAGGGGGTTGGCACCACGAGCTCCTGCCCGGGGACCAGCAGGTCGGGGTTGCCGGGGTCCACGAGCCGGGACCGGTTGGCCCCGATCAGCGTCCGCCAGTAGCGGACGGCGGCCCGTTCGTCGCCGGACCCGACGACGTCCTCCGCGATCGACCAGAACGAGTCGCCGGGCTCGACCACCCACCTCGCGGGTCCCGGCGCCGGGGCCGGCGCCGGTGGGGTTGTCGGAGCAGGGGGCGCGGGCCCGGGTGGCGGCGCGTCGGCCCGCGTCATGGTGGCCGTGACCGGACCGGTGTCGGCCACGGGGGTCATGGTGGCCTGCGGGCCGGCGCCGGTCGGGTCGGCGGCCCGGGTCATGGTGGCGACGCCGGGCCCGGGCGCGGCGATGGTCGTCTGGGGACCGGTAGGCCCGGGGTCGGGCACGGGCAGCGAGCCGGCGACCGTGCCGACGATCAGCCCGATGCCCCCTCCGCCCTGGGCGATCCGTTGGACGAGCCCGGGAGAGACCCGCTCGGCCAGGGCCGTGAGCGGCCGCAGGTGCACGATCTCGGCCACAGTGGTGAGCACGGTCGCCACCAGCACGTAGCCGATGCCGGTGAGCAGGCCGAGGCGGACGATCGCCACCGCCATGGTGGCCGGCCCGGTGTCGGACACCCAGTCCCGCAGGTCGCCGGGGGAGGCCAGGGGCACGGAGAGCTCGCCCGCGCCCAGCGACAGGGCGACGCGCCCGGCGACGAGCAGGCCGGCGACCCAGCCCGCCAACCGTAGGGCCGAGCGCAGGGCGGCGGTCACGGCGGCACCTCCACGGTCCGGCTGGTCCCGGAGGCCCGGTCGACCACCAGATCGTCGCAGCCGCCGCCGGCGGGCGCGGCCCGGATGCCGGTGGCGCCCGCCACCCGCTCGATCGGCTGCACGCTGACGGGCGCCCCGGATTCGGCCCAGGCGGGAAAGGCGAACACGTCGCCGGTGCCGGGTCGGAGCAGGGCGGCCGCCGCGTGCCCGTCGCAGTCCCAGTCGCCGACCACGGCGATGTCGCCGGGCTCGCCGAGGGTCCACCGGGCGGACCCGGCCGTGATCGTGGCCCCGTCGACGGCGAGGGTGTCGGGGCAGCCGTCGCCGTCCACGTCGGCCGACGGCGGCGGTGCTGCCGGGCACCCGGCGGGGAGGCGGGCCGGCCCGGGTGGCTGGGTCGCCGGGGAACCGGGGCCACGGGCACCGAGCGACACGGCCCCGGCGGCCAGCAGGATCACGGCGGCGGCCGCTCCGCCCGCGACGGCCCCTGGCCACCGGCGCCGGGCGCGAGCCGGCACCGGTTCGCCGGAAGGCCGGGCCCGTCCCCCGAGCCCACCCCGCCCGGTGAGGTGGGGTCGCTCGACGGTGAGGCCGGGCTCCTCGCCGGGCTCGCCCCCGCCGGAGCCCGGCTCGGAGTCCCCGGCGGCGGGTGGGCGGTTGCCCGGATCGTCCGACCCGGGGAGGTCGCCTCTCGCCGGGCCGCCGGGGTCATCGGGTCGCGTGCGCTCGGTCGCCGATGACCTGCCCGGCCGGCGGGCGGGGTCGCTCGACGCGTTCGGCGGTGCCGGCACGGGATCGGCGTGGCCGGCCGGCTGGAGGCGCGCATCCGGTGCGGCCGGCCGGGCGCGGTCGGCGGAGCGCGAGAGTCGGTCGCCGCGGTCGGGGACCGGGCCGTCGCCGGTGGTCCTTCGAGCCCGGACCGGTTCGCTGCGGTCGCCGGTCCGGTTGCGGTCGCCGGCGGGTGTGGCGGTGGCGGGTGGGGCGGTGGGCTGGGCGGTTGCCGGCCGGGCCGGCGTGGCGGCGGGTCGGCGGTGCTGGTGGCCTCCGGCCGCCGGGCGGGGCCGCGGGGTCGCCGGCGGCGCCGAGGCCATCGGGTTGGTGGCGGCATCGACGCGGCGGCGGGCTTCGGTGGCCGATCGGGGGGTGAGCTTCGTGCCACCGGTGGTGGAGGCCCAGGCCGGCGTCCTGACCTCGGCCAGTGGCAGGGATGCCGGCGCCGGACCGGAGACCGACGGTGGACCCGGCGGGAGGTCGGGCGGGCCGTCGCCCAGGGCCCGGGTCCAGCGCTCGGCCTCGGTGCCCTGGTCGGCTGCGCCCCAGATGCGCTCGAGCGTGTCGGGCTCGGTGGCCGGGGCCCGGTCCGGCCGGGGCGGGAGCTCCGCGGAGGGGACCGCCTGCAGAATGGCGTCGGCCAGGGCCAGCGCGGTGGGCCGGCGGCTCGGCACCGGGTCGACGGCGCGGTCGACGACCTGGCGCAGGGCCCGCTCGCCGGCCCGGGATCGGCGGGCCCGCCACCAGCCTCGGCGTCCCGGCGGGCGCGCCGCCCGGTCGAGGAGGGCCGCCAGCACGCCGCCCAGCCCCGCCACGTCGTCGGACGGCTCGGCGCCGCCGGGATGCGAGAGCCCGCACAGCCGGGGCCGGCCGTCGTCGCCCACCAGGACGTGGCCGGCGTCGAGACGACCGTGGACGACGCCGACCCCGTGCAGGTCGGCGAGCGTGGCGGCCACCGCCGCTCCCAGCCCCGCGATGCTGGCCACCGTGCCCGCCCACGCGGTGACGGGCTCGCCGGCGTAGCGGGTCCGCAGCTCGAGCCGGGGCGGGTCGGCCGGGTCGTCCCGCTCGTCCGTGGCTCCGGGCAGCATGGCCACCACGCCCGGGTGCCCGGCGCGTCGCAGCCGGTCGATCTCGAGCCGCAGGCGCTCCTCGGCCGCCGGGGCCGCAGCCTTGACCACCACCGGCCCGTCGGCGTCCATCGTGACCCGGACGTACATGTCCATGCCTTGACGATAGACGACGCACATCGAGAGCTGTCAAGAGCTATGAGAGATGTTGACCGTCCCTACGATCCGTTGGCCCGAGCCGACGCTCGGGCTGTGACGGTGGTGCCGCCGGGGGCTCCCGGCACGGCGCCGGCGAAGATGTAGTCGGCCCGCACGGTCAGCTCGACCTGAACCGAGTCCGCCGTGACCCTGACCACGGGCGGGCCGACGACGTCGGGGGCAAGGTCACTGGCCGACACGATGTCGTCCACCACCGCCTCGGCCTCGGACTGGGACAGGCCGAGGCCCGATCCGCCCCGCAGGGCGGGCTGGTCGGCGGCGGCGGTCACCGCGTCGTTGGCCGCCCCGGACGCCACGTCCACCGCCTGCCGCTGGCGCACGTGCACCAGCGACATGTCGACGGCGATCGACGCCAGGATCAGCACCACCAGGAACCCCGCCGGCACCAGCAGCAGCGTGCTGCCCCGGTCGCCGCCTCCGGCCCGCCGTGGGGCAGGTACCCGACGCAGGGCGCCGCTCACCCGCACC
>DASSUD010000369.1:0-7878 GCA_035707385.1 Acidimicrobiales bacterium
TGAGCTCGCGCAACGGCCGGATCTCGATCCCCGGCGCCGTCATGTCGACGACGAAGTACGTGATGCCGAGGTGCTTCGGCGCCTCGGCGTCGGTGCGGGCCAGGCAGATCCCCCAGTCGGCCTCCGCGGCCATCGTGGTCCACACCTTCTGGCCGTCGAGGAGCCAGCCGCCGTCGGAGCGTGTGGCGGTGGTGGTGAGCGACGCCAGGTCCGAGCCCGCGTCGGGCTCGCTGAAGAGCTGGCACCAGGCGATCTCGCCGTGGAGGGTCGGGCCCACCCAGCGCTCCTGCTGCTCGGGCGTGCCGTGGGCGGCGATGGTCGGGGCGGCCCACGCGCCCACCTGGAGGTGGGGCACCCGCACCTTCGCCCGGCGCAGCTCCTGGTCGATCACGAGCTGTTGGGCGGCGCCTGCGTTCCGACCCCACGGGGGCGCCCAGTGCGGCACGAGGAGCCCGGTGTCGGCGAGCCGGCGGCGCCGCTCGTCCCGCGGGAGCTCCGCGATCTCCTCCACGGTCGTCCTCACCTCGGCGCGGAACGACTCGGCGTCCGCCGGCAGCTCGAGGCCGAGGTGCCGGCGGACCCCGTCCAGCGCCGCGCGCGCCGTCGCCACCCGCCACGGGGCGGCGCCGCCGAAGAGCTGGCGGAGCGCCGCGGCGCGGCGGAGGTAGAGGTGGGCGTCGTGCTCCCAGGTGAAGCCGATGCCGCCCAGCACCTGGATGCAGTCCTTGGCGGCCGCAGCGTACGCCTCGAAGGCGACCGCCCCGGCGGCGGCCACCGCCAGCGCGGTGTCGTCACCGCGGGGATCGCCGTCGAGGGCGGCGGCGGCGTCCCACGCCACCGCCCGCGCCTGCTCGAGCCCGACCAGCATGTCGGCGCAGCGGTGCTTCACGGCCTGGAACTGGCCGATCGGTCGGCCGAACTGGCGCCGGTCGCGGGCGTAGGCGGCGGCCACCTCGACGCACCACGCCGCCCCGCCGGCGGCCTCCGCCGCGGCCAGGGCCACGCCCACCGCCTCGACCCGCGCCCGGTCCAGGCCGGGCACCGGGTCGGCGATGGCGCCGGCCAGGTCGAGGCGGGCCAGGCCCCGGGTCGGGTCGAGCGGCGCCAGCGGGGTGGCGGTGGCGCCGGCCCGCTCGACGACGGCCCAGCGCTCGTCGCCGCCGACCGTCACCGGGACGACCACCAGGTCGGCGACGGCGCCGCACAGCACCGGCCCCGTGCTGCCTGTGAGCCGCAGGCGACCCTCACCCTGGGGGGTGCCCGCGATCGAGCCGCCGAGGGCCACGGCGCCCACCCGCCGGCCCGCCGCGAGGTCGGGGCGGGCCTCGGGCGGGGCCAGCGCCGCCGCCCACGCGGTGGGCAGCATCGGCCCGGGCGCCACGACGCGACCCAGCTGCTCGACCACGACCGCCAGGTCCGCGTAGCCGTAGCCCTCGCCGCCGTCGGCCCCGGCCACGGCCAGCCCGAGCCAGCCGAGCCCGGCCAGCTCGCCCCAGAACGGCGGGAGCGCCTCCGCCTCGGCCTCCATGGCGGCCCGGGCCACGGCGGGCGGGCACCGGTCGGCCAGGAAGCGGCGGGCGGTGGCGGCCAGGGCCTCGCGGTCCTCGCCGATGGCGATGCTCATCCGAGGAGGTCGAGCACGTTGTCCCGCATGACCCGGCGGGTCTCCGCGGGTGTGAAGGTCGGGATGTCCTTCACGAACATCGTCGGCTCGGGCAGGCCCTCGGTGTGGGGGAAGTCGGAGCCGAACAGCAGCCGCTCGACCCCCAGCAGATCCTTGAGCAGCGCCATGTCGTCTTCGTAGTACGGCGCCACCCACACCTGGCGGCGGAACTGCTCGACCGGGTGCTCGCCGAAGGCGAAGGGCATCTTGCCGTGGGCGGCGCCCAGGTTGCGGAGCAGGTCGGGCACCCACATGGCCCCGTTCTCGATCGACGCCAGCCGCAGCGCCGGGAAGCGCTCCAGCACCCCGTGGCAGACGAGGGCGGCGAACGTGTCGGCGACGCCGCGGTCGGCGAAGGCCACAAGCGGGAAGACCGCGTGCCGGAAGGCCGTGAACCCCCCGCCGCCCTCGGCCCCGGTGCGCCAGAAGCGGCCGTAGTGGCCCACGCCGCTCAGCCCGGCGTGGAGGGCGAGGGGGACGCCCGCCTCGGCGATGAGGCCCCACACCTTGTCGTAGCGGGGATGGCCGGGCGACTCGTAGCCGTCGCCGCCGTCCGGAACGGGGCCGGGGACGGTCACGAGGATGCGGGCTCCGGCGTCGAGCACCCGCGCCACCTCGGCTGCCGCCCGGTCGGGGTCGGCGAAGGCGATCATCGGCGCCGCGTAGAGCCGCCCGTCGCCGCGGTCGAAGCCCCAGTCCTCGTCGAGCCAGGTGTTGAAGGCGCGGAACGCGGCGTGGAGGGCCGGGACGTCCCGCCGCAGCGCCTCCTGCATGCCGACGCCGAGCGTGGGGAACAGCAGGGCGCCGTCGAGCCCCTGCCCGTCCAGCAGCGCGACGCGGGCGTCACGCCGGCGGTAGGCGGGGTGGTCGGCGATCGGCTCCAGGTCGCCGAACATCTCCTTGAGGTCGACGCCGGCCTCGTTGCGGCCCCGGAAGTAGTCCTCGAGGCTGCCCGGCCGGGCGATCGGGTCGAACGTGGGGTTGGGGATGAACTTGTTGATCTTCCCGCCCACCAGCAGGCGCCGCTTGCCGCCGACGTCGGCCCACTGCATGCACCGCTTGGCCATCTCGGGCTCGATGTGGCGGGTGAAGGCGTCCTCGGCCTCGTAGTAGTGGTTGTCGGCGTCGAACGGCCGGAAGTCGAGCGGCCGGGACCCGGGGTCGACCATGCCGGGATCGTAGTCGCCGGCAGAACCTTCTGACACTTGTGTCAGGTACTGTCCCGCGCATGATCGTGGACGGCTGGGTCAACCTCATACCCGAGGCGTTCGCCGCCCGCTGGGTGGCGCAGGAATCCCAGCGCGGCGTGGTCGAGATGTTCGGCGACGACCTGGCCAAGGAACCGACCGTGGAGGGGCTGCTGGCGGCCATGGACGGCGCCGGCATCGACCTCGGCGTGCTGACGAGCGGTCTGGGCGACCCCGAGCGGGCCCACCGGGCGGGCGGCCGGGCGGCCGAGGACTTCCTGGCGCTGGCGGAGGCGCACCCGGGCCGGTTCCTGGTGGCGGCCACCGTCGACCGGGCGGGCAGGCCCGGCCGCAACTGCGCCCGGGTCCGCGAGCTGGCGCAGCACCCGGCGCTGGCCATGGTGCGGGTGACGCCGCTGGTCGAGCAGTACGAGCTGAACCACCGCCTCTACTACCCCGTCTACGCCACCTGCGAGGAGCTGGGCCTGCCGGTGTCGATCAACGTCGGCGTGCCCGGGCCCCAGGTGCGGTCCCGGTGCCAGGACCCGGTGCTGCTGGAGGACGTGCTCATCGACTTCCCCGGCCTGACCGTCGTCGGCGCCCACATGGGCCACCCGTACGAGGCGCTGCTGATCCAGTACATGCTCAAGTGGCCCCGGCTGCACCTGATGACCTCGGCCTACCTGGCCACCTACATGGACCCGGCGCTGGTGCGGTTCATGGACTCGTCCCGGGGCCGCGGCCGGGTGCTGTTCGCCTCCGACCACCCGGTGATCCCGGCCGGCCGGGCGCTGACCGCCGCCCGGGACCTGCCGCTGTCGGAGGAGGGCATGGCCCTGTTCCTCGGGGGCGCGGCCCGGGCGGTCATCCCCCGGCTCGCCTCGCTGCCGGGCTGACCCCGCGGCCAACGCGGCCCGGCTACTAACGTCGGCGTCAGGCGACAGGGGGTCGCATGGACAGCGAGGCGCACGATGGCTGACCGCGTCATCCTGGCCACCGCGCCCCTGCGGGGCCCCGGCCTCGACGCCCTCCGCGACCTGGGCGAGGTGGTCCTCGACCCGTGGATCGACCAGCGGCCGCTGCGGCTCTACTCGGCCGAGCAGCTGGCCGAGCAGGCGGCGGCGCTCGGCGCCTCGGTGCTGATCTGCGAGGCCGACCGGTGCGCGGGCCCGGTGCTGGACCTTCCCCTGGAGGCGATCGGGTCGACCCGGGGCGACCCCACCAACGTCGACCTGGCGGGCGCCACCGCCGCCGGGATCCCCGTCCTGCGGGCGCCCGGGCGCAACGCCGACGCCGTGGCCGAGCTGACCGTCGGCCTGCTGCTCGCGTGCAGCCGCGGCCTGCTGGCCGCCGATCGGGACGTGCGGGCGGGCGACGTCTACCGGGACGGCACCATCCCCTACCAGCGCTTCCGGGCCTGGCAGCTGCTGGGCCGGACCGCCGGCCTGGTGGGACTGGGCGCCGTCGGCCGGGCCACCCGGTGGCGGCTCGAGGGCCTCGGCATGCGGGTCATCGCCTGCGATCCGTTCGCCGCCGACGCCACCCACGAACTCGACGCGCTGCTGGCCGAGGCCGACGTGGTGTCGATGCACGCCGCCGTCACGCCGGACACGGTGGGCCTGATGTCGGCGGCCCGCTTCGCCGCCCTGCGGGAGGGCGCCGTGTACCTCAACGCCGCCCGCGCCGCGCTCCACGACGTCGACGCCCTGGTCGACGCGCTGCGGTCGGGCCGGCTGGCGGCCGCGGGGCTCGACCACTTCGCCGGCGAGTCGCTGGCGCCCGACCACCCGCTGGCGGCGCTGCCCAACGTCGTGCTCACGCCCCACATCGGCGGCGCCACCTACGACACCGAGGCCAACCACACCGCGCTCATGGCCGAGGGCCTCGCCGCCCTCCTGAGGGGCGAGGCGCCTGCCAACCTCGCCAACCCGGAGGTGCTCGACCGTGGCTGAGCAGGCCACGACCACGCGGGAGGCGGTGCTCGACACGGCCCGGCGGATGCTCGACCAGGGGCTGGTCGAGGGGACCGCTGGCAACATCTCGGGCCGCCTGCCGGGTGGCCTGGTGTGCCTGACCCCGTCGTCGGTGCCCTACGACACGATGACGCTGGACGACCTGGTGGTCGTCGACCCGGCCGGCACGGTCGTCGACGGGACCCGGGCGCCGACCACCGAGAAGGACCTCCACCTGGCGACCCTCGGGCGCTACCCGGAGATCGGCGCGGTGATCCACACCCACGCGGTCTACGCCACCATGTTCGCCCTCGCCCACGAGCCGATCCCGGCGGTGATCGAGGAAGTCGTCGTCTACCTGGGTGGCGACGTCGGGTGCTGCGAGTACCGCGGCACCGGCACCCCGGAGCTCGGCGAGGAGGTCGCCGCCCGCCTGGCCGACCGGGGCGCCGCGCTGCTGGCCAACCACGGGCTGGTCACCTGCGGGGCGACGCCCCACAAGGCGTTGCACAACGCCGCGCTGGCCGAGCGCACGGCCAAGATCGTGTGGGGCACCCGGGCCATGGGCGGCCAGATCCATCCGCTGCCCGGGAAGGTGAGCCGCGACATGGCCGGCGTGTACCGCTACCTCCGGGACAACCCGTGACCGAGCTGATGCGAGCCGCGGTGGTCCGGGGACCGGGGCGCCTGGTGGTCGAGGAGGTGCCGGTACCCGCGGTCGGGGACGCCGACGTGCTCGTGGCCGTCGAGCTGTGCGGCGTGTGCGGGACCGACCTCCACATGGTCCTCGACGGCTGGGGCGAGCACGGCAGCTGGCCGGGCCACGAGTGGATCGGCCGCGTGGCGGCCGTGGGCGACGCCGTGACCCGCTGGGCCCCGGGCGACGCGGTGGTGGGCGGGCCGGCGGCCCGCTGCGGGGCCTGCGCCGCCTGCCGGGCGGGCCGCCCCTCGCTGTGCGCCGACCGCGACCCGCCGGGCACCGGCCCGGAGCAGGGCGGCTTCGCCGGCTACACGGTCGCCCGCCAGGACGAGCTGCTGGCGCGGCCCGCCGGGCTCGACCCGCGGGCGGCCGCACTGGCCGAGCCGCTGGCGGTGGCGCTGCACGCCGTCACCCGCTCCGGCGCCCGGCCGGGCCAGCGGGCGCTGGTGCTGGGCGCCGGGCCGATCGGGGCGCTCGCCATCGCCGCGCTGCGGGCCGCGGGGGTCGAGGTCTCCTGCGCCGAGCCCCACGAGCGGCGCCGGGCCCTCGCCCGGGCGGCCGGTGCGTCGGCCGTCGCCGACCCCGCCGACCTGGTCGTGCCGGGCATCGCCCAGCCCGGCCTCGTCGTCGAGGGCGCCGTCGACGTGGTGCTGGAGTGCTCGGGCCGCGCCGCCGCCATGGAGGCCGGCCTCGCCCAGCTCGTGCGGGGCGGCACGCTGGTCCTCGTGGGCGCCGGTCTGGAGCGACCCCGCCTCGACCCGAACCGCATCCTGCTCAACGAGCTGGTGGTCACCGGGGCGTTCACCTACGACCAGGGCGGCTTCGAGCGGGCGCTCGACCTCCTGGCGTCGGGCCGCCTGCCGGTTGACGACCTGCTGGAACCCGGGGTCGTCCCCCTGGACGGCCTCCTCGACGCCATGACCGGCCTGGCCGAGGGCCGGCTGGCGGGAAAGGTGCTGGTGAGACCGTGACCGGACCCGACTTCGCCAAGCCGCCCCGCATCAACCACGTGGCGCTGTCGGTGCCCGCCGGCCGGCTCGACGCCGAGGGGCGGGCGGCGCTCACCGCGTTCTACGGCGACGTGTTCGGCTTCGAGGAGTACCCCGAGCTGACCGAGGACCGCCGGCGCCTGGTGCTGCGGGCCCACAGCCACGAGCAGTTCGTGTTCCTGACCGCCGGCGAACCGCCGATGACCGCCCCCCGCATGGACCACTTCGGGATCTCCGTCTCGTCGCTGGCCGAGTTCGAGGAGGTGGCCCGGCGGGCGGCGGCCTGGAAGGCCCGCGAGCCCGGCGAGGTCGACCTGGTCGAGCCGAGCGTCGAGGAGTACGCCGGAGCCCTGCGGCTGCACAGCTTCTACGTGCGCTACCGGCTGCCGCTCATGGTCGAGACGCAGCACTTCGAGTACCTGATCTGAACCGCTCGTAGCGCTCGCCCGCGGCGGCGACCCACGCCGGGTCGGGCTCGACGGTGTGGGAGGTGCGGGCCCAGCGGGACGCGCCGGCCGTCGAGCGCTCCAGCCCGGCCACGCCGCGGGCGAGGAACGCGGCGCCGAGGGCGGCGCCCTCGGGCACGGCGGCGACGTCGACCGGGAGGCCGGTGCAGTCGGCCAGCGCCCGCATCCACGCCGGGACCCGGGTGCCGCCCCCGGTGGCGACGATCCGGCGGGGGGCCAGGCCGGCCGAGGACCGGGCCAGGTCGAGGTGGTGGCGGACGACGAAGCCCGCCGCCTCGTACGCCGCCCGCAGCAGGTGGGCCGGGGTGTGGTGGAGCGCCACCCCGTCCAGCGCCGCCCGCAGGTCCCGGCGGTGCAGCGGCGTGCGCTCCCCGCGCACGTAGGGCAGCCACACCGGGAGGTCTGCGGGCCCGACGTCGTCGACGCCGGCGGCGGCGCCCGGTGCCAGCCACCGGCGGGCGGCGTCGAGGAACAGCCCGCCCGCGTTGCTCGGGCCGCCGATCAGAAAGCGACCTGCGGCCGTGTGCGGGATGGTCCACAGCCCGGGCGCCTCCCGCCAGCCGTCGAGCACGCCCCACGTGATGAGCGTCGTGCCGCACAGGACGAGGACGTCGCCCGGGTCGTCGGCACCCGCCACCATCTGCTCGGCCAGGGCGTCGATGGTGCCCCCGCCGACGAGGGCGCCCGCGGCGGGCAGCCCCTCCCGCACCCGGCCGGCGGGCTCGGATCCGGCCACGATCGCCGGGAGCTGGCCGACGCTGGCCCCCGCGGCCGCCGCAAGGTCGCCGTCCCAGCCGGCCCCGCCGAACAGCGGGAGCGCCGTCATGGCCGTGGTCGTGTCGATGGCGCCCCGCCCGCACAGGGCGTGGTTGGCGACCGCCTGGGCCGGCCAGTAGCCGGCGGCGCCCGGCGAGGCCCCG
>DASSUD010000370.1:0-3272 GCA_035707385.1 Acidimicrobiales bacterium
CGGGGTCACGGTCATGTTCGGCGTGCCCGCCATGTTCAACGCCATGGCCCAGAGCCCGGCCTTCGGGACGACCGACCTGTCGAGCCTGCGCCGCCTGCTGTGCGGCGGGGCGCCGGTGCCGCGCTCGACCATCCGCACCTACCTCGACCGCGGCGTCCCGTTCCTGCAGGGCTACGGCATGACCGAGACCGCCCCCGGCGCGCTGTTCCTCGGCGCCGAGCGGGCGGCCGACAAGGCGGGCACCGCCGGCGTCCCCTCGTTCTTCACCGACGTGCGCGTGGTCCGGCCCGACGGCACCGACGCCGCGCCGGGCGAGAAGGGCGAGGTGGTGGTGGCCGGGCCCAACGTGATGCTCGGCTACTGGAACCGGCCCGACGCCACCGCCGAGGTGATGGACGGCGAGTGGTTCCACTCGGGCGACGTGGCCGTGGTCGACGGCGAGGGCTACGTCACGATCGTCGACCGGATGAAGGACATGATCATCTCGGGGGGCGAGAACATCTATCCGGCCGAGGTCGAGGACGCCCTCTACAGCCATCCCGGCGTGGCCGAGTGCGCGGTGATCGGCGTGCCCGACGAGCGCTGGGGCGAGGTGGGTCGGGCCATCGTCGTGCCCCGGCAGGGGGCGGCGGCCCAGGGCCTCGACGAGGCGGCCGTGCTCGACCACCTCGCAGGCCGGCTGGCACGCTACAAGGTGCCGCGGTCGGTGGTCTTCGCCGACAGCCTGCCGCGCAGCGGGGCCGGGAAGGTCCTGAAGCAGCCGCTCCGCGACGCCTTCGGCGACACGAGCTGACGGCCCTGGTGGCCGACGGGGGGCGAGGATGGCGAGCAGCATCGAGGTACGAGGACCGGGCCGGCGGCGCAGGTGGGCGGAGGCGATCGCCCTGCCGGCCATCGGCGTGGCGGCCGTGCTGGGGGCGTTCGAGGTGGCGCCGCGGGTCGGCCTGCTCCCCCGTTCGGCCTTCCCCCCGTTCAGCGAGATCTTCGCCGCCCTGGTCGATCTCGTCACGACCGCCGCCCTGTGGGAGGCCGTCCTCGACACGCTCGACTCCTGGGCCCGGGGGATGGCGATCGCCACCGTCATCGCGGTGCCGCTCGGGCTGGCCATCGGCGCCAGCCGGGTCGGCGCCCTGCTGTCCCGGCCGGTCGTCGACTTCCTGCGGCCGATCCCGTCGGTGGCGCTCATCCCGATCCTGATCCTGCTGTACGGCACGCAGCCCGCCGTGAAGGTGACACTGGCGGCGTTCGGGGCGACGTTCCCGCTGCTGTACCAGGCCATGTACGGCATGGCCGACGTCGATCCCGTGGCCAAGGACACCGGCCGGGCCTTCGGCATGCCGCCGCTCACGCGCCTGCGGCGGATCGTGCTGCCGAGCTGCGCGCCCTACCTGGCCACCGGCCTGCGGATCTCGGCGTCGGTGGCGCTGATCCTCGTGGTCACCGGCGAGTACATCGTCGGCGTCCCCGGCATCGGCCGCGAGGTGTTCATCACCCAGAGCAGCGGCGCCTACGACAAGGCCTACGCCTGGATCCTGGTGGCCGGCCTGCTCGGCCTGGCCGTCAACCTGTGCTTCCACGCCGTGGAGCGCCGCGTGCTGTTCTGGCACCCCAGCCAGCGGGCCGACGAGGCGAGGACGGCGTGACCCGCTCGTGGCCGGGCCGGCTGGCGCTCCAGCTCGTGCTGCCCGCGGCGCTGATCGCCCTGTGGTGGTGGACCTCGGAGTCCAGCACGTCGATCTACTACCCGCCGCTGTCCCGGGTCCTCGACAGCCTGCAGGAGGACTGGATCTTCGAGCAGGTGGGCACCGACCTGGTCCCCAGCCTGGGCCGGTTCACCGCCGGCTACGCGATCGCGGCGGCGGCCGGCATCGTCGCCGGCACGCTCATCGGGCTGGCGCCCCGGGTGCGGCAGGCGAGCCAGCCGGTCACCGAGTTCGTCCGGTCGATACCGCCACCCCTCCTGTTGCCCTTCGCCCTCGCCGTGTGGGGCCTCGGCAACGCGTCGAAGATCGCGGTGATCGCCCTCGGCTCGGTGTGGCCGGTGCTGCTCAACACGATCGACGGCGTGCGCGGCGTCGACCGCGAGACGCTCGACATGGCCCGCAGCTTCGGCCTGGGCGGGCGCAGGCGGATCACGCACGTGATCCTGCCGGCCGCCAGCCCCAAGATCGCGGTGGGCATGCGCACGGCGCTGTCGGTGGCGCTGATCCTCATGGTCATCAGCGAGATGGTGGGCAGCACCAACGGGCTGGGGTTCCAGGTGCTCAGCGCCCAGCGCAGCTTCGACGTGCCCGGCACCTACGCCGGCGTCATCGTCATCGGCGTCGTCGGCCTCGTCGTGAACCTCGGCTTCCTGGTGGCGGAGGGCTGGATCATGCGCTGGCACCGCGGCGCCCGCGGCCTGCTCGACGAGACCACCAGCCGGCGGCAGCGCCGCCAGGCGGCGGCGCTCGCCCCCGCCCCGCGCCCGGACCGGCCCCTGGTGGGCCCGGAGGAGATCGTGCGATGACCATCCTGGAGATCGACCGCGTGGCCAAGACGTACGGCGGGGGCGACGACGCCTTCACCGCCATCGACGAGGTCACGCTCACCACCCGGCCGGGCGAGATGCTGTGCATCGTCGGGCCGTCGGGATGCGGCAAGACCACCCTGCTGCGGTGCGTGTCGGGCCTGATGCCGCCGACGTCGGGCGCGGTCCGGCTCGACGACCGGGCGGTCACCGCCCCGCCCCGGACGATGGCGCTGGTGTTCCAGGACTACAGCCGGTCCCTGCTGCCGTGGATGAGCATCCACGACAACGTGGTGCTGCCGCTGAAGGCCGGTCGCATGGCTCGTCGCGAGCGGGAGGCCCTGGCCAGCGAGGCGCTCGCCTCGGTCGGCCTCGACGCCGACGGGCGCAAGTACCCCTGGCAGCTCTCCGGGGGCATGCAGCAGCGGGCGGCGATCGCCCGGGCACTCGCCTACCAGCCCGAGATCATGCTGCTCGACGAGCCGTTCGCCTCGGTCGACGCCCAGACCCGCGCCGACCTCGAGGACCTGCTGCTCGAGGTGTGGAGCCGCACGGGCCTGACCGTGCTGCTCGTGACCCACGACATCGACGAGGCGGTGTACCTGGGCGACCGCATCGTCGTCCTGTCGGCGGCACCGACGCGGGTCAAGGAGACGATCGACGTCGACCTGCCGCGCCCGCGCGACCAGATCACGACGAAGGAGATGCCCGGGTTCGCCCACCTGCGCGCCCGCGTCTTCGCGTCCATCAAGGCCGAGAGCAA
>DASSUD010000371.1:0-2073 GCA_035707385.1 Acidimicrobiales bacterium
TGGCGGGTGTGCGAGCACCCCGCCCGCCACGACTACGACACCTCCAGCGTGACGACCGTGGCCTTCGGCGGCTCGCCGTCGGCCGACGAGCTGCAGCGCAAGGTGGCCGAGACGTTCCCCAACATCCGCTCCACCACCAACGCCTACGGGCTCACCGAGACGTCGTCGGTGGCGACCCTCATCGGCGGCGAGGACGCCAAGCGCAAGCCGTGGTCGGTGGGGCCGCCGGTGCCGACCGTCGAGGTGCGGATCGTGGACGGGCTCGGCAAGCCGCTCCCCCAGGGCGAGACCGGCGAGGTGTGCATCCGGGGGCCGATCCTGATGAAGGGCTACTGGAACAAGCCCGAGGCCACCGCCGAGGCCATCGACGAGGACGGCTGGCTGCACACCGGCGACATCGGCCACCTCGACGAGGAGGGCTACCTCGCCATCACCGACCGCAAGAAGGACATGATCATCCGGGGCGGCGAGAACATCTACTGCGTGGAGATCGAGAACCGGCTCGTCCTGCACCCCGCAGTGGCGGACGCGGCCGTCATCGGGGTCCCGCACCCGGAGCTGGGCGAGGAGGTCAAGGCCGTCGTCCAGGTAGCGGAGGGCCACGAGCTCACCGAGGGGGAGGTGCGGTCCTGGGTGGCCGCCGAGCTGGCCGACTTCAAGGTGCCCGCCCACGTCGAGCTGCGCACCGGGCCGCTCCCCCGCAACGCGTCGGGCAAGCTGCTCAAGAACGTGCTGCGGGGCGAGGGCGAGGTGAGCTTCGCCGAGACCATGTGATCCCTATACTCCCCTGGTTCGAGGGGCACGGCGAGGCGGCCGGGGCCGGACCAGAGGCGGCAGGGCACACACGTGGCGTACTACCTGGGTATCGACATCGGCACGACGTACACGGCGGCAGCCGTATGGCGCGACGGCCGGTACGACGTGGCCAGCCTGGGCAACCGGGCGGCGACGATCCCGTCGGTGGTGCTGCTGCGCGACGACGAGACCGTGCTCACGGGCGAGGCTGCCGCCCGGCGCGCCGCCACCGAGCCCCAGCGGGTGGCCCGCGAGTTCAAGCGGCGCCTCGGCGACCCCACGCCCATCATCGTGGCGGGCACGCCGTACTCGGCCGACGCCCTGATCGCCAAGCTGCTGCGCTGGGTCGTCGACCGCGTGGCCGAGGCCGAGGGGGGCCCGGCCGCCGGCATCACCGTCACCCACCCGGCCAACTGGGGCACCTACAAGCTCGACCTGCTGCGCCAGGCCATCCGCATCGCCGATCTCGACAACGTCGCCACCCTCAGCGAGCCCGAGGCGGCCGCCATCCACTACGCCTCCCAGTCCCGGGTCGAGACCGGCGCCGTCATCGCCGTCTACGACCTCGGGGGCGGCACGTTCGACGCCGCGGTCCTGCGCAAGACCGACGCCGGGTGGGAGACGCTGGGCCAGCCCGAGGGCATCGAGCGCCTGGGCGGGGTCGACTTCGACGCCGCCGTGTTCCACCACGTGGTGTCGGCGATCGACGGCGCCGTCGTTCAGCTCGACCCCGACGACCCGGCGGCGGCCGCGGCGGTGGCCCGGCTGCGCCAGGAGTGCGTCGAGGCCAAGGAGGCGCTGTCGTCCGACACCGACGTGTCGATCCCGGTGCTCCTGCCCAACCTGCAGACCGAGGTGCGGCTCACCCGGGCCGAGTACGAGCAGATGGTGCGGCCGGCGCTGGCCGACTCGATCACGGCCACCAACCGGGCGCTGCGCTCGGCCGGCGTCCCGCCCGAGCAGGTGACCGCCGTGCTGCTGGTGGGCGGGTCGTCCCGCACCCCGCTGGTGGCCGAGCTGGTGGGGACGGCGCTCGGCCGCCCGGTGGCGGTGGACGCCCACCCGAAGCACGGCGTGGCCCTGGGCGCGGCCATCCAGGCGGCCCAGCACGGGCAGCCGGCCGCTCCCGCGCCCGATCGTGTCGGATCCCGACACGAAGGAACACCGGAGCGCGCCGCCGGCCCGGCGGCGGCCGCCGGGGCCGTCGGCCTGGCGGCAGCGGCGGGTACTCCGCCGGCTGCGCCGCCCGTCAGCCCGCCCCCCGGCACGCCACCGCCG
>DASSUD010000372.1:0-3835 GCA_035707385.1 Acidimicrobiales bacterium
GGTGCCCGGGCGCAACCCCGTCGTGCTGGCCAAGGAGCTGGCCACCCTCGACCGGCTGTCCGGCGGCCGCCTGCTGCCGGCGGTCGGGCTGGGGGCCCCGGTGCCGGCCGAGCACCGGGCCTTCGGCGTCGAGCGGGGGGCCCGGGCAGGCCTGTTCGACGAGGCCGTGGTGCTGATGCGCCGGCTGTGGACCGAGGACGACGTCCACCACGACGGCGACCACTTCCACGTCGAGGGCGTCACGCTCCGGCCCCGGCCGGTGCAGTCCCCGATCGACGTGTGGCTGGGCGGCACGTCCCCGTCCGAGCAGCGCCGGACCGGCCGGCTCGGCGACGGCTGGCTGCCCTCGTTCACCGTGCCCGCCGAGGTCGAGGACGGCTGGGCCACGATCACCAAGGTGGCCGCCGAGCACGACCGGGCCATCGACCCCGAGCACCTGGGCGTGCTGGTGCTGTACACCCGGGGCGAGCTGCCCGATGCCATCGCCGCGGTGGTGGCGTCCCGCAAGCCGGACCTGGATCCCCGCGACGTCGTCCCCGCCGGCATCGACGGCCTGCGCCGCCAGATCGAGCGGTTCATCGCCGTGGGGGCGTCCAAGTTCGTGGTGGTCCCGTTCGGCGACCCGCCCGACTGGGAGGCCGAGCTGGGCGAGCTGGCCGGCGCCCTCAAGCCGCTCGAGACCTGAGCGCCGCGGGCCGCTCCCGGCGGGCGGTCGGGGCGCGGCGACCGGCCTAGGCGACGTGGGTGGCGAGCAGCACCAACCCGAACACCGCGAACAGCACCGCCGACCCGATGCGGGTGGCCCGCTCGGGCAGCCGGGTGCCGAACCACCGGCCGAGCAGCACCCCGAGGGCACCGGACAGGACGATGCCGGCGGTGGCGCCGACCCACACCAGCACCGGGTTGCCCTGGGCGGCCAGGGTGGCGGTGGCCAGCATGGTCTTGTCGCCCAGCTCGGCCACGAACATGGCGGTGGCCACGGTCAGGATGACCGAGCGGTCGTCCGGGCCGGCGTCGTCGCCCGCCTCGTCGCCGGGCTCGTCGCCCGTGAGCAGGGTCCAGGCCGCGAACACGAGGAACAGCACCCCGCCGGCGATGCCGATGGCCCGGGTGGGCAGGGTGGCGCCCAGCAGGCCGCCGACCACCACCGACAGCAGGTTGGTGGCCATGTAGGCGGCCACCACGCCGGCCAGCACGGGGGCGATGCGGTGGCGGGCACCGAACCCCAGTGCCACGAGCTGGGTCTTGTCGCCGAGCTCGGCCAGGAACACCAGCCCCATGGCCGCCAGCAGTGACTCCACCCGGGTGGGTCTAATGGACGTCCGGGCTGCGCCCGACATCCGTCCTCCCGGGCTGCCTACCCTGCCTGCGATGGACGACCCGCTCACCCTGACCGTCCTCGGCTCCTCCGGCACCTACCCGGGACGGGGCGGCGCCTGCAGCGGCTACCTGCTGCGGGCCGGCGGGACGGCGGTCGTCGTCGACCTGGGGACGGGCACGCTGGCCAACCTGCAGGAGCACGTGGACCTCCGGGACGTCGATGCCGTCGTCCTCACCCACGAGCACCCCGACCACTGGCTCGACCTCACGGTCCTGCGCAACGCCCTCCGCTACGTCCTCGGGATCGAGGGCCTGCCGGTGTACGGCACGGCCGGCACCCGGGCGCTGGCCACCGTCCTCCTCGACGAGCTGGCGCCCGCCCTGGCGTGGCACACGACCGGCCCCGGCGAGTCGCTGGCGATCGGCCCGCTGCGGCTGCGCTTCGGCCTCACCGATCACCCGGTCGAGACCCTGGCGGTGCGGGCGGAGGCCGGGGCCCGCACGCTGCTGTACAGCGCCGACACCGGTCCGGCGTGGGACCTCGGCGACCTGGGTGACGGCGTCGACCTGCTGGTGTGCGAGGCGTCCCTGCGCACGAGCGACGAAGGCGAGGTCCAGCACCTGTCGGCCCGCCAGGCGGGGTCGCTGGCCCGTGCCGTCGGGGCCGGCCGTCTGATGCTGACCCACGTGGTGCCGGGCGTCGACCCCGGCGAGCAGCAGGCGGGCGCCGAGGCCGCCTACGGCGGTCCCGTGGTGCTCGCCACCGACGGCGCGACCGTCGCTGTGTAGGCGTGGACCGCCGGCGTCGGAACGATCTGGCGGCTCTCACGTCCGCATTGCGACGTGAGCGCCGCCAAATCGTCAGTGCTGGCGCTCGAACAGCTGACCGCCGCTACGGTGCGGGGCGTGAGACCCGATGGCCGTGTTTCCGACGAGCTCCGCCCGGTCACCTTCGAGCGTGACTTCACCGAGATGGCGGCCGGCTCGTGCCTGGTCAGCTTCGGCCAGACCCGGGTGCTGTGCACCGCCTCGATCGAGGAGGACGTGCCCCGGTGGATGCGGGGCCGGGGCCGTGGCTGGGTGACGGCCGAGTACTCGATGCTCCCGGGCTCGTCGGCCGAGCGCATCCGGCGGGAGGTGAAGGACGGGCACCCCTCGGGCCGCAGCCAGGAGATCCAGCGGCTCGTGGGCCGGGCGCTGCGGTCGGTGTGCGACATGGCGCTGCTGGGCGAGCGCCAGGTGATCGTGGACTGCGACGTCCTCCAGGCCGACGGCGGCACCCGCACGGCCTCGATCTGCGGCGGCTACCTGGCCCTGCACGACGCCCTGGCCCGGCTGGTGGCCCAGGGCGCCATCGGCGCCCACCCGCTCACCGCCTTCTGTGCGGCCATCTCGGTGGGTGTGGTCGACGGGGTGCCGGTGCTCGACCTGCCGTACGAGGAGGACAGCCGGGCCGAGGTGGACATGAACGTGGTCATGACCTCCGAGGGCCGCTTCGTGGAGGTGCAGGGCACGGCCGAGGGCCAGCCCTTCACCCGGGGCGAGCTGGACGAGATGCTGGGCCTGGCCGAGAAGGGCATCGCGGAGATCGTCGAGCTCCAGCGCGAGATGGTGGCGGTGGAGCCGCCGTTCCGGCGGGTGTCCCGGAACGCGTGACCCGCCTGCTGCTGGCCACCGGCAACGCCCACAAGGTGGCCGAGGTCCAGGCCATCCTGGGGCCGGCGTGGCGGGTCGAGGCCCGCGACCCCGGCGTCGAGGAGACGGGGGCGACGTTCGAGGAGAACGCCCTCCTCAAGGCCCGGGCGCTGGCGGCGGCATCGGGCGAGCTGGCGGTGGCCGACGACTCGGGCATCGAGATCGACGCCCTGGGTGGGGAACCCGGCGTGCGCTCCGCCCGCTGGGCGGCGGAGGGCGACTGGATCCCCCGGGTGCTGCGGGAGCTCGACGGCGTCCAGGCCGCCGGCCGGGGCTGCCGCTACGTGTGCGCGGCGGCGGCGGTGTGGCCGGCAGGCCGCGAGGAGGTGGTCCGGGGCACGGTCGACGGCGTGGTGGCGGCCGAGCCGCGGGGCACGGGCGGGTTCGGCTACGACCCGGTCATGGTTCCGGTGGAGGGCGACGGCCGCACCTTCGCCGAGATGGCCGAGGCCGAGAAGCACGCGCTCAGCCACCGGGGCCGAGCCTTCCGGGCCCTGGCCGCCCGCCTGGGCAGCCCGCCGGTCACCTAGGGGGGTCAGCCGGCGAGGTGGCGGCGCAGCACGTACTGGAGGATGCCGCCGTGGTGGTGGTACGCGGCCTCCATGGGGGTGTCGAGGCGCGCCACCACCGGCACCGCCACCCCGCCGGCGTCGACCGGCAGGCGGGCGCCGAGCAGCGACTCGGGGTCGGCCCCGGCCAGGCCCCCGATCGTGAACGTCGCCGCCGCCACCGCCTCCGGGCCGAGGCCGAGGCTCTCGAAGGTGGCGCCCTCCGCCAGCTGGAGGGGCAGCACGCCCATGCCGATCAGGTTCGACCGGTG
>DASSUD010000373.1:0-5316 GCA_035707385.1 Acidimicrobiales bacterium
GGCCGGTCGAGGAGCGCCAGCGCGGCGTCGAAGTCGCCGCCCCCGATGGCCAGCACGGCGGCGTCGACGCCGGCGACCAGCAGGGCGAGCCGGGGGTTGTCGTCCCCGGCGGCGAGCGATCGGGCCTGCTGGGCCAGGGACACGAGGTGGTCGACGTCGTCGCGGGCGTCGGCGGCCAGGCCCCCGAGGGCGAGGGCGACGGCCTCGCCGTCGCGGTCGCCCGCGGCCCGGAACCGGGCGGCGAGGTCGTCGAGCCGGCCGGCCGGCGGCTCGGCTGCGCACCGGGCGTGGGCCAGCGCGCAGGCCAGCAGCTCGACCTCGGGCCGCCCGCCGCCACCCGTGGCCCCCAGCGCCGCCAGCCACGCCTCGGCCACCTCCACCGGCAGGCTGCCGAGGGTGGTGCGCACCAGGTCCACGGCGGCGCGTCGCAGGGCGTCGTCGTCGTCCAGCCGCAGGGCGATCGACCCGGTGGCCACCGCGTCGCCGCGCCCCGCCACCGTCGCCAGGACCCGCCGGGACAGGTCCGCCACCTCCGCAGGCGAGCCCAGCGCACCGACGTAGGGGCTCCACAGGTCGTGCGCCACGACCTGGTCGCGGGCCGCGTGCACGAGCGGCACCCGGGCGCAGAAGCCATCGGGCTCGAACGGCAGGCGGGTCACCGCCTCGACCTCGCCGGGCCCCGAGGCCCCGAGGAGGCACAGCGCCAGCAGCGCCCGCCGGTCGGACGGGTCGAGCGCCCGGACGACCTCCTCCCACAGGAAGTCGTCCACCGCGCCCTTGTGGGCCACGAGCGCCAGCCGGACCAGGGCGGGCCAGCCGCCGAGGTCGGTGGCCGGCGGGTCGGCACCGAGGCTGGCGGCCAGGGCCGCCACCTCGGCGTCGTCGAGGCGGAGGTCGGCCGCGCCGATGTCCACGATGTCGTCGGCCGCCCGGAAGCGGGCCAGCGCCAGCGGCGGGAGCCGGCGCCCGCTCAGCACGAGGTGCAGGTTCGCCGGCGCCCGCCGGAGCAGGTCGTCGAGGGTGGCGGCCGCCCCCGCCGGGAGGAGCTCGACGTCGTCCAGCACCAGCGCGGCGTGCAGCGGGGCCAGGTCGGCGAAGACGGCGTAGAGCCGGTCGAGGGCGGGCCCGCCTCCCGGCGGTGCCCCGAACGCCGCCTCCACGGCTGCCGCCAGCCGGTCCGGGCTCTCGCAGCCCGAGCGGCACGACAGCCACCCTTCGACCCCCCGGGGGCGGGCGCGGTTGGCCCGCAGAGCCTGGCCGAGGGCGACCGACTTGCCGAACCCCGCGCCCGCCACCAGCGTGGTGACCGTCGTGTCCCAGCGGGCCTCCAGGCGGTCGAGGACGCCGGAGCGCACGATGGCGTTGGCCACGTTGGGCGGCGCGCCGATCGCGGCCCTCGGGGGTGGCGCGTCGGTCGTCGTCATTTGGTCGAGGCTCCCGGTGTGCGTGCCCGTCGAAAGTAAGGAACCCGCCCAGCCGCCCGGAAGTACAACCGGTGAACCCGTGGCGGCCGGTTTTCGGCCCGTTTACGGTCCCGGTCGAGCGTGCGGCTCATGGCCCGGCTCACGGTCGACTGGACCGAGCTGACCGGCCCCCACGCCGCCGCCCCCGACGTCTGGGTGTTCGGGATCCTCGTCGACGCCGTCACCGCCGGTGCCGGCCGCTTCGTGGTGCGACCGCCCGGCCTGTCCGGCATCGACGTCACGGTCCGCCCGCTGGGCGGGCTGGCGGTGGCGGGCGTGGTGGCGGTGGCGTGGGACGGCCTTCCCCCCGGGGATACGGACGGCCCGTACGGAGCGGTGGCGGATGTGCTGGACGAGGTGGTCGGGGAGCGCGTGGCGTCCGCCGGGCTGGAGGCGCCGACCGACCGCGCGCTGCGGGACCTGGGTCTGCGGGTCGACCAGGACGTCGGCGACACGCTGCGCGCGGGGTGGTCCGTGCTCGACGTGGTGCCCGGGCAGCTGGCGGGCGTCGACCGGTGCCTGCTGACGCTGGACGGCCCGGTCGAGGACGAGGTCGACCTCGCCCTGTCCCGCCGGTCGACCCGGTACCGGCTGCGGGGCCGGCTCCGGTACTCGGTAGCACTTCGGTAACGCGCCCGCCCGCACAGTCACGGCCATGGACGGACACGGGGTGGGCGGAGCGGCGGGCACCCTGGAGGCCCCGGGCTCCCGGGGCGCCATCCCCAAGTGCGAGGTCGTCGGCATCGACGAGCGGGCGCCGGTCCTCGGCGGGCGGTGGGTGCCCTACGTCAACCTGGACAACGCGGCCACCACGCCGGCGCTGCACGCGGTGGTCGATGCCGTGGCCGACCTGCTCCCCCTGTACTCGAGCGTGCACCGCGGCACCGGGTACAAGTCGCGGGTCAGCACCGCCGCCTACGAGCGGGCGCGGGCCGCGGTGGGCGCCTTCGTGGGCGCCGACCCGGAGCGCGACGTGGTGGTGTTCGGCAAGAACACCACCGAGGCCGTGAACACGCTGGCCGCCTCGCTGGCCGTCGAGCCGGGGTCGGTCGTGCTGACGACCCTGCTGGAGCACCACTCCAACGACCTGCCGTGGCGGGAGCGCGCCCGGGTCGTCCACGTCGGCGCCCGCTCCGACGGAACGCTCGACGGGGACGACCTCGACCGCCAGCTCCGGCGGTGGGCGGGGCGCATCGCCCTGGTGGCGGTGACCGGCGCGTCCAACGTGACCGGGGTGGTCCCGCCCGTGCACGACCTGGCCGAGCGGGTCCACGCCGCCGGCGGGCGCATCCTGGTGGACGCGGCCCAGCTGGCGGCCCACCGCCCCCTCGACATGCGCCCCCACGACGATCCGGGCCACCTCGACTTCGTGGCGCTGTCCGCCCACAAGATGTATGCCCCGTTCGGGACCGGGGCGTTGATCGGCCGGCGCGACGGCCTCGGGTCGCGCCCGCACCACGCCGGTGGCGGAACGGTGCGGGCGGTCACGCTCGACGACGTGGTGTGGGCCGACCTGCCGGACCGGCAGGAAGGGGGCAGCCCCAACGTCGTCGGGGCCGTCGCGCTGGCCGCCGCCACGAGGCGGTTGGACGAGGTCGGCCTCGACCGCGTCGCCGCCCACGAGCAGGCGCTGACGGCCTACGCCCTGGACCGCCTGGGCCGGGTGCCGGGCGTCCGCCTGCACGGACCGGTGGGCGAGGGCGCGGCCGCCCGCAAGGTGGGCGTGGTGCCGTTCACCCTCGACGGCCAGGACTCCGGGCTGGTGGCCGCCGCGCTGGGCTACGAGCACGGCATCGGGGTCCGCAGCGGCTGCTTCTGCGCTCAGCCCTACATCGCCCACCTGCTGGAGCTGAGCGCGGGCGAGGTGCTGGGTCACGGCCGCTCGACGAGCCTGGCCGGCGCCGTGCGCCTCAGCCTCGGCGCCTACAACGACACGGCCGACATCGACCGTGCCGTCGAGGCGATCGAACTGGTCGCGGCGGGCGCGGTCCGGGGCACGTACGTGCGGGGCCCCGACGGCTCGTGGGCCCCCCACGGCCATCGGGAGCCGCCGCCGGCCGCCGGGTAGCATCCGGGCATCCGTTGGGGATCGATCGCACACAGGTGCGCGGCCGCGTCCGCCGTCGCCGCGGGCGCCATCGTGCCCGCGCCGGGGCCGCCGGCGGGGGCGGAGGTCGTCCCCGGCGACGGGATCGCCACGTTCTACGAGTCGAACGACGGCGGCAACTGCATGGGGACCGGGCCGCCGGCCGACCGGCTGGACGTGGCGCTGTCCCACGTCGAGTACGGCACCGCCGACGCCTGCGGGGGCTACCTCGACGTCACCGGCCCCCGGGGCTCGGTCCGGGTGCTGATCACCAACCAGTGCCCCGAGTGCCCGGTGGGGCACATCGACCTGTCCAGCACGGCCTTCGCCCGCATCGCCGACCCGGTGGCCGGGCGCGTGCCGGTCAGCTACGCGCTGGTGCGGGACCCGCCCGTCGCCCAGCCGATCGCCATCCGGGTCAAGGACGGGTCGTCCCGGTGGTGGATGCAGGTCCAGGCGCTCGACCACGGCAACCCGCTGGCCGCCTTCGAGCTGCAGACTGCCGGCGGCTGGCGCAGCCTGGTCCGCACCGAGCACAACCACTGGACGGCCGAGAGCCCCGGCCCGGGCGACGGCCCGTTCACGGTGCGGATCACCGACATCTACGGGCAGTCGGTGACGATCGACGGCATCGCCCTGGCGCCCGAGCAGGTCCAGCGCACCGGGGCCCGGCTCTACGGCGAGGGCGCCGGGAACGGGTCGGCCGCTCCCGCACCGGCGCCGACCACCGAGCCCGCCGCACCGGCGCCCGCCGCGACGGTGGCCACGGCCCCGCCCACCACCCCGGCACCGCCGGCCCCCCTCCCGCCGGCCCCGGCCGCACCGGCCGCTCCCGCCCGCGGCCGCGGCGAGGTGACCCTGGCGGACTGGGCGGCGGCGTCCGACCGGGCCGGCTCGGCCGTCCCGCCGGGGGCGATGGCCGCGATCGCGGTCGTGGTGGCGGCGGGGGGCGCGGTGCTGGTTGCCCGGCGGCGGCGCTCAGCCTGACGGGCGGCTCACTCGAAGAGGACCGAGATGCTCTCGCGGCGGGCGATGCGGCGGATGGCCTCCCCGAACAGGCCCGCCACGGACACGACCTCCACCTTGGCCGGTAGCGCCTCCGGCTGGGTCTCGACGCTGTCGGTCATGAACAGCCGCTCGATCGGGCTGTCGTCGAGGCGCCGGCCGGCCGGACCGGCCAGCAGCCCGTGGCTGACGGCCGCGTACACCGACGTCGCCCCCCGCTCCACCAGGACCCGGGCTGCGTCGACCAGGGTCCCGGCCGAGATGGTGAAGTCGTCGACGATGAGAGCGGTCCGCCCCTCGACCGAGCCGATCAGCTCGACGATCTCGGCCGACTCGCTGTGGTCGACCCGGCGCTTGTCGGCGATGGCGGTGGGGGCCTGCAACCGGTCGGCCCACTCTCGGGCCTTCTTGGCGAAGCCGGCGTCGGGCGCCACCACCACCAGGTCCTCCAGGCCCTTGGCCCGGATGGCGTCGCACAGCACGGGCAGGGCGTACAGGTCGTCGACCGGGATGCGGAAGAACCCCTGGACCTGGGGGGCGTGGAGGTCGAGCGTCACCACCCGGTCGGCTCCGGCCGCCTCGATGGCGTCGGCGCACACCCGGGCCCGGATCGACACCCGTGGCTCGTCCTTCTTGTCGCCCTTGGCGTAGCTGAAGTAGGGGATCACCGCGGTCACGGAGGCGGCGCTGGCCCGCTTCAGCGCGTCGATCCAGAACAGCAGCTCCATGAAGTTGTCGTTGGCGGGGAACGCCGTGCCCTGC
>DASSUD010000374.1:0-10374 GCA_035707385.1 Acidimicrobiales bacterium
CGGTCCTGCCCCGGGCGCAGCTGGCCGAGCTGGTCGAGGCGTGTGTCGCCGACGGGCTCACACCGTTCGTGGAGATCACCGCCGAGGCCGACTGTGCGGGCCTGCGCCTGGCCGGGCGGTGCGTCGTGGCCGTCAACAACAAGGACATCCGCGACCGGGAGCGGGGGCCCGCTCGGATCGGGCGCAGCCTCGACCTGCTGGCCGCCGTGCGGGACCGGGGCCCGGCCTGCGCGGTGTCGGCGAGCGGCATCGACTCGCCGGCGACCGCAGCCCGCCTGCTCGACGCCGGCTACGACGCGGTCCTGGTGGGCACGGCCCTGCTGCGGGCCGCGGACCCCGGGGACTGGGCCCGGCGGGTGGCCGGGGCGGTCAGGTCTCGAAGGGCACCAGCCACGCCACCGGCTGGTGGTGCCGCACCCGCTCGCCGGAGAGCGCCAGCCGGCCCATGACCATCCCGGCGTGGGTGCTCACGACGTCCACGTCGCCGGCCAGGCGCTCGATCGAGCCGATCACCTGGCCGCAGGAGACCACCTCGCCGTCGGCCGTGACCGTCCCGGGAGCGTGCAGCCGGAGCACGCCGCCGACCGGGGCCACGATGATCCGCTCGACCATGGTGGTGGCCTCGGCGAGGGGGTAGGGGTGGGGGTCGTTGCTCATCGGGCGACCGTCCTCGGTTGGTGCTCCCTCCCGAGGTTGACCGGCACCCCGCAACACGGGCGCAACGGAGCGACCCACGCATCGGGCGCCCGGGGCGCGCACGCCTCAGTGGCTGCCGTTGGGGCTGGCGCCGTCGGTGCCCATCGGCACCCTCGCCCGCAGCACCCAGTACCCGCTCTCCTCGCCGAACTCCACGGTGCCCCCGGCCGCCTTCACGCGCTCCCGCATGCCGACCAGCCCGCTGCCCCGGGGACTGGACGGCACGACCCCGGCGGTCGGGTTGGACACGCCGACGACCACGTCGCCGCCCAGGGTCCCGACGTAGACGTCCGCCGCGCCGCTGCCGTGCCGGGCGGCGTTGGCCAGGGCCTCCTGGACGAGCCTGTACACGGCCTGCCCGCAGCCGCTCGACACCTCGCCGACCGGCTCGTGGTCGACGTCCACGGGAAGGCCGGCGGACCGGTAGCTCTCCACCAGCGCGGCGATGTCGCCCAGCCCCGGCTGGCTGGCCTCCGCCGGGTCCGATCCCTCGGTCCGCAGCAGGTGGACGATCCGGCGGATGTCGGCCAGGCTGGCCCGCCCGTGCCGCTCGGCCTCGGCCAGGGCGTCCTCGGCCTCGTCGGGGGACGACCGCCGCACGGCCATGCGGGCCGCCGTGATGTGCAGCATCGTCACGGCCAGCGTGTGGGCCACGACGTCGTGGACGTCCCGGGCGATCCGCCGGCGATCGGCGGCCGCCTCCTCCCGGGCCAGCGCCTCCCGGGCCTCGCGGGCCTCGATCACCGCCACCGTCGCCTGCCGCACCGCCACCGCCAGGCTGACCGTGAAGACGAAGCCGATCTGCCACACGGCCTGGATGGCGAAGGCGTCGTTGTAGCGCATGTCCGCGGCGGCGAACAGCAACAGGATGACCCAGGCCCCCAGCGTGGCGTACAGGGCGATGCGGCGGGGTCGGAAGATGATGTGCTGGCCCACCAGCATGAACAGCAGGAAGGACAGGAGCGCCCAGCCCAGGTCGAGGTCGACGTCACCGGTCCAGCGGGCGAGCCCGAGCATCGCGAGCGGCGCAAGGACCAGGAGCGCGAGCACCCGCGACCGCTCGCCGGTGCGGACGGTCACCACCAGGTCGGCGGCGAGCGGGACCGCCGTGCACCCCAGCAGGACGACGCTGAGCGCCCGGCCCGGCACCTCGGCGGCCAGTGTCCAGGCCACGGCGCCCGCCACCAGCAGCAGCCCCAGCACGGGGCCGCCGAGGCGCAGCGAGTACGACTCGAACTCCTCCAGCCGGCGCGCCTCGTCGGGGCCCGGGCGGAGCAGCGGCGGCGAGAACCGGGTCACGACCGACCGGGTGCTGGTCGACGGCGGCTCGGCGGCTCCCACCCCATGCGGCGACGGTACGGGACGGAGGCCGGGCGCGCATCGGGCCCCAGGCGGATCCGTCCTCCGCCACCAGGCGGATCCCCTCTACACCAGCCCGTGGCCGTGGGCGAAGACGATGGCGGCGGCGCGGTCCCGGAGGTCGAGCTTGGACAGGATGTTGCCGAGGTGGCTCTTCACGGTGGCCTCGCTGACGTACAGCGTGGCCGCAACCTCGGCGTTGGTGGCGCCCAGGCCGACCTGCCGCAGGACGTCGACCTCGCGGGGGGTGAGGCGGGCCATGGCCGCGCCCTCCAGCAGGTGGCGATCGGCCACCCGGCGGTAGGCCTCCAGCACCCGCCCGGTGATCTGCGGGTCGAGCCACGAGCCGCCGCTCGCCACCGTGACGGTGGCCCGTACGATGTCCTCGCCGGGGGCGTCCTTCAGGACGAACCCCGCGGCCCCGGCGACCAGCGCGGTGGCCACGGTGTCGTCGTCGTCGAAGGTGGTGAGCACCAGCACGGGCGGCGCCTCCTCCCGGGCCCGGAGCTGGCGGGTGGCCTCGGTCCCGCTCACCCGGCGCATGCGCACGTCCATCACCACGACGTCGGGCGCGTGGCGGTCGACCGCCTCCAGCACCTGGTCGCCGTCCTCGCACTCGCCGACGACGGTCAGCTCGTCCTGGGGCTCGAGGATCCGGCGGAGGCCGGCCCGCGCCAGGGGCTGGTCGTCCACGAGCAGGACGCGGATCATCCGCCCATGCTGCCAGGCCGGCGCCCCCCTGCGGGGCCAGGGCACAGCGCCATTGGAAACGTTGTTTTCGTAATGGTCGGGCCGCGCGGTTACCCTGACCCCGTGCCGCAGCCGGGAACCGAGGAGCTCGCCGCCCAACCGGCCGAGCCGGGGGCCCGGCCCGGGCGGCCCCGCCGCTACGACCCGGCTCGGGAGCGCTCGCTCCTGCTCGACGCGGCCTCCGCGGTGCTGGGGACGAAGGGCTGGGCGTCGGTCACCGTGGCCGACATCCTCGGTGAGGCCGGCCTCGCCACCCGCTCCTTCTACCGGCACTTCGCCTCCAAGGACGAGCTGCTCAGATCCCTGGTCCGCCGGGACGCGGAGCGCTTCGCTGCCGCCGTCACCGCCCGCGTCGACGCCGCCCCGGCACCCGGCGCCGCCCTCGTCGTGTGGCTCGACGAGATCCTCGGCTTCGGCTACGACCGGCGGCGGGCCCAGCGGGCCGCGGTGCTGCGGGCGGCGACGGCGCACGGCGCGCTGGCGCCCGACGAGCTGCGCCGGGCCGTGCTGCTGTTGCAGGCGCCCCTGGCCGCCACCCTGGCCGCCGGGGCCGCGGACGGGTCGTTCCCCGGGGCCGAGCCCGAGGGGGACGCCCCGCTCGTCAGCGCCATGGCCTGGGACACCGCCGGCCGCATGGCCGAGGTGGCCGCCCCGGCCGCCAAGGCGGGCCTGCGCGCCGGCCTGATCGCGCTGGTCGAGCGGGCCGTCGGCACCCCCATCGCCTCCACCACTCCGTCGACCTAGACACGAGGGCCAACACATGTCCATCGCCATCACCGATGACCACCGTGCCCTGGCCGGCACGGCCGCCGACTTCCTGGCCAAGCGAGATGCCCGGGGCGCCGCCCGGGCCCTGCTCGAAGCGGCCGACGAGGGCCTGCCGCCGTTCTGGGACGACCTGGTGGGGCTGGGCTGGCTCGGCCTGCACGTCCCCGAGTCCTACGGCGGCTCGGGCTTCGGGCTCGAAGAGCTCGTGGTCGTGGTCGAGGAGCTGGGCGCCGCGGTGGCGCCGGGCCCCTTCGTGCCCACGGTGATCGCCAGCGCCGTGCTGGCCGAGGTGGGCGGCGACGCCGCCGCCGAGCTGCTGCCGGGGCTGGCCGACGGCTCGCTGGCCGGCGCCGTGGCCCTCGGCGGCTCGGTCACGGTGACCGGCGGCCGGGCCTCCGGCCCCGCCGGTTCGGTGCTCGGGGGTGGCTTGGCGGGCGTGTTCCTGGTGGCGGCCGGCGACGACGTGGCCGTCGTCCGGCGCGGCGACGGGGTCACGGTCGAGACACCGCCGAGCCTCGACCCGACCCGCCGCAGCGCCCGGGTCACGCTGGACGGCGCCCCGGCCACCGTCCTGGCCGGGGCCCGGCGCACCCTGGTCGACTTCGCCCGCACGATCCTGTCCGCCGAGGCCGTGGGCCTGGCCCGGGCCTGCACCGAGGACGCCGCGGCCTACGCCAAGGAGCGCATCCAGTTCGGGCGCCCCATCGCTATGTTCCAGGCCGTCAAGCACCACTGCGCCAACATGGCGGTGGCCACCGAGCTGGCCACCAGCGCCGTGTGGGACGCGGCCCGGGCGTCCGCCACCGGCGGCGACCAGCTCAGCTACGCGGCGGCCGTGGCCGCCACCCTGGCCGCCCCGGCAGCGGACCGGTGCGCCAACCTCAACACCCAGGTCCACGGCGGCATCGCCATCACCTGGGAGCACGACGCCCACCTGTACATGCGCCGGGCGACCAGCCTGCTGCACTACCTGGGGGCGGAGGCGGCGGCCGAGGACGTGACCGAGCTGACCCGGGCCGGCGTCGTCCGCTCCAAGGCCGTGGAGCTGCCGCCCGAGGCCGAGGCCATCCGCACCGAGGTGCGAGCCGTCGCCGAGCGCATCAGGAGCCTGCCCGCCGACGAGCAGCGGGCCGAGCTGATCGACACGGGCTACGTCATGCCGCACTGGCCCAAGCCCTACGGGCGGGAGGCCGGCGCCGTCGAGCAGCTCGTCATCGAGGAGGAGTTCGCGGCGGCGGGCGTCAGGCGGCCCGGCTACGGCATCACCGGCTGGGTCATCCTGACGCTCCTGCAGTACGGCACCGAGGACCAGGTCGACCGGTGGGTGCGCCCGGCGCTCGACGAGAAGGTCATCTGGTGCCAGCTGTTCTCGGAGCCCGACGCGGGGTCCGACGCCGCGGGGATCAAGACCCGCGGCACCCGGGTGGACGGCGGCTGGCTGGTCAACGGCCAGAAGGTGTGGACCAGCGGCGCCCACGTGGCGGGCATGGGCTTCGCCACCGTGCGCACCAACCCCGACGTGCCCAAGCACGAGGGCATCACGATGATGGTGATCGACATGCACGCCCCGGGCGTCGAGGTCCGCCCCCTGCGCATGACCAGCGGCGGCTCGGAGTTCAACGAGGTGTTCTTCAACGACGTGTTCGTGCCCGACGACGACGTGGTCGGCCCGGTCGACGGAGGGTGGACCGTGGCCCGCGCCACCCTCGGCAACGAGAGCGTCAGCATCGGAGGCGGCCAGGGCGGCATGTCGCTGCCGGGCAGCGCCCTGCTGCCGCCCTTCGACGCCCACCCCGAGCGGTTGTCGGGCGGGGCCGGGCGCATCGGCCGCTACGTCGCCACCCACCAGGCCATGGGCCTGCTCAACCTGCGCAGCGCCAACCGGGCGGTGGCCGGGGCCGGCCCCGGGCCCGAGGGCGCCATGACCAAGCTGATCCTGTCCGAGATCGGCCACGAGGCGGCCGCCGTCCTGACCGAGCTCGCCGGCCCCGACGCGGTGTTCATGGACGGCCCGGGCACCATGAGCAACGCCCTCGTGCTCATGCACCGGGGCATGTCGATCGCCGGCGGGACCTCCGAGATCAAGCGCAACCAGATCGGCGAGCGGATCCTGGGCCTCCCCCGCGACCCGCTGGTCAAGTAGCCGCCCGTGTCCTTCCCCGGGAGCACGCCCGCCGAGGCCGTCGCCCGCCTGGCGGTCGGCGGCGGGATGTCGCTGGCCGCCGACGTGGGCGGCCCGCCCGACGGCCCCGCCGTGGTGCTGGTCCACGGCGGCGGCCAGACCCGCCACTCCTGGTCGGGCACGTGGCGCACGCTGGTGGCGGCCGGCTGGCACTGCTGGTCGCTCGACATGCGGGGCCACGGCGAGAGCGACTGGGCGCCCGACGGCGACTACTCACTGGACGCCTTCGCGTCCGACGTGCGGGCGGTGGCGGCTGCCCTGCCCACCCCGCCGATCCTGGTCGGCGCCTCCTTGGGCGGCCTGTCGTCGCTGGTGGCGGTGGTCGAGGGCCCGGTGCCGCAGCTGGACACGGCCCGGGCGGTGGTGCTGGTGGACGTGGCCCACCGGATGGAGCAGGCGGGCACGCAGCGGATCGGCGACTTCATGATCGGCAACCTCGACGGCTTCGCCTCGCTCGACGAGGCGGCCGACGCCATCGCCGCCTACAACCCCCACCGCCCCCGCCCGACCGACCTGTCCGGCCTGTCCAAGAACCTGCGCCGGCGGCACGACGGGCGCTGGGTGTGGCACTGGGACCCCGCCTTCGTCCGGGGCATGGGCGCCGAGGACGAGACGCGCTCGGTGGTCAACTTCGACCGGCTCACCGCCGCGGTCGAGGCGTTGGCCGTGCCGGCGCTGCTGGTGCGGGGACGGAGCAGCGACCTGCTGAGTGAGGAGGGAGCCCGCGACTTCCTGGCCCGGGCCCCGCACGCCGAGTTCGCCGACGTCGCCGGCGCCGGTCACATGGTGGCCGGCGACCGCAACGAGGTGTTCAACCGGGCGATCCTCGACTTCCTGGACCGCCACCGCCCGGCGTAGACCCGTCCCCGGCCTTCGTGGTCACGCGGCGAGTCCCCTCGTCTGGCGTTCGTTCGTGTCGGAAATCGACACGAACGAACGCCCAGTCGGGGGGTGGCCCTTCGCCCGCTACCAGAGGTTGGTGCCGTCGTGCGCCCGTACGGCGGGCTGGGCCGTGTAGTCGAGTGCGTCGAGAACCCGAACCGCGTACGCAGGGGTCATCGATGCCCGGGCATCGGCTGCGCTCGCCCAGCGAAGGGCCGCGACCTCGCTGTTCGACGTGAGCTCCCCGTCGACCCTCCGGCACCGGAAGACAAGGGCGACGATGCTCCGGGTCATGTTCTGGTAGACGCCGGTGAGGGGACCGGGCTCCACCTTCAGGCCGGTCTCTTCGTAGACCTCTCGCACCAAGCCGTCCTCGATCGTCTCGCCGTGTTCGAGAATGCCGCCGGGCGGTTCCCAGTGGCCGTTGTCCCGACGCTGGATGATGAGGGCCCGGCCGGCGTCGTCAACGACGACGCCGGCGACGCTGACGGAGTAGCGGTGGTCCTCGGTCATGGTGCTCCTCCCGAGATCGGTACCCTTGAACGTAGCCATGCGTAGACGAGTCCAGGAGTCCTGATGGTCGGCCGCCCCCGCGCCGATGAGCTGTCCCGGGTGATCGACCCGGGGATCGACCGGCCGGTGTTCCGGCAGATCGCCGACCACTTGCGGGACCTGATCACTTCGGGCCGGTTCGGTCCGGGCGAGTTGCTGCCGTCCGAGTCCCAGCTCGTCGAGCACTACGGCGTGACCCGGACGACAGTCCGTCAATCACTGAACCTGTTGAAGGCTGAAGGTCTCGTACTGGCCGAGCATGGCAAGGGCAGCTACGTCCGGGATCGGCCCAAGGTCCGCCGGCTCGGGTCCGATCGGTTCGCCCGCCGTCACCGGGAAGCCGGTAAGGCGGCGTTCCTGGCCGAGGTCGAGGCGGCAGGGGCGTCGCCCTCGGTCGATCGGGTCATCGTGACCGAGGAGCACCCGTCGCCCGAGATCGCCGGCCGGCTGGCGCTCAAGGGACGTGCGCAGGTCGTCGTACGTCGGCGCCGGTACCTGATCGACGGTCACCCTGTGGAGCTTGCCACGTCGTTTCTCCCGGCCAACCTGGCGAGAGGGACGGCCATCGCTGAGCCACACACCGGACCGGGGGGCGTCTACGCCCGGCTCGAGGAGATGGGGCACCGCCTCGACCACTTCGAGGAGCAGGTGCGGGCGCGGATGCCGCTGCCGGAGGAGGCCCAGGCGCTGCATCTGCCGGCAGGAGTGCCGGTCTTCCACCTCGTGCGCACCGCCTTTGACACAGACGGCCGGGCTGTCGAGGTCTGCGACACCGTGATGTCGTCGGACGTGTACGAACTCGACTACGAGTTGCCCGCCCGGTAAGGGGAGGAGCGCCCCAGCACAAGGGGGATGGTCCCAGCCGTCCACCTCATCTCGTATACTCGTATACACGAGTGTGAAGGAGACGTGGGGGATGACGTTCCGCGAGGTCAATGGATGAGGCCGCCCGACGTGTCAAGAGACGAGGGCGGCGGCACTGCCGCCTGCGAGTGGTGGAGTGGGGTCCGCTGCCCTCACCGGGGCTGGAACGTCGTCGAGCGACGCGGAGCCACTGGCACCGACGTGCGCCACGTCTGCTGGCAGCATCTGAGCGTGGCACGCATGGAGGGGTACCTCCCCGTGCTACCGGGCCTCCCCGGGCACGAGCCCGGCGACCAGCGCCGCTAGAGGTCCTGGATCCAGCCCTTCACCTGCTCGATGAGCTTGACCGGCTCGGGGCCGACCGGGGTCACGTTCAGGGTGGTCACGCCGCTCTCCTTGAAGGCGGCCAGGCGCTCCTTCACGTAACCCTCCGGGCCGCACAGCGACGTGGCCTCCAGCAGGTCGTCGGGGACGAGGGCCGCGGCCTCGTCCTTGCGCCCGTCCAGGTAGAGGTCCTGGATGGCCTCGGCCTCGGCCTCGTAGCCGTAGCGCTTGAGGAGGTCGTTGTAGAAGTTGCGGCCCTTGGCCCCCATGCCGCCGGTGTAGAGCGCCACCATCGGGCGGGAGAACTCGCGCACGGACTCGGCACCCTCGCCCACGGCCAGCAGGCCGCCTGCCACCACCTCGAGGGGCGCCAGGTCGGGCGCCCGCTTGGCGGCGCCGGCCGCCAGGTCGTCGCCCCACACCGCCTTGGCCTTCTCCGGCACGTAGAACAGCGGCAGCCAGCCGTCGGCCAGCTCGGCGGTCATCTCCACGTTCTTGGGGCCCAGCGAGGCCACGTAGATCGGGATCGAGCTGCGCACGGGGTGGTTGATGAGCTTGAGCGGCTTGCCCAGCCCGGTGCCCTGCCCGGGCGGCAGCGGGATCTGGTAGCTCGCGCCCTGGTGCTCCAGCTTCTCGCGGCGCCACACCTGCCGGCAGATGTCGATGATCTCGCGGGTGCGGCCCAGCGGGCGGTCGTAGGGCACGCCGTGGAAGCCCTCGATGACCTGGGGGCCGGAGGCACCGAGGCCGAGCACGCAGCGCCCGTCGGACAGGGCGTCGAGGCCGGCGGCGGTCATGGCCAGCAGCGCGGGGGTGCGGGAGTAGATGGGCAGGATGCCCGAGCCGATCTTGACCCGCTCGGTGCGGGCCGCCAGGTAGCCCATGCTGGTGACGGCGTCGAAGGAGTACGCCTCGGCCACCCACACCAGGTCGAGGCCCGCCTTCTCGTACTCGACGACCTGCTCGACCCCTTCCTTGAAGCCACCGGCGTAGGAAAGCTGCATGGACAGTTGCATGGGAGGGCTCCGCGGGTCGGGGTTGATATGGAAATGATCTTCTCATACCTGCGCGGCGTCAGTCGACCTGCGGCCACCGGGCCTGACCCGAGCCGGTGACGGAGAGCCGGGCGGCGAGCCCGCGCAGGTCGTCGTCCTCGTCGAGCCACGTGCCGGCCGGATCGAACCCGCAGTCGTCGAGCGTCCGTGCCAGCCGCCGATCCTGATCGCCGCCGATCTCGGCGAGGAGCCACCCACCGGGACGCAGGAGTCGTGCGGCCGACTCGACGACGTCGCGCAGCACATCGAGCCCGTCGTCGCCTCCGTCGAGCGCCCGTCGCGGCTCGTAGGTCTGGACATCCGACGGCAGGAAGGCGAGGTCCGCCGTCGGCACGTAGGGGGCGACCGCGGTCACGACGTCGAAGGCGCGTGGGACGAGCGGCCGACCGAGATCGCCCACGACGACCGGTACGCCGTTGCGACGGGCACAGGCGGCCGCCCGCGGGTCCGCGTCGACGCCCACGACCGTCGCGGCGGGAACGGCGGCGAGGAGGTGGACGGCGACAGCGCCCGACCCTGTGCAGAGGTCGGCCGCGCGCGGGCTGTCGCGGCCGGAGAGAAGCGTCGCCGCCCGGCGGGCCAGTTCCTCGCTCTGAGCCCGCGGCACGTAGACGCCGGGGTCGACGCGGACGGTGTGACCGCAGAACCGACACGTGCCGGTGATCCAGGCCAGGGGCTCACCCTGTTCCCGCCGGCTGACGAACGTCTCGAGGATGCCGTCGCTGCCGGCGGCGGCGACGAGCTCGGTTGCCTCCTCGTCGGCCGCCACACAGCCGGCCGCGGCGAGCCGGTCGGTCACGGCGCCGACGGTGAGCCGGGAGCGTGTCACCGACTCGGCCTGCGCATGTCAGACCTGGGCGTCGAGGAAGTCGAGCGCGGCGTCCATGAACCTGAAGTCCTTGGGCGTGGCGAAGTGGTCCACGTTGCGCAGGGGCACGAAGG
>DASSUD010000375.1:0-2538 GCA_035707385.1 Acidimicrobiales bacterium
GCCGGCGGTAGCCCTCCCGGGCGAAGGCCAGCACCGCGTTGGGCCCGGCCAGGACCTCGCCGTCGATGCGCTTGGTCAGGTGCACGCCGAGGAACGGGAACCGGGGGTCGGGCACCGGGTAGATCAGGCCGTTGACGAGCGTCCGCGACCCGCCCACCAGCGTGTAGTAGTCGCCCCGGAACGGCACGATCCGCTCGGGGCCGTCGTCGCCCAGCTGGCGGGCCAGCGCGTCGGCGTGCAGCCCGGCGCACGAGATCACGTGGCGGGCCACCACCGGTCCGGTAGGGGTGTCGAGCACGATCTCGGTGGACCGGCGCTCGATGCGCTCGACCGGGCGGCCGAGGTGGAGGGTGCCGCCCCGGGCCACCACGTCGTCGGCCAGCGCCCGGGCCACCGCACCGAAGTCGACGATGCCGGTGCCCGGCGACCACAGCGCCCGGATGCCGGCGGCGTGGGGCTCCCGCTCGGCGATCCCGGCCGGGCCCAGCACCTCCAGGCCCTCGACGCCGTTGGCCTCGGCACGCCGGTGGAGGTCGTCGAGGCGCCCCAGCTCCGGCTCGTCCAGGGCCACGACCAGCTTCCCGCACCGCTCGACCGGGATGCCGTGGTCACCGGCGAAGCGCTCCACGGCCGCCTTGCCCTCCCGGCACAGGCGGGCCTTGAGCGAGCCGGGGGCGTAGTAGAGCCCGGCGTGGAGTACCCCGCTGTTGTGGCCGGTCTGGTGGGCGGCGACCCGGTCCTCCTTGTCGAGGACGGTGACCGCCAGGTGCGGGTGGCGGATCAGCAGCTCCCGGGCCGTGGCCAGGCCGAGGATGCCCGCCCCCACCACGGCGACCTCGGGCCGGTCGGTCACCGGTCCTCCCCGGCCGGGGACGGGAGCTCGACCCCGGGTTCCCAGTAGGCGACCGGCGGCAGGCCCCGCTCGGCCCGGGCCCGGGTCAGCAGCTCCGCCACCAGCCCGGCCTTGGCCGCCACGTACACGTCGATGTCCCGGTCCGCCAGCTCGGCGTTGCGCCGCTTGAGGGCGGCGTAGCGGTCCCGGGCCCCGTGGTCGGCCCGCAGCAGGTCCCGGAGCAGCCAGTGGTCGAGGTGGGCCCTGCTGTCCTCCACCACCAGGTACAGGTGGTGGGCGGGCAGGTCGGAGCCCGCCGGCGCCGTGAACGCCTGCCGGCCGACCACCCCGAGGTCGCCCCGCCACCGGTAGCCGCGCCCGGCCAGCGCCCGGATGGCGGGCTCCACCTCGTCCTCGGTGGCCACCACGACGTCGAGGTCGACGATCGGCTTGGCGGCCAGCCCCGGCACCGACGTGGAGCCGACGTGGTCGATGCGCAGGGCTATGTCGGAGACCGCCGGCCACACGTGTTCCCGCACGGCCTCGAACCAGCCGGGCCAGGCCGGGTCGTAGTCCGTGACCACGATGTCCGCCGTGACGCCCAGCGCCCGCACCGCGAACCGTCCCTCGACGACCACGGCGGTCAGGCCCTCGTCGCTGGTCACGCCGTGCTCCTCGCCGGTCTCCCACCAGGCGGCGAGGCCGGGACCGATGGCGCGGCGCTCGCCGCCGCGGCCGGTCGCCTCCCCCCGCCCGGCGACCACGGCGAACAGCTGGGGCGCGGCGGCCGGGTGGTGCCCGACCAGCCCGCCCGGCGGCAGGTACACGACCTGGACCTGCGCGCCGGTGACCTCGCCCGCCAGCGGGCCGATCCGGAACCGGGACCCGTAGCGCGACACCGGGATCGTGGCCTCGTCATCGAACCGGAAGATCCGCACCGGGAGATTCTGGCGGCTGGCGGGGCGCACGGCGCTCTCCGGGGCCGGGCCTATCCTGCGGCGGTGGTCTGGCTGTTCGCCCTCGTCGCCGCGTTGCTCGTCTTCGCCATCGCCGCCGTGGCGGTGGGCCGGGAGTCGTTCCGGCTCGGACACCAGCCGCCGCCCACCATCTTCGACCTGGACGAGGCCGTCCACCACGTGGCCGACGCCCTGCCGGCCGAGGCCCAGGCCCGGCTGACCTACGACGAGGTCCGCGAGCTGATCGTGGCGGCTATGGCCCACCTGGAGGGCCGGGGCGTCCTCGCCGAGCCGGGCGAGGAGGTCGCGCTGCCGGGCGGCGACACCCCCGCAGTGGTCCTGGCCGACGACGACGCGGTGGCCTGGGTGCTCGGACGGGCCGAGGCGTCGGGGATGGACGTCACCGACGAGGACGTGTTCCGGGTGATCGAGTCCCTCCACGGCTACCTCGCCCGCATCGGGGCCGTGGGCCCGCCGGCGACCTAGGACGGACGCAGCTACGACGCCTGCTCCACCCGGGTGTTGCCCAGCCAGCTCTCGTACAGCGACGCGTACCTGCCGCCCCGGCGCACCAGCTCGTCGTGGGTGCCCGTCTCCACGATGCGGCCCCCGTCGAACACCAGCACCTCGTCGGCCGCCTCGGCCGTGGACAGCCGGTGGGCGATCGACACCAGCGTCCGGCCCTCCGACAGGCGGTCGAGCGCCTGGGTCAGGGCACGCTCGGTCTCGGGATCGACCGCGCTGGTGGCC
>DASSUD010000376.1:0-3794 GCA_035707385.1 Acidimicrobiales bacterium
CCGCCGCCGACGGAGGCACCCGCCCCGGTGCCGACCACGGCCGTGGTCGTGGTGGTCCCGCCGACCGACCAGGTGGTGGCGCTGGTCAACGCCGCCCGGGCCGCGGCGGCCACGCCGTGCCCCCCGGTCACGGTCGACCCCGGCTCACCGCCGCCGCCCAGGGCCACAGCGACGACATGGCCGCCCGCGACTACTTCAGCCACACCACGCCCGAGGGCGTCACCTTCGACCAGCGGATCAAGAATGCCGGCTACCCGCTCCCCGGGGCCGAGAACATCGCCAGGGGCCAGCGCACGGCCGAGAGCGTCATGTCCTCCTGGATGGGGTCGGAGGGCCATCGCCGGAACATCGAGAACTGCCGGCTCACCACCATCGGCGTGGGCCTCAACACGGCGGCGTGGACCTGGACCCAGGACTTCGGGTATTGAGCACCGCGCAGCCCCGTCGGCCGTGAGCCAAGGGGTAGTGAGCCGCTACGGCACGGGGACCTGGCGGCGCTGCTCGTCGAGCACGAACACCGTCTGGGTCGAGCGGACGTGGGTGGCGCCGTGGAGGCGGTCGAGCACCACGTCCCGCAGGGCCTCGATGGACGGCACCCGCACCAGGGCCACCATGTCGAACCCGCCGCTGGTGAAGGCCAGGTACTCGACCCCGGGCAGGTGCAGCAGCTCGTCACGGGCGGAGCGCCACTCGTTCTGCTCGACGTTGACCAGGATCAGCGCGGCGACGCCCAGGCCGGCCCGGGCCGGGTCCACGGTGGCGGTGAAGCCGGTGATGACCCCGTCGGAGCGGAGCCTGTCGAGCCTGGCATAGGCTGTGGCCCGGCTGACGCCCACCCGCTGGGCGAGCTCGTTGACCGAGAGCCGGCCGTCCTCGACCAGCGCGGCCACGATGTTGCGGTCGACGTCGTCGAGCTGACGTGCGCTGGACATGCTGCATACCCCCTAGCGCTGTCCCGCCGTTCCGTCGAGACAGTAGGCGATCCCGCGCGCTAGACGTCTGGGATTTTCCCGAGATGTTGAACACCTCGCTCCGGGGGAAGACCATGGTCGCATGACCGGGACCGAGACCGTCCGGTCGGGCATGTTCGACCTGCCCGAGGACCATCCGGGCTTCACCGATCCCGCCTACCGCCGGCGCCGGGCCGCCATCGCCGAGGTCGGCCGGTCGCACGTGCGGGGCACGCCGATCCCCGACGTCGAGTACACGCCCGACGAGGACGCGGTGTGGCGTCTCGTCTCCCACGAGCTGGCCCGCAAGCACGAGCGCTACGCATGCCGCGCCTACCGGGAGGGCGCGGCGGCCGTGACCCTCCCGGCCGACCGGGTGCCCCAGCTCCGGGAGGTGGACGAGCGGGTCCACGGGCTCACCGGGTTCCACATCCAGCCGGTGCCGGGCCTGGTGCCCACCCGCGAGTTCTACGGGGCCCTGGCCGACCGCACGTTCCTGTCGACCCAGTACATCCGCCACCACTCGGTGCCGTTCTACACGCCAGAGCCCGACATCGTGCACGAGATCATCGGCCACGCCAACATGCTCGGGAACCCCGTCTTCGCCGACCTCTACGAGCTGGCCGGGCACGCCTCCCGGCGGGCGTCCACCGACGAGGCGCTCGACGTCTTCTCCAAGGTCTTCTGGTTCACGCTCGAGTTCGGCGTCGTGCGGGAGGACGGTGAGCTCCGGGCCTACGGCGCCGGCCTGCTGTCGTCCTACGGCGAGATCGAGGAGTTCCGCTCCGCCGAGATCCGGCCCTGGGACATCGGGCAGATGGGCACGCTCGACTACGACATCACCCGCTACCAGCCGGTGCTGTTCGCGGCCGAGTCGTTCGACCGCATGGTGGACGACCTGAGCGGGTTCTTCGCCGCCTACGGCTGACCGGCCCCGGGGTTTGCCCCCGCGACCGCCCGGGAACTCTTGCGGGGTCATGGGATCGCACTACGAGGAGGGCAAGGAGCCCACCGATGCCGCCATCCGGACGGCCTTGGGTGAGGTCATCGCCGTGCTGCGCGGGGCCGACGTCGCCTTCCTGCTGATCGGCGGCATGAGCGCGGCCACCTTCGCCCGCCCCCGGACGACCGACGACATCGACGTGTTCGTCCGGCCCGACGCCGCCAAGCGGGCCCTGGAGGCGCTGGCCGCCGCCGGGTTCGACACCAAGGAGAAGGACCCCTACTGGCTCTACAAGGCCTGGAAGCACGGGGTCCTGGTGGACGTCATCTTCCGGTCCAGTGGCGACCTGTACCTCGACGACGAGATGCTGTCCCGGGGCAGCGAGCGGGAGTACCTGGGCGTCACCGCCCCGCTGGTGTCGCCCGAGGACCTGCTGGTCATCAAGGCGCTGGCCGCCGCCGAGCACAGCCCGCACCACTGGTACGACGCCCTGGCCGTGATCGGCCGCTGCCAGCTCGACTGGCAGTACCTGCTCGGCCGGGCCCGCCTCGCCGGGCCCCGGCGGCTGCTGAGCCTGCTGCTGTACGCCGAGTCGATCGACCTGGCCGTGCCGGCCGAGATCATCGAGGAGCTGTTCGAGGTGGTCCACCCCCAACCGCCCGTGGCACGGGAGCCGGTCCGGTGACGACCGACCCGATGCCCGCCGCCTATCTGGTCCAGCACATCCAGGACGCCCTGGCCGCCGACGGCCGGGCCCGCGAGCTGGGCGTGGACGTCACCGTGGCGGGGGACCGGCTGGTGCTCACCGGCACGGTGACGACCACCGCGCTGCGGGAGGCCATCGCGGTGGTGGCGGCCGAGGTGGCCGCCGAGCACGCGCCGGGCCACCGCGTCGTCAACGAGCTGTCGGTGGTGTCGACCGACGAGGGCGGGGCCGTGGAGGAGCTTCGGTGACCCGGATCGCAGCTGTGGGCGACATCCACGTGGGCCCCGACTCGGCCGGTCAGGTGGCCCGCGGCCTCGCCCACGTGAACGAGCGGGCGGACCTGCTGCTGCTGGCCGGCGACCTCACCCGCTGCGGTACCGCGGACGAGGCCGCGCTGGTGGCGGGCGAGCTGGCCGCCGTGACCATTCCGGTGGTGGCGGTGCTCGGCAACCACGACTTCCACGCCGACCAGCCCGGCGCCGTCACCGAGGTGCTGTCCGGCGCAGGCGTGACCGTGCTCGACGGGACGTCCACCACGGTCGAGATCGGCGGGACCGTGGTCGGCGTGGCGGGGGCCAAGGGGTTCGGGGGTGGGTTCGCCGGAGCCTGCGCCACCGCCTTCGGGGAGCGGGCCATGAAGGCGTTCGTCGAGGAGACCCGCCGCGAGGCCGCCCGCCTGCACGACGCCCTCCGGGGCGTGAGCCGGCGCGCCGATCGCACGCTGGCGTTGCTGCACTACTCGCCGGTGGAGGAGACCCTCCGGGGCGAGCGCCTGGAGATCTACCCCTTCCTGGGCAGCCACCTGCTGGCCGAGGCCATCGACACGGCCGGCGCCGACCTGGTGGTCCACGGCCACGCCCACCACGGCAGCGAGCGGGGCGTGACCCCGGGCGGCATCCGGGTCCGCAACGTGGCCCAGCCCGTGATCGGCCATGCCTACCGGGTGTTCGACCTGCGGGACCCGGCGGCGGAGGACCGCTCGGTGGCATGAGGTCCGGCGTTCGTTCGTGCCGGAAACCGACACGAACGAACGCCAGAACGCAGCCGTACGCTCGCGGGTGAGTCATGCGCTTCGTCTCCACCCCTCCCGCCCGGGACGGCGCCGGGCTCCTCAGCCTGCCGTGGCCCACGCCCCTGGAGGCGTGGGACGACCCCCGGCTGGTCGAGCCGCGCCTCCAGGGCCTCCACCGCCACG